>JACDDR010000021.1:12404-39389 GCA_013816895.1 Bacteroidota bacterium
GATAATAACTGGAACAATCATGTGCATTTAGCTGAGTGGGCCGATCTGTTATTGATAGCGCCTTTAACAGCAAATACCCTTTCAAAGATGGCGAATGGTGCTTGTGATAACGTTTTGCTTGCCACGTATCTTTCGGCCAGATCAAAAACAATTGTTGCGCCCGCCATGGATCTGGACATGTACCAGCATCCTTCGGTGAAAGAAAATCTTAATAAAATTGCGGCCTTTGGTAATACAATTATACCTGCGGAAATCGGTGAGTTGGCGAGCGGATTAAGCGGGGAGGGCAGAATGGCGGAACCTGAAAACATCATTGCTTTTTTAAACGCATATTTTACTTCAAGCTTACCTTTAAGTGGAAAGAAGGTTTTGGTAAATGCCGGACCAACCTATGAAGCCATTGACCCCGTGAGATTTATAGGCAACCGGAGTTCAGGTAAAATGGGTATTGCCCTTGCCGAAAGCTTTGCGCGTCAGGGTGCAATGGTAACACTGGTGCTTGGTCCAACGCATTTAAGTCCGCACAAAGGCATTCGAATTATAAAAGTTGAAAGCGCGGAAGAAATGTATTCGGCCTGTATTGCAGAATTTGAAAACTCAGTTATTGCTGTATGTTCAGCCGCGGTTGCGGATTACAAACCCAAAGAGGTAAGCACTTCAAAGATCAAAAAAAGTAATGAAACCCTTGACCTTGCCCTGGTAAAAACAAAAGACATTTTAAGCGAGCTCGGAAAAATTAAAAAGAAACAATGCCTGGTGGGCTTTGCTTTGGAAACGGATAACGTACTGGAATACGCTCAAAAAAAGCTAAGCGGCAAAAACCTCGACCTTATAATTGCCAATTCTGCAAGTGAAGAAGGCAGCGGCTTTTCGGGCGACACAAATAAAGTTACGATCATTGACAAACACAATAAAATAACTAATTTTGAGTTAAAGAAAAAAACAGAGGTCGCGAACGATATCGTAAATTATATTATTGAATTTTTAAAATGAAGTTAAACTACCTGATATTGTTTTTTGCTTTGCTTTCAGGTTCTGTTTCCTTTAGCCAGGAGCTGAATTGCCAGGTAAACATTAATACCGACCAGATTCAGGGAACAACCGAAAAACAGATTTTCGAGCAATTGAAAAAATCTATTTTCGAATTTATGAATAATAAGAAGTGGACCAATGATGTGTTTTCATCACAGGAACGTATTGATTGTTCAATTCTTATCGTTATTCAGCAAAAGCTTTCCTCGGACGACTACCAGGCTACGATACAGGTACAGAGCAGGCGTCCGGTGTATAAAAGTTCGTATTACACACCTATTTTCAATTATGAAGATGATAATTTTGTATTTCAATACCAGCAATTTACAACCCTTGATTTTAACGAGACTACTTTTCAGAATAACCTCACTTCGGTACTCGCCTTCTATGCCTATGTAATTCTAGCGGTTGATTACGATTCTTTCTCTCCCTTGGGAGGCACGGCCCTGTGGCAGAAAGCCCAGACTATTTTAAACAATGCACAGTCGGCCCCCTCTGAATTTAAAGGTTGGAGAAGTAACGAAAGCAATAAGAACAGGTACTGGCTAATTGAGAATACCCTTCAACCGGTTTTCCAGGGCATCAGGGACTGCCTTTACCAGTACAGCATAAAAGGGCTCGACATTATGAACGAAAAGCCGGAAGAAGGCAGAACGAATGTTATGAAAGCCCTTGAACTTTTAAAGCCCGTGTATGCCGCGCGCCCGGCGTCTTTTAACATGCAGTTGTTTTTTAACGCCAAGCGCGATGAACTCATTAATATTTTTAAAAGCGCGCTCCCGGAAGAAAAAACAAAGATTACCGACCTTCTAATGCAGGTAGATCCGGCCAACACCACCAAATACATGAAGATCCAGGGGGGCTAAATCTAAATTTTGTTATAATTTTTAGAAGAACTTATTTTTGTTTACCTTTATTTTAAAATTTAATATTACTTCAATGAAAAAGACCATTTTTACATTATCGCTTGTGGCATTATTTTCTGTAGCTTCTCATGCTCAGGACAATAAATCAACAAAGGGCACTACAAAAGAAAACACTAAAACTGTTAATGATGATGGTACAGCGGTACAAACGTCTACCACAGCAACCGAAACACCTGTTAAAAAGGGTGGAACCCGTATGGCTATCAACGAAAAAGGAACTTCAGGTGGCGTAAAGCCAAAAGGAAGAACAGAAGAAAAGAAATCTGAAAGTCCAGCTGGTCAGCCAGGTGCAGGCAAGAAGGACTAATTAATTATACTACAACAAAAAACCCGTTTCGATTGAAACGGGTTTTTTTTATGATTTTTTTCTTTGGTTTAATTCGTCTCTTATTTTTGAGGCCATCTCGTATTGTTCTTCGTCCAGGGCTGTTTGAAGCATATTTTTAAGTTCCTCCGTGCTCTTTTCGCGGTAAGCATCGCTGCCTGTTGAAGTGGTTGTTACCTCTTCAGCATGTTCTTTTTGAACAGCGGGTTCAGTATCCGTAACGGCAGCGGCATCATCGTCCAGCACAATTCCGGCGCTTTTTAAAATAAATTCATAGGTAAATATAGGGCAGTTGAATCTAACGGCCAGTGCAATGGCATCGCTGGTTCTGGCGTCAATTTCCACATCCCGCGTACCGTCGTTGCAAAGAAGTTTGGCGTAAAAAATACCTTCCACCAGGTTGTAAATAAGCACTTCACTTACTTTCACATCAAAGGTTTCGGCAAAAGCTTTAAATAAATCGTGTGTGAGGGGCCGGCTTGGACTCATTTTTTCCAACTCAATAGCAATGGCCTGGGCTTCGAAACCACCGATAATAATTGGCAAACGCCTGGTACCGGTACTTTCTCCCAAAACAAGTGCATAAGCCCCGCTTTGTGTCTGGCTGTATGATAATCCCACAATTTCTAACCTAACCTTCTTCATTTAATCAAATTCTAATTTAAGAAAATACTTTTTAATTTTGATTAGCCTTGAACTTTTTAACGGCTTCCGTTAATTTGGGGATTATGCTGAAGGCGTCACCAACCACACCGTAATCGGCAGATTTAAAGAAGGGCGCATCTTTATCGTTGTTGATCACCACAATGGTTTTGCTTCCGTTTACGCCGGCCAGATGCTGGATAGCACCTGAAATACCGATAGCGATGTATAAATTAGGGCGAATGGCAACACCGGTTTGTCCAACGTGCTCATGATGCGGACGCCAGTGCATATCGGCAACAGGACGAGAACAAGCCGTAGTAGCGCCTAAAGCTTTTGCAAGGTCTTCTACCATGCCCCAGTTTTCAGGCCCTTTCATTCCGCGGCCGGCACTTACAACCATTTCAGCTTCAGGTAATGGAATAGTACCACCGGCCTGATTTGATTTTGTTTCTTTAACCGTAATGCGTGATTTAACTGCTGAAAGATCGGGTGCGAATTCCAATACAGTTGCTTTGTTATCGCCAAGCTTTACAGGAAAGCTGTTTGGCAAAAGAGAAATAATTTTGATATCGCTGTTAATGCTGTAAAGCGCAGTAGCTTTGCCAGAGAATACGTTCTTTTTAACCTCAAGCGTGTTTCCGTTCACAGCAGGATAATCTACCGCACCGGCAACAAGGCCAGCTTTTAATTTAGCGGCAAGGCGAGGCGCTACCGCTTTACCAACCACATCAAAAGCAAACACGATCACTTTTGCATTTTCGGCTTTTACTGCCTGCTCAAGAGCCGCGCTGATAAGCATGTTATCGGCGGCCAATGAATCGTTTTTAACAGATAATATTTTTGAAGCGCCAGCTTTACCCATTTCTTCCAGTTGCGCTGCATCAGCATTGTTAACAATGGCTGTAACAGTAGAACCGGTTAGTTCGGCAATTTTAGCGGCGTAATTTATAGTTTCAAGAGAAGATTTTTTTACTCTTCCTTTATTTATTTCAGTGTAAACGAGAATTGCCATATTTTTTTATTAAACGAAAATTAAATTGTCAATTGTAAATTCTTAAATCGTAATTTATATAACCTTAGCTTCTGAGTGCAATAAATGAACCAGTTCATCCAGGTTGTCTTCGCTTATCATTTTACAGGTAGTTCGTCCCGGATTAAGAGAATACGATTTAATGGAGGTCAAAGGAGAGCCGCCCGAAGCAGGAATTACCTGTAAGGGCTTACTTCTTGCTGCCATAATACCGCGCATGTTAGGGATGCGCTGTTCGGCCATGCCCTTTGCACAGCTTACCACCAATGGTAATTCGCATTCTACCACCTGAGTACCGCCATCAATCTCATTTTCAAGAGTAGCTTTATTTCCTGCAAGATCCAGGCGTGTAGCCAGGGATATGAAAGGAAGATCCAGTATTCCCGCAATCATTGCACCCACTGACGAGCCATTGTAATTAATCGTTTCCTTGCCCACAAGAATCAGGTCATAACCGTTCGTTTTTGCATAATTTCCAATTTGCTCGGCAACAAAATAAGCATCCGGACTTTCAGCGTCAATTCTCACCGCATCATCGGCACCCAGGGCGAAACCCTTGCGAATGGTTGCTTCGCTGTCGGCCAATCCAACGTGAATAAGCGTTACTTTTTCTGCCAGGTTTGCTTCTTTTAATTCAAGCGCACGCACAAGAGCATACCATTCGTCATAAGGATTTATTACAAATGTTACACCGGCAGTATTAAATTTTGTATCGCCATCCGTAAACTGGATTTTGGTAGTGGTATCAGGCACATTGCTTATGGCAACAAGGATCTTCATTTTTTTAAATTTTGATGTGCAAAATTAACAAAATAATTGGCTTTGGAAAGGCTTTTTTCGATTTATGTTCCTCAAAAAATGAGCCAACTTACCGAGGGGAAATGGAAAATGGAAGAGGGGAGATGGAAAATGGAGAATGTAAAATGTAAGAGGGAAAATGGAAGTGGGAAAAATGGAAGCGGTACGCGCAATTGGCAGCAACAAACAGGATTCAACCGATAACCCAGGAACAAAGAAACCAGAAACCAGGAAGAACAAACGGTTAACTAATAACTTCCGCATCAGTTAACTAAACGCCACCTAAAGCGATACTTCAACATTACGTTCTTCGATCATTTTTTTAAGATTGATAAGTCCGTACCGCATGCGACCAAGAGCCGTGTTGATTGAAACGTTTGTGAACTCAGCAATCTCTTTAAAGCTCATATCGTAATATGTGCGCATAAGAACCACTTCCCGCTGATCTGCCGGAAGCTCATTCACCAGTTCGCGGATATTCTTCTTAAGAAGTGAACTTTCTTCATGGCTCTTTTCGTTCTGATCCCCGGCAATAGTGCTGAACACGTCCATTTCTTCGCCATCTTCGTTCACATATACCGGAACAGGTGGCATACGCTTTGCCCTGCGGAAATGATCGATAATAAGATTACGTGCTATACGCAATACCCAGGGAAGAAACTTTCCTTCTTCGCTGTACTGACCGCGTTTAAGGGTGTGGATCACTTTTAAAAATGTATCCTGGAAAATATCTTCCGATAAAGCCCTGTCTTTTAAAATGACAATGATGGATGAAAATATACGGCCTTTGTGACGGTGAAGGAGAATAGCCAGGCTATCTTCGTTACCTTCCATGTAGAGTTGTACTAACTCGTTATCGTTTAATGATTGAATAGACATGTTTTTTACTTGCTGGTTAAAAATTCAGTACGCTAAGTAAATGTCTATTCTATGGCAGAAGGGTTTTAAGGTTTATTTGCAAATATAAATCAATTTTGGCATTTCCTAAAATTCAAAACCAAAAAAACAGATTCAAATGAGTGAAAGAGGGGTTTTAATGAGGGAATGATTAATGTTAGATTTTTGATTTTTGATTTTAGATTGGAAATTTTCGCAGATACTGCTGAAATGGAAGGGAAATGGAAAATGTAAGAGGGAACATGGAAAATGTTAATTTACGGTGAATTAGTGTAATTCAAATTAGTGAGATTCGTGTAATTAGTGGCTTTAGAAATGGAAGATGCCCTTCGACAAGCTCAGGGGACGATAAGGGAGAATGGAAGATGGAAAATGTTAAATTACGGCGATTCGTGTAATCGAGAATTGGTGAAATTTGTGGAATTCGTGGCTGATCTGAGTTTTAGCTTTTCCAGAACGGAAAACAAAAAAAGGGCAAGCTACTTCCATCGCACCGCTCAACCATCTACCCTTGCTCCGTTCCCAGCCTGGGGGATTCAACAGGAGCTGGTCGTGAAAGACTTGCCCGCTGCAAAAGTAACAATAATTTTAGTTTTCCAATAAAAATATTAAAATTTGTAGCTATCATTTGCGTTATTTGCGCAAACAAACTATGAATCTATCTATCGTAATCCCTTCTTTTGACGAACAGGAGTCTTTACCCGAACTGCACGACTGGATTGTTAAGGTAATGACCGAAAATAATTTCACCTATGAAGTTATTTTTATCGACGATGGAAGCAAGGATAATTCATGGGAAGTAATGGAACAACTTTCGCTAAAAAACAAAAACGTAAAAGCCATTAAATTCCGCCGTAATTACGGTAAATCACCGGCGTTGCATGTAGGTTTCGAAGCCGCGCAGGGAGATGTGATCATCACCATGGATGCGGATCTTCAGGATAGTCCGGATGAAATTCCCGGTCTTTATAAAATGATTATCAATGAGGGGTTCGATCTGGTAAGCGGATGGAAGCAAAAAAGATATGATAACGCGGTAACAAAAAATCTTCCTTCAAAATTATATAACTGGACCAACCGCAAGATCAGCGGAATAAAGCTGCACGACATGAACTGCGGTTTAAAAGCTTACCGGAAAAAAGTAGTAAAGAGTATTGAAATTTACGGCGAGATGCATCGCTTTATCCCGGTAATGGCGAAGGCCGCGGGATTCCATAAAATAGGGGAGAAGGTGGTACAGCATCAGCCCCGTAAGTACGGTACCAGTAAATTCGGTTGGAACAGATTCATCAATGGTTTTCTGGACTTACTCACCATTACGTTTCTTTCAAAGTTTGGTAAACGGCCCATGCATTTTTTTGGTCTTGTTGGAACCTTGTTGTTTTTACTCGGTTTTGGTTTTGCGTTTTACTTAGGCGTGTATAAAATATATTGCGCAGTCTCGCACCACCCGGCGAGATTATTAACGCAGCGGCCTTCGTTTTATATCTCTCTTACCTGTATGATTATTGGCAGCATGATGTTCCTGGCCGGGTTTCTGGGTGAATTAATATTAAGAAACAGCCCCGTAAGAAACAATTATCTGCTTGATAAAAAGCTTAACCTGGACTAAATGAATACTGAGGGAAAAAAGCGCCCCCCGCGTACTCCGCTTTCTCCAGAGGAAGTAGCAGAACTTGTTATCCTTAAAAAAATACGTGAGCATAAGAAAATAGCGAGGTTCCGTAAAAGCCCTACTTATAAGATCTTCAATATTTTCAATGTCGCTTGTTTTTTTATTTACTGCGAATTATTCTTTTGCTTTTTAGGGCCTTGTCATTATCAGAAACATTACAGCAAAAGCGTTTCAGTAGAATACAGCAATCATAACACGAGCAACAAATTTTTAATTTCTTCGGTGAAGGTAACGGGGGTTAACAATGTACAGTATGAGTTTCTTGTAAATGATTTCATTGCAACACCGCCAAAGTTTTCGCAATTTGAAGTGGGTAAAGATTTTTTATTGCAGAAGGAAATTAAAGGCTCTATATCCACCTCGCCTCACCAATACCGGATCCAGAGGGCCAGCCCGATCTTGTTCCTGTCGGTATTTGTTGCCGTTTTTTCATTTATCTTTTTTGCTTATAACCTTAATCAAAATCCTCATTCATTAAGGGCTATAACAAGTATAAACGCTGTTACCGTGCTGGCGTTTATATTGATTTGAGTTTTATCCTCATTCACACGCACCAACAAAAAAGCCCGCGAATTCTCACGGGCTCTTAAAACTATAATTTGCTTTTGACTACACTAACACCGGAGGCGTTTCGTCAATCAATGGCGTATCGTCGCCCTTGTCGAACGGACGTTTTCCGAAGATTTCTTCTAAATCTTCTTTAAAGATCACTTCTTTCTCAAGTAATTTTTCGGCGAGTAAAGTCAGTTTATCTTTATTGCTTATTAAGATCTGTTTTGTTTTCGCGTAAGCTATATCGATCATCTTCTTCACTTCTTCATCAATGATCTTGGCCGTTGCTTCGCTGTAAGGCTTTCCAAATGAATATTCGCTTTGTCCTGAACTGTCGTAATAACTCAGGTTACCCACTTTTTCATTTAAACCATAATATACTATGCATGCATAAGCCTGCTTGGTTATTTTTTCAAGGTCACTTAACGCACCTGTACTAATTTTCCCGAAGATGACCTCTTCAGCAGCACGTCCGCCTAAAGCCGCGCACATTTCTTCTGTTATCTGTTCAGTAGTGGTTATCTGTCTTTCTTCCGGTAAATACCAGGCAGCGCCCAATGAACGACCGCGTGGCACAATGGTTACTTTTACAAGCGGACTGGCATGTTCAAGCATCCAGCTTACAGTTGCGTGACCAGCTTCGTGAAATGCAATCACACGTTTTTCGCCTTTGGTGATGATCTTGTTTTTCTTTTCGAGACCGGCAATAATTCTGTCTACAGCATCCAGGAAATCCTGGCGCATAACATGCTTTTTATTTGAACGCGCTGCGATCAATGCTGCTTCGTTACAAATGTTTGCAATATCGGCACCACTGAAGCCTGGTGTTTGTTTTGCAAGAAAATCAATGTTAACGCTATCATCAATTTTAATTTTCTTTAAATGCACCTGGAATATTTCTTTACGTTCGTTAAGATCCGGCATATCAACATAAATCTGCCTGTCGAAACGTCCTGCGCGCATTAAGGCACGGTCAAGGATATCGGCACGGTTGGTAGCTGCAAGAATAATAACTCCGCTGTTGGTACCAAAACCGTCCATCTCAGTCAATAACTGGTTCAATGTATTTTCGCGTTCGTCATTGGCACCGGCCGAAGCGCTTTTACCGCGGGCACGGCCAATAGCGTCAATTTCATCTATAAAAATAATACAAGGCGCTTTTTCTTTTGCCTGGCGGAATAGATCGCGCACACGGCTTGCACCAACACCTACAAACATTTCCACAAAATCAGATCCGCTTAAAGAAAAGAACGGAACCTTTGCTTCACCCGCAACAGCCTTTGCCAGTAAGGTTTTACCGGTACCCGGAGGTCCTACCAATAAAGCACCTTTCGGAATTTTAGCACCGAGGTCAGTATACTTTTTAGGGTTCTTTAAAAAATCAACAATCTCCATTACCTCTAACTTGGCGCCATCAAGACCGGCTACGTCGTTAAACGTAATGTTTACATTGGTGTCTTTATCAAATAATTGTGCACGTGATTTACCGATGTTAAAGATCTGACCGGGACCGCCGCTTCCGCCACCGCCCATGCGGCGCATCATTACGATCCACAGTACTACCATGATAAGAATAGGTAATAGCCACGGTAATTGATCTGTCATCCAGTTTGTTTCTTCAACACTGCGGGCAAATACTTGTTTGTCTTTTGGAATTCCCGCTTCGTTTTGAACCTTCTGCATTTCCTGCAGGAAATTATCTACCGAAGGAACTGTAGTTGTAAAGTGCGGACCTTTGAAATTTTTATCAGGGTAGAGCGAACGGCCATCTTTAGGATTCTTATACCTGTTGGCTGTAGCAGCACTATCAGGGTTTACGTAGATACGCGCGTTGGTTTTATTTACGATCGCAACATCCACCACATCGCCCTTGGCAAGCATTTCATAAAATTTACCTTGCGGTATTTCGATAAGGCGTGCGCTGAAATTGTTTCCGTAAAAAACTACGAATAAAAGTATGGCAATAACAACGCCATAAATCCAGTAAAAATTATTTCCACTGTTGCCGCCTTTACCGCCCGATGCCTGGCGACCGAATTTTTCTTTCATCCTCTCGAATTGCTTCTTACGCTCCTCTTCCTGGTTCGGGCCGGTAGATTCGTTATTAGTTGGTTCTGTATTTGGATTCTGGCTCATTTTAAGTCTCGGTTAAATTAATCGTTTATCAGGGTAACTTCAGCATCACCCCAGAGTGCTTCAAGGTTGTAATAGTCACGCATTTCTTTAAGAAAAATATGGGCCACTATGTTTATGTAATCTACCAGAATCCATTCACCGTTCTGGTGACCTTCGCTGTGGTAGGCTTTTTCAGAAGAAAGTTTTAATACTGTATCCTCAACGCTATCGGCAATGGAGTTTACGTGGGTTTTACTATCGGCATCACAAATCACAAAGAAATCACAAACGCGGTTTTCAATTTCTGAAAGATCGAGAATCATAATGTTCTTGGCTTTTCTTTCGCGCATTCCTTCAACAATGGAATCAAGCAGACCTGAAGTCTGTTCTTTGGTTGCGGTTTTTTTGGGACGCTTGGTTTGCTTTTTCTTCTCAGAATTAGCAATCACGTTGGCTTCCCTTAATTCCCGTTCCTTATCGGTTATCGGCTTTTTTTTAACCGGTGCTTTTTTAGGTAGTTTAGCGGATTTTTTTGCGGCAGGTTTGTTTACTTTTTTCACCGCAGATTTGCTCACTTTTTTTGCGGCAGTTTTTTTAACCGGTTTTTTGGCCATATTAGAGAATGGATTGCTTAGCTTTTAAATAATTTTGTTAGGTTTACACGTAAAGAACAAATTTAACATTTTTGCCTTAGAATGGAAACTCTTTTTATCGGGACTAACCTCATATTTCTTCCTGAAGTAAACAGTACCAATTCTTATGCCATTGAGCTGTTAAAGAACGTTAACCTTCCGGAAGGTACGGTGATTCATGCGGCCAATCAAACAGCAGGAAGAGGACAAAGGGGTAATGTGTGGAATACTCTCCCGGATAGCAACCTCACGGCTTCTGTAGTTTTAAACCCTGTTTTTCTTGAGCTAAAAAAGCAATTTTTTTTATACCAGATTGCTGCTTTGGCCTGTTATGACGTTATGGCTGAATTACTAAACAGTAGCCAATATGACATTAAAATTAAATGGCCTAATGACATTATGGTGAATGAAAAAAAAATCGCCGGAATACTTATTGAGAACATTGTGATGAACAGTAGTATCAGCCGAAGTATCATCGGAATTGGTATCAATGTAAGACAGGGAGAATTTGATGGTAAAATAAACGCAACATCGCTGCAAATCCTTACCGGTAAGGAATTCGCTGTGACCAACATATTAAGTTCTATTTGCAGTGCTCTTGAAAAATATTACCTGCTCCTTAAAAACGGAAGTACGGAGATAATCAGTGAAAAATATCTCTCCCATTTTTTCGGGTTAAACAAGTGGGTTGATTTTGAAATCAATAACGTTATCCATTCCTTGCTGGTAAAAGGGATAAGTCCGAAAGGCCTGCTGTTACTGGGAAACAAGGAATCACAGCAAACCGAATATGACGTTAAGGAAGTGAAATGGCTTCTTTAAAGGAAGATAATTTAAGGGTCCTTCATTTTTTATTCTAACTTTAGTCTAAATTAAAACAAAAACCTATGAAAAAACTTTACTTTTCTTTTTCACTTATTGTCTTTGCTATGATAAGCGGCAATGCGCAACTTTCGTTAACAAAGGCGGCTAATGAGCCGGTAGTGGGAGACCTTTATAAAAAACAGGGATACGATTCCACTACAGCTGTACCCAAAAATACGGGCGCGGGAATGACATGGAATTTTACTTCTCTTGCGATGAACAACAACACTGAAACCAGCACCTACACTACGGTAGCTTCGATACCTAACAGTACTTATTATCCAGGTGCTACTATTGCTGAAGACATGGGTAACGGTAACTATACTTTGTATAAATCAACAACTTCCACCTATGAAGTTCAGGGGTTTTCCCAGCCTGGTTTTGCAATGAACTTCAGCAATACCGCTGTGTTTGCAAACTGGCCAATTTCTTTAGGGTATAATAGTACTGATGTGGCAGGCGGATCTGCTACTACAGGAAGTATAACATCTGCAATCAGCGTTACTGCAAATATTAGCGGGACGGGTACAGGAACCATCATCCTGCCAGGCAATACAATTCTTTCCAATATTCTCCAAGTGATTACTACATTAACCATTACCCAGTCACAAGGCACTAATTCGGCAGTTTCTATTCAAAAAGAATATACTTATTATCATTCTACGCAAAAGTTTCCGCTTATTTCTGTTCAGTACCAAATACAAACATCGGGGAACATCACTACAAGTAGCTTTCAGATTTACGTAAATAAAAATGTTATCGCCGGCCTGAAAGAAAATGGTCTGGATAAAGAATTGGGCGTGTATCCTAATCCTGCAAAAGATCTTTTGAATATTCAAATGAATAACAATTCAGGTAAAAATGTCTCGGCTACTTTAACTAACTTACTTGGTCAGGTTGTAAGAGCTGAAAACATGGGGTCTGAAAGCGTTATCAACTCAACGCTTTCGTTACAAAACCTTGATAAAGGAATTTACGTGTTAACCCTCAAGGATGAGACCAGCACCGTAACAAAGAAAATTATAATTGAATAATAAATTTTATGACGTGAATCCCCTGTGAAAAACGCAGGGGATTTTTTATTTGCAGAAAGCTATTTATTGCAAGAGTGTTCTTTTACAAGGTTATCCACTTCCTCATCATACATTTCGGTATAGCCTAATGCCTGCGCTTTTTTAAGGTTTTCGCAGGCGTTTGTTTTTTTACCATCCTGGATATAAACGAGCGCAAGATTTTTAAAAGCGTAAGAGTTTGTGTTATCGAGTTCAATGGACTTTTTGATGTCCTTATAAGCACCTTTTATATCCCCAAGTTTAAGTTTTGCAAAGCCACGGTTGCTGTATGCAAAGGCGAATTTATTATTCAACGCTATTGCCTTGTCAAAATATTCTATCGCACCCTTAAAATCGTTTTGTTCAATCTTTAAAAAGAACCCAAGGTTATTGTATCCTATTTGTTTTGAAACACTGTCAAGCTGAATTGCTTTTTCTATATCATCTTTGGCGCCGTCGTAATCTTTCAGATAAGATTTGCTGATGCCTCTGTCGTAATAGGAGATAAAATCAATGGGATTAATGGCAAGTGCCTTCGAAAAATAAACAACCGAACTATCCCATAGTTTCTGCCTTTGGTAGCAGCTGGCAATGTGCCTGATAACCGAAATATCGTTGGGTTCATTTTCGAGAAGGTTAAAAAGAACCTTGTTGGATTCTTTGTACTTCTTTAAACCATTAAGCGCGCGCGATTTGTTCATCATGATGCTATTATCGCCTGGTTTGTACTCCAGGCCCTTGTCGCAGCAGGAAATGCACTCTTCGAATTTTTTTTCATCCAAAAGAACCAGGGTTTTAAAATAGTAGGTTTTTGAATATTCCGGTTTTATGCTTAAGGCTTCATTCATATCCTCCAGCGCCACTTTGCTGTTTTTTAAGAGATAACGGCAATAACCCCTGTAGATATATACGTCTGCTATCTTGTAATTATTTTTGGCTTCGCTTTTATACTCCAGGGCTTTGCTGAATTTTTCGACTGCACCATTAAAATTCATTTTATCCATGCTTTCCGCAGCCTCAGAAACATAGCGGTTAAAGTTATTTTGGGCATTTAGAAGAGAAGATAGGAAAACGAGTATTACAAAAAGTTTTTTCATGGGATTAGATTTTTTCAAAAACAATATTTTTTTTATTAAAGTCGGCCGCGGCGTTTATCACATTTTTAAAATCGTTGAAGCTGCTAAGCGGGAATTCGGTCAACTTATAGTCTTCGTAAATGGTAATCAGAATTTTATTTTGTTTTACTTCAAAGGAGGATTTAAACACGGCCGCTTCTTTACCATCAATAGAACAGGTTTTATTTAAAATGAGATCGTTAAGGTTGGTGGCCTTAAAGCCCTCCGGAATGTTAATCTCAAGTTCGCGCTTAAGCAGATGCGCATAACTCATGTCTGCCGGCGTGAGGCGTTTATTTTCCTGGTAAAGTTCGGCTTGTGTTCCAATTAATAAGCCCACTTTAAAAATATATTTATTACCCGCGTTCTCTAAAAAATCGTTTTGTTCAACATCGTACTTTACGATCATGGGTTTGTTAAACAAGTCTTTTTCTTCCACATTTGAAATCTGGAAATTCTTAACGCTCTCGGAATTTTCCGTGAGATAATAATTTTTATGAATCTCTGATTTTTGTTCGGTGTTTAGATACCTGTAAATGGGTTGAATGTAAAAAGCCGAATAGCCGAATAAGTATTGGCTCACATTAATTTTAGTGGTTTTCTCATTAAAATCAAGCTGGGCGGTTACATTATAATTATGGTAAGAATCATTAAAAGGAGTAGGCTCAATGTTTTTTGCTTTTGCCGATGAAGAATATATTTCTCCAATATTTACCTCTTTAATAAACAGCCCTTCGTTATTAACGCATGATGGAGTAGGGAAGCCAACGCGGCTGCAGATATTGAAAGGCGATACATACTTGTTGATGTCAGGAAAATAAAGGAGGTATTCCTTTACGTAAACATGCGAGGGAAATTTAGGGTCAAATTTTAAATTATCACGTTCTGTTGTAAGAACAAGCTCAAAGGGGATCTGCAAATATTTGTAAGCGTTAATGTAATAGGCGAGACAGGTGGCCGTAGTCATTTTTTTAGATTCAATCGATTTTTCGAGGCTCAGTTCCTTATTGGCATCGCTTACTTCAAAAGTGGTTTTTATATAAGAGTCGAGTGTTTTAATTTTTTCTTCCAGCGAAGTAATTTTATCAAGCTTTAATTTGTCCACACTTTTTGTGATGGGTTTTAACTGCGCTTTATCAAGAGTATAATACACATTGTAATAATCTCTTGAAATAATATCCCAGGTATAGAAGCGCGATTTCTTTTTATCCATATTGTACGTCAGCTGTGCTATGTAGCCCATACTGGTTGATTTACCCGGAGAATATTTTTCAATATTAAAACCATCAATGTTTTTATGAACCAGGTGAAGCCTGTTCTTTCCGTTTTCAAGAGTGTCGGATTTAAACTGGTTTAAATTGTTGTAAGATTTTGTTTCATAAATCAGATTTTTTGGTGAAATAATCATTGCTTCGTATAGAAGAATAGGTGTTTTTAACTGAACATGATCGTAAAAATAAGTGTAATACTGTTTTTTGTTGGTGTAAATAATTTCCACGTCACTGCCAACTTCAACGCCATCTAT
Source organism: Bacteroidota bacterium (assembly GCA_013816895.1). Lineage (GTDB taxonomy): Bacteria > Bacteroidota > Bacteroidia > B-17B0 > Aurantibacillaceae > Aurantibacillus. Next base: position 27,588 of record JACDDR010000021.1, read on the forward strand.
CGCGAATAATTTATAAGGACCCGCTCCCTCCAGATCATCTACTTTTTTAACGCTCGCTTTATTCAGGTTAGTGATCTTGTTCTGCGGGCTTATGCAGCGCGCTCTCAAATCTATCTCTTCATTTATATTGCTTAACGACATGTAGCCTTTATTCACGTTATCAATCGCTTTTTCACTGTTAACATGATACAAAATATGAATGGTTTCATAAATGGCCAGAGTTCCATCTGCGTCATAAGCTATTTCAAAAAACTTTTTTTCAAACACAATCAGCAGCTCACCGTTTTTTTTCATGTCTTCTGTAGGAATGAAAACAGTGGGTGCTTTTTCCCAGTTATATGTTTTGTAGTAGCTCGTCTGCGCCTGAATTTTAAGACAGATCAGGGCCAATAACACTAAAAGTTTTAATTTACGCATGATTAGTTTTGAGTAAGAGATGTAAGGTTTGACTTTGTTTTTTTATAATGGTTGATAATGAAATTCCAGTCTTTAAAATCCATTGGGGTTATTGTTAGACGGTCGATATAAATCGTATTTTCAAAAATAACACTTTCATTATTTTTACTGTATTTTTGGTTGAACCCCAAAAGGGCGTTGTTAAATGACACGTCAGTGGGAATGAAGTCTGGCTTATATTTTCCCTCAAGCTTAACAACTACATATAGCTTCGCGGTTAGCGCGTTTGTAAAGTTGAGGGGATATTTACGGTTAGTAGCAAGGAGCTTATCAAAATAATTTTTATTAAAATTAAGGTTAATGAATTTTAAATTTTTGTCTTCTGTAAGATAATCGTTAATTGAAAATTTATAAATTAATTCCATGTCCTTATCTACACTTTGCCTGCTGATATAAAATGTATCAAGATTAAATTTATTATTGCCTTTTTCAAGCACTTCTTTTAAAATTTTCTTTTGTGTCGAGTATGATTTCTTATCCAGGTAATTCATCATTCTTATTTTTTCAATTCCTGACAATTTGTAATAGCCTGTGCCCAGGAGCTTGTTTCCTGGTAATATGGTAAGTACAACACTGTCTTGTTCAAGGTTAACGGTTTTGGAAATAAGCGGCACTTTGGCAAGGAAGTATTTGTCTTTTCCCAAACTAATAAGAGCTTCTTTATCCTGGATCATTGCGGTGGGAAAATTGAATGGATAATATTTTCCGGTAGCATCCAGGAACATGGTGTCTTTTGGAGTTATGTACGCGGCAATCATGTGATTGGCACAGAAAGGCGCCGGGAATTCTGAAAACTGGTAAGGAATATCACGCGTTCCGATCCAGGCATGATATACCGGCAAATGAATAGTTTGAGCCATTTTTACAATGAGGTTGGCCATATCTTTACAATCGCCGAACCTGCGGCTGCAAACTACTGCAGCTTCGCGTGGAATGTATCCTCCAAGGCCATCTTCATAAGCCAGGTAAGCGATCTTGGTTTGTACCCAGTAATAAATGGCTTTTACCTTTTCCAAGTCAGAAGAAAGGTTGTGGGTAATTGAATCGGTAAGCTTGATAAGTTCTTTGTCTTCCGTAAAGTTCACATTCTTCATTAATTGGAGATACCAGCTGTGAAGATTATCAAGATTACCGCAAAGATTAACTGTGCCGCCGGGAGTAGTATACCTTTCAATATTTAAAAGTATGTAAGAGGCTTTGTGTCTGAAGGATGGTTCGTAATCCTCGCTGCTTAATGGCGGTACAGAATCCATGTTCCAACTTAGAATGCGATTGCCTTTTTTTAATTCTTCTGTTTTTTTTACCGGCAGCAACTGATTATTAATTTCACGCGTGTTCAGCTTAACCATGTTTTCAGGATAAGAAACAGTATAGCGGGAGGTTAGAGCAGGATAATAATCACTGAAGTAAACAATTCCCAAAAATCGCGGTTCGGTGTACTCTTCATCGTAATTGATTTCAATGATGTCTCCCTCCTTAACGTTCGGAAAACCTATGTTATAGTATTTGTCATCATCATAAAAGGTACCGTTATCGTCATGCTCTGTTTTTAAATCTATGTCTGTTATCGGTGTTTTATTATGCTTGCTTCCGTTGTATACGTAGTGATACGCGTTCAGGTTTCCAACTTTGATAAAACCATCGGTACGTATTTTCTTGTTACGGATATGGTTTAAGTTACTTTTTAAAACAAGAAATTTCTGGTGATTTTCTCTGATTATAGAGATAGAATTTTTTACGAGTTTAATTTTTACGTCTTCTGATTTTTCCAGATAAATAAGTGGTGCTTCAGGATACGCCTTGAGGTAGTAGGCCACATCCGTTTTTTGAGCGTACCCTTGTTCTCTCAAAAAAATGAGGGATAAAAAAAACAGAAGAATGCCTTTGTACTTATGAGATAAGGAGCGGTTCGTCATTATAATAGAATACTGATTTAACTAATTTTCCTTTATCGTCGTAAAATTTAAACCAGCCGTGTTTTTGACCAAGTTTAAAATTCTTTTCCGCTTTCAGCACGCCATTTTCATAATAACTTTGCGATTTGCCATGCAGGCTGCCGTAGTAAAAAATTTCAGATGCCTTTAGCGTTCCGTTTGCGAAGTATACTTTTGAAATTCCGTGTTCTTTTTCATAATAGAAGTCCTGGTCTGCGGAAACTTTACCGGTGGAAGAGTAAATAATACGCTTACCATGTAAATCGCCGTTGGAGTAGGTGGTTTCAATAGATTTTTTGCCGTTTTGAAAATAGCATAAAACTTTAGAAAGGCCAGGAGCCAGCTCAAGAGGTTTTACAAAATTCCCTGTAGCATCTTTGTAGGTATAGTTTACGAGAAAGTCGTTAAAGAACACGCGCCGGTAAATAAGCTCGCCGGTTTCATCAAACATTTCTGAAGGTCCTTCAGCATTACCGTTTTTATACGTCAATACCCGTTCCTGTTTTCCGTTATCGTGGAAGCTGAGGCTAGGCCCGTGATAATCGCCGTTATCAAAGGAGTGGTCTGATCTTATTTTTCCATCCTCATTGTAAACTATTTTTTTGCCATCCACTTCATCATTAAAATATGGCGTTTCGCTTACTAAACGACCCATCTCATCATATAACAGATGTTTGCCTTCTTTTTTTCCTTTTTTATACGTCACCTTGCTTTCAACTATTCCATCAGGATAAAATGTTGTTTCCGTGTTATCCGGATAATCTTTCACAAACTCTTTATGAAAAGAGATTTTACCAAGAGGTGTTTTCTTTTCAATAATGCCATTTCCCCCTGGCAGGTCAACGTTCTGCGACACTTGTCCGAGAGTGTCATAGTAAACTACCTTAACCACGCAGCCTTCTTTATAAAGATCTTCCCGGTTAATCTTGCCGTTTACGTCAAAGTTTTCTGTCCATCCCTCCAGGTCACTCGCAACATAATAGTAAATGTGCCGTAAGGTTCCGTTTATATAATAATATTTCCAGTAACCTTCGTTCTTTCCATTTACTATTTTCCCTTCTCTTTCAACATTGCCGTTAATATAATAGGCGGTATAATTTCCATTCTCAACCCCATTTGTAAAATTTCTGTCGCGCTTTACTTTACCGGTTTGATAATATTCTTTCAGAGGGCCATTCAGATTGCCTTCCTTGTAAGTGCTTTCCTGGGTAAGAACGCCAAATACCGAATAATCTTTCCAAACACCTTCCAAATCACCATCAGATATTTTTCCTTCGCGGCGCTTTTGTGAATTAGAATAATAGAATACTACTTCGTAATTTTTACCATTCGTTTTGTTATCACAAATTTTCGACCCGTCTTTTTTATAACCACGGTATTCCAGCATTTTATTTTTTTTGTATACATATTCCTGCCAGAGATTGCCGTCGGTATCAAAATATTTTTGCGGTCCATTTAATTTTCCATCCGAGTAATTTTCTTCTGAATTTGGCTTCCCGTCTTCATAAAACTCTTTCCATAAACCATCACGTTCCCCCGAATCGTTGAACGAGCCCTGTTTCCAGAGTTTACCATTCTTATGATAATATTTCCATTCGCCTGTGATTTTGTTTTTTACATATGCCCCTTCCGACTCAAGAGAATTATTATCATTGTTATAATACGTTGAAGCCTTGCCAACAATGGCTCCATTTACAAATGTAAATTTCTGGTACACGTTCCCATTGTCGTAATATTCTAAAAAATCGCCGTTGTATATTCCCTCGTTATTTTCAACTATGTATTTAAGAGATGAATTTCTGAAATATTGCGTTTCCTTCCCCGCGATTTTTCCGTCTTTATAATTCCTTATCATATTAATATTTCCGTTCGAGTAATATGTTTTTACCTCGCCGTTTATTTTGTTGTCGGTAAAGGCAAGATCCACCTTAGGGTTATTATTCTCATAATAGGTCTTGTATACTTTTTCTTCGCCATTGTTCATTTCATGGTATTCTTTTATGTTACCTGCGGCAAAATAATATTTCCAGGGCCCTGTTTTAACTCCTTTTTTAAATTCGCCTTCCGAACGTTTAATACCATTATTATAGTAAAAATTCCAGTATCCTTCTCTGTTTCCATTATTAATTAAACCGGCCCCTAATATTTTATTATTGCTAAACCAATGCGGCACTTCGGTTGTTTGTCCGTTTAGATTTTCCGGATAAGTAGCCATGTTTATACATATATAATTGTAAGCCCACTTCTCGTACTTATCAACTTCACTTTTATTTTTCGCTATCCATCTGTTTACATTTTCTATTTCAAGGCCGGATAATGAACTGTAAACAAAGGGTTCAAAGAGTTTTTGATTTTGAAGCTCTGTAAAAAATTTGCCGTAAAAATCATTGTAAAAGCCTTTCACGTTTTTGTACTTTCCGATATTTTCAACAAGTAACTGCATTTGCTTGATAAGGTCGTAGTTCAGGTCAACCTTCGATTTATACTTTTCCGAAAGGGCAACTTTTGATTTTAATATACTTTCAAGTTCACTGTAATCATTGTTTGTTTCAAACTCTTTGAGGGATAATATCGTATCGGGCTCTGATTCCATCTTCGCCATTTTTTCCATTGAGCCAACGAGCGATTTGGCGCGCTGAGAGGTTTGATCGCAAATCAGGTAAAACTGGTAGGCCAGGAGGGAGGAAACTAGGCTATTGTTGCGTCTTGCCATCAAACCAAGCTGGAAATGAGAGGCGGCATGAAAGGGATTGATTTTTAAAGTTTTTACAAAACAATCATAGGCTTCGGAATACTTTTGCTGTTTAACTTTTGTTACGCCAATTTCATAGTAGAACGAATGATTAAGAGGATAATCCTTCATCCCCTGCTTGTACACTTTTTCGGCTTCATCGCTGCGGTGAAGATTGTCAAGAAAGTCGGCCTTATATACAAGTATATTTGGAGTGTATTCGTTCTTAATTTTTAGGAGGTTATCGCAGAGCGCCAAGCCCGCTGAATCCCTGGATGTAGAGAGATACGAAAGGATCATTTCTACCGAGGCGAGATAATAATTTGAATCGTTACGATGCACTTTTTTGAGTTCGGCGATAGACTCATCGTATTTTTTATTGTCATATAGTTCAACCGCGCGTTCTATGACTTGCCTCGAAGAAATTTCGGTTGATGCAGCTGTTTGAGATTTTGAAGACACTGAGTATAAAAGAAACAGTGACGTTAAGCAGACGAGAGGTGTTTTAAGCATGATATTTAATAAAATATAAATATAATTAAAAAGATGGAGAAGATAAATAACAGGACTATCTTTGTTGCCTATGATCTACGATATACATATTTTTGTTTGCACCAATCAGCGCACCGGTTCCGATAAACTCAGCTGCGGCGAAACTCACGGGTTGGAACTAGTGGCTGAATTTAAAAAACAGTTAAAAGATCTGAACGTAAATCTGAAAACCCGTGCCAATCGCAGCGGATGCCTTGGTATTTGTGATTTTGGTCCAACCATAGCCATTTACCCTGATGGAACTTTTTACGTTGGTGTAAAAAAAGAGGACGTAAAAGAAATTGTGCAATCACACGTTATTAATAAAGTGCCCGTGGAGCGACTGTTATTGAAAAAATAGAAAATGATTGAGCTGTTTAAAGAAGAGGAATTAGAGAAAAGCGGATTAAGCCGTGAAGTTCTTCTCCAAAAATTCAGGGAGCAGCTTCTCCGCGATTTTGAAATGTGCAATGTTCATTCTTACCTGCAGCCGTTTTCGGAATTAACGTACCCCTTGATACACGCCAATCTTAGCCAGGCCATTGAAAAAATAATAAGCGCGGGCTCATCCTTTTATCAGCAACTGTTGTACAGGATCGATATTTCTGAAAAGCAATTGGCGGAGGGGTTACACGAAAACATGGGGGTAAAGGAGAATGAGGTTGTTGCCAGCCTGATCATTAAACGTATTTTACAGAAAGTAATTTTAAAAGTGATTTATTCGAAATAACATGAATATACGAAAAGGTGTTGAGGCCGATCTTCCGCAGGTACTTGGATTAGTTAAAGAACTGGCGGAGTATGAAAAAGCGCCGGATGAAGTGGAAGTTACGGTGCAGGAAATGGTAAACTGGGGTTTCGGCAATGATAAACTGTTTGAATTTTTTGTCCTCGAAAAAGAAAACAAAATAATTGGCATTGCTCTGTACTACTACAAATATTCAACCTGGAAAGGCAAATGCCTTTTTCTTGAAGACATCATTATTACTGAAAGCGAACGCAGGAACGGTTACGGAAAATTATTGTTTGATAAAGTAGCGGAAATAGCAAAAACCCAAAAGGTGCGGCGGATGGAATGGCAGGTCCTGGAATGGAACACACCTGCAATTAAATTTTACGAAAAGTATAATTCAGTAATGGATGCTGAATGGATGAACTGTAAGCTTACCTATGAGCAACTGCAAGGAACGCGAGTCCAGGAAAACTAAGATTAATTGATATAAGTTCAGCGCATATTTCACTGATTAACGCGGATAGGTATTGGATCTGTGCAATCTGTGGCTTAAATATCCGAAGTCTAAGCCGCATATTTCACTGATTAACGCGGATAGGTATTGGATCTGTGCAATCCATGCAATCTGTGGCTATTGTAATTGTTCACGCAGAGACGCAGAGAACGCTGAGTTAATTATTTCGATCTGTGTAATTCGTGCAATCTGTGGCTGTTGTCGATTGTTCACGCAGAGACGCAGAGAACGCTGAGTTAACATTTTGGTCTGTGCAATCCGTGTAATCTGTGGCTATTGTCGATTGTTCCCGCAGAGACGCAGAGAACGCAGAGTTAACATTTTGATCTATGCAATCCGTTACGCACACATTCGAAATCTAAGCCGCAGATTTCTCAGATTAACACTGATAGTATTTGATCTAATCCGTGCAACCTGTCTGCCGATAGGAAGGTGTATGGCTTAATATCCGAAGTCTATTTACGTTTTCTTTTTACTTTTTTGTCGGGATGTTGTTTTGCATGGAAAATGGCGGAGATTATAATTTGTTTTCCGAAAACTTCATAATTTATTACAAAAGGAAATCGCGTTACAACGGCCTCATGAATGTGAGCGAATTTAATTGGAAAAAGTAAAGGGTTGTCTTTTATTAATTCAAGAAGCTGAAAAATTTCTTCTTCAAATTCAAAACCTAGTCCCGGAATTTTTTTGTTATAATACAAGCATGATTCTGTTATTTCAGAGATTGCTTGTTCAAGAATAATGATTTTAAAAGAAGCCACCTTAAGCGGATAGTTTCTGTTTGACACGTTTACGAGCTTCAGTAATTGAATAGCCTTTAATTTTACCAGCTTTGTATAAAGCGGATCTTTTAAGGATCTCTTTTTGTTGTTCGTTAGTCAATAGACTTGAATTACTCTGACGATATACTTCTAAGAGTTGGTAAACAACTTCAAGCACTTTAATGTCTGCCTCATCAATATATTTGTGCACTTTAGATCGGATGGCTGTTGTAGTCATGTCAGAATATTTAAAGATTAAAGATAATGATTTTCCGTCTGTCGGCCAAGGAGTTGTCCGCTATTGGTAGTAACTAGTGGACCAGTGTAATCTGTGGCTGTTCCCGATTGTTCACGCAGAGATAATCATTCTGATCTGTGCAATCCGTGTAATCTGTGGCTCCAACACACGAAGTCTCAGCCGCAGATTTCACTGATTAACGCGGATAGGTATTGGATCCGTGCAATCTGTGTAATCTGTGGCTGTTCCGGATTGCTCACGCAGAGATGCAGAGCACGCAGAGTTAATTATATCGATCTGTGCAATTCGTGAATCCGTGGCTTAAACATCACCGGTAAACAAACTCTGAGCTAACAAGGCACTTTGGCACATACCAGGAATGAATTTCCTTTATAACCACAGGCTTTCCATCACAATCAAGGTAGATTCCGTCTTTTCTCCTTTTCATGATAAGTGCTTTGCCTGATTTAATTTCACTGATAACAGTTTGTTTTAAATTTTGCAGATCCGCTTTTTTGTTTTGACTTCCGATAACAAAACCAATTTCATTGTTATTAAGGTCCATTATCATACCAAGGCTATCTGCCAATTCATTGTCCTCTTTCAGCGAACGCAAATATTGCCGGTAATTTCCTTTCTCGTGAGCTTTACCCAATTTTCTCAACTTCTTTGGTTTCACATGTTGGGCAAAAGCAGCCATAAAAAAAACATGCCGGAAGGCATCCAGCTTTCCGCCATTTGAAAAACTATCCAGTTCTGTTTTTAAATGCTGATCATCTTTGTAAATGCTGTAACACGCTTTGCTTATGTGTTTCACCTGTATTGCAGCAACGGGATGTGTAAAAGCCCATAACCATTCATATTTCGAACGTTTCTGTGCAGCACAGCAAACACAGCAAAAACAGAATAACACTATAAAATGCAGACTTTTCAATTTAAAAAAATACGGTCGTCTAAAAATAATCATAATTAACAAGTGCTTGTTAGTACAATAATCGAATTGTTGTGCTAAACATCAACAAACAAATTATCTTTGTATCGTGGAGCAAAAGCAAGATATTCTTTCAAAGTTGTTAAGTACTAAAACAAGTGGTCTTGTTACCAGTATCAATGATCTTCGCGATAAAGAATTCAGCGGTCATAAATTAAGTGCTGAAGAACGTTTTGCTCTTTCCAATTTTGATCGTTACCGCATCAACATTCTTAACTCACAGGAAGACGAAGTAAAGTTTCACAATCAATACCGTAAGTTACAAGTGATTGCAAATTTAACCGACTGGCACGAGTTCTTAAAAGAAGACTTTTCCAAATAGTCTTTTCCAAAACATTTCCAACCCTTTCCTTATTATTTTCGTATCTTTATCTCCTTAAATTCGAGATATGAAATCAAAGACATTAGGCCAGTTTATTATTGAAAAACAAAGTGATTTTCCGTATGCAAAGGGAGAGCTATCCCGTTTACTACGCGATATTGGTATTGCGGCTAAAATCGTTAACCGTGAGGTGAACAAGGCCGGCCTGGTGGAAATTCTCGGAGAAACCGGCGAAACCAACATTCAGGGTGAGAAAGTGAAAAAGTTGGATGTTTTCGCGAACGACCAGTTTATTGCCGCACTTAAAGCGGGTGGCGAGGTTTGCGCCATTGCCAGCGAAGAAAATGACGAGATCATTCCGGTTGAATCTGAAATTTCAAAGAACGCGAAATACGTTGTCGCTATGGATCCGCTCGACGGTTCTTCCAATATTGATGTGAACGTTTCCGTTGGAACTATTTTTTCTATTTACCGCAGAACAAGTTTAAGCGGACCGGGAACCAACGAAGACTTTATGCAGCGTGGTACCGAACAGGTAGCTGCCGGTTATATTATTTACGGATCAAGCTGTATGCTTGTGTACACTACCGGTAAAGGCGTTAACGGCTTCACACTTGACCCAAGTATCGGCGAATTCTGTCTTTCACACCCGAACATGCAAACTCCTAAAATGGGTAATGTGTATTCGATCAACGAAGGAAATTATCTGCACTTTCCTGAAGGTGTAAAAAAATATATTAAGTATTGCCAGGAAGAAGACCTTGTTACCAATCGCCCGTTCTCTTCGCGTTATATTGGTTCAGGAGTTGCCGACATTCACCGCAATTTAATTGTGGGTGGCATTTATATTTATCCAACTACTACCAAATCTCCTAAAGGAAAATTACGTTTGCTTTACGAATGTAATCCTCTCGCTTTTATTATTGAGCAGGCCGGCGGAAAAGCCACCACGGGCAGCAAACGGATTCTTGAACTGGATATTAAAGAACTTCATCAGCGCACCCCTCTATTTGTAGGAAGCGCCGAGATGGTAGACATGGCCATGGAATTTATGGCTAAAAATACCGCAGAAAAAGTATAAGGGTAAAAATGAAAACGTTTAACGTACCGGAGTTTTATAAAAGTCCTGTTATTACCAAAGTAAAGCAGTATTTAAGATTACAGGACCCGCGTAAAAAAAACGTTAAGCCCGCAGTACTTGATTTTGGTCCGGTTACCTATTACATTGCCCGTCATTTTGGATTTTGCTATGGCGTTGAAAATGCCATTGAAATTGCGTTTAAAGCGCTGGATGAAAATGCCGGCAAACGCATTTATCTTTTGAGCCAGATGATCCACAACCCGGAAGTGAATAAAGATCTTACCGAAAGGGGCGTACAGTTTTTACAGGATACCAATGGCCAATCGTTGATCTCAACAGATATTCTTACACCAGACGATGTTGTTATCATTCCCGCATTTGGTGCGCCTCTTGAGTTATTGAGCCTTCTCGAAAGTAAAGGCATAAAAACACAGGCGTATAATACCACTTGTCCTTTTGTTGAAAGGGTATGGAAAAAATCAGAACAGATCGGTGCCAGCAATCATACCATCATCATTCACGGTAAATACAATCATGAGGAAACACGTTCAACATTTTCACGCAGTGCCACGCATAGCGGTGGAGTAGTGGTGGTGCGCGATCTGGATGAAGCCAAAAAACTGGGAGATTATGTACTGGGTGTAAAAAGCCAGCAAGAATTTGAACAGGAGTTTAAAGATAAATTTTCAGGTGGTTTTAGTATTGAGAAGCACTTTAATAAACTTGGCGTCATTAACCAAACTACCATGCTTGCTTCGGAAACAGAGGCCATTGCTGAATACTTTAAGGAGTTAATGTTACAGAAATTTGGAACGGATACGATTAAAGAACATTTTGCCGATACACACGATACCCTGTGTTACGCTACCAATGAGAATCAGGACGCTGCTTACGGTTTGCTGGATACCGATGCTGACCTTGCGATTGTAATAGGCGGATACAACAGCAGCAATACTTCTCACCTGGTGGAGTTGTGTGAACGTAAATTCCCAACCTATTTTATTTCTTCAGCAAAAGAAATTACTGATAACGGAAGCATCCGCCATTTTAATTACCATGCAAAACAAATGCTTTTAACCGAATGTTTTCTTCCGAAAAAAAACACTATAAAAATTGTGATAACCAGCGGCGCCTCATGCCCTGATTCTGTTTTGGAAGATGTGCTGATGAAGATCAACTCACTGGTTGGCAACACCAAAAGCGTTGAGGAAGTTCTTTCATCCCTTAAACTATTTTAGAAATGCGAATTAACTTAACCAAACCCATTATTTTTCTTGATCTTGAAGGCACAGGCTTAACCATCGGGCTCGACAGGATCGTGGAGATCTCTATGCTGAAGGTGCTGGTGGACAATACTACCGAATCAAAAACCATGCGCATAAACCCCGAGATGGCGATCCCTGAAAAGGTTTCGAAGATTCATGGCATTTATGAGAAGGATATTCTTGATGCACCCACGTTTAAACAGGCGGCGCCGGAACTGCTTAAGTTCATTGGTAATTCCGCCTTT
>JACDDR010000021.1:39399-46891 GCA_013816895.1 Bacteroidota bacterium
GGATACAATTCCAACAAATACGATATGCCTTTACTGGCAGAAGAATTTTTAAGAGTGGAGGCAGACTTCGACCTGAAAGGAAGGAAGCTGATTGATGTTCAGAATATTTTTCATTTCATGGAACCGCGCACGTTAAGCGCTGCCTATAAATTTTATTGCGATAAGCCCTTGATTAACGCACACAGCGCGGAAGCCGACGTAATAGCCACTTATGAAATATTTAAAGCTCAGCTTGAGAAATACCAGGATACGGAATTAGAAGATGAAAAAGGAAACAAGTTTAAACCGGTGCAAAACGATATCGCTAAAATTTGTGATTTAACTACCAAAACAAAAAACGCTGACCTTGCCGGAAGAATTATTTTTAATGAAGCTGGAGTAGAGGTATTCGCGTTTGGAAAACATAAAGACAAAAGCGTTGAAGAAATTTTCACTAAAGAACCCTCTTATTATACCTGGATCATGCAGGGCAATTTTCCCTTATATACCAAAAAGGTAATTACGCAGATCCGCCTCAGAATGAAGCTTAAGTAGAATTCTGGAGGTTCACATCCGGTTGACCCGGTACAAAAACATTTCGATCAGTTTACTGTATTGGTTCTTGAAATCTGCCGAGCCAGAGTTGGCGGGACTTCCGTAAGCAAGACTTTCAAACCCTGAATGCAGGTTCTTAAAAAAATCCGGTTCAAAGCGCGTGAGAAGCTTATCCCTGTTGTTATCCAGAAGATTAAAAATACGAAGTGCTGAGCGGTGGGTTACATCGTTCTTCAGATCTTTAATTTCTTCCAGGATATTGTTCATGTTACGGGTATTAAAAGGGTAGCCTTTTTTATCTCTGAAAAAAATGTACCAAACAAACTATTTTCCTTTGGCTGGTGTTGTCTTTTTAACCGGCGGATTATTTGCAGGTTTTTTATCGGTTGGTTTACTACCCGGTAATTCAGCTGCTGGCATGCTTTCCAGTTTTTTAAGAACAGCGTCAAAAATATCTTCTGAATTTTCGAAGTAAAGAATATTGCCAGTACTTGTATCGAGCACATACCGGTAGCCGCCATCTTTAGCAACCATTTCAATTCCTTTTTTCGCCTTGTTTACAATCGGAGCGGTCATTTCGGCGTATTTTTTCTGAATCTCGGTATAGGCCTGGTTCTTGAATGTTTCTACACGGCCTTGCAGTTGCTGAAGTTCGCTGACCTTATTCTTTTTTACCGGCTCACTGAGCGTAGCTTCTTTTTCCTGATAATCTTTTACTTTGGTTTCAAACTCGGTTTGCATGTTGATGCTTTCGGTTTCAATGTCCTTCCTGAATTTGTCAATGGCTTCGCGGGCGGCTTTGGTTTCGCTCATTTTATTTACAAGAGAGTCGAGGTTAAGATGCGCCACTTTTTGCGAATAAGCGTTTAAACAAACAGTGAAAGCGAGCAGAAAGGCGATTTTGATATAAGATAACTTCATAATATGGATTGATTGTACAAAAATAAGGTTTTGTTTTGATTGTTAGCTGAGGGACGGTAGTACGATGAGTCGCAGTGAAATATAAAGGAAATTATCTGTAAACCATCATTATTTCAACAGAGTTAATACCCGAAATTTTTCAACCTGTTATCGCTGCTGCGCCAGTCCTTATCCACCTTTACAAATAATTCGAGGTACACTTGTTTTTGAAAAAATGTTTCAAGGTCTTTACGTGCAGCTGTTCCAGTTTTTTTCAACGCTGCGCCTTTGTTACCAATGATGATTCCTTTCTGGCTGTCACGTTCTACAAGAATATCAGCCTGTATACGAATAATAGCTTCTTCCTCTTTAAAGGAATTAACAATGATCTCTACGCTGTAAGGAATTTCTTTTTTGTAGAATAATAATATTTTTTCGCGTACTATTTCACTCACGAAAAACCGTTCGGGTTTATTTGTGTACTCGTCCTTATTATAAAATGCTTCGCCGGGAGGTAACAGATTTTTAATTTTATCCATTACAGCATCCAGGTTGAATTTTTTAAGGGCAGAAATAGGAAGTATTTCAGCATTGGGAAGTTTGGCAGACCATTGCTGTACCTTTTCTTCCAGCTTTTCCTGCGTAGCTACGTCTACCTTGTTTATTAAAACAAGAACAGGCGTTTTAATTTTTTGAAGTTTGGCAAGGTATGATTCTTCAAGCTGAATATCTTCATAGATATCTGTGATCAGAAGAAAAAGATCAGCATCGTTAAAAGCGGAAATTACAAACTGCATCATTTTTTCCTGCAGCTTGTATAGCGGCTTGATGATTCCGGGTGTATCGCTGAAAACGATCTGGAAATCCTCGCCGCTGACAATGCCCATAATTCGATGACGTGTGGTTTGGGCTTTTGAGGTAATGATACTCAAACGTTCTCCTACAAGAGCGTTCATGAGTGTGGACTTGCCTACGTTAGGACATCCGATGATATTGACGAATCCGGCTTTATGCACTGTTTTAAATGGGTTGTTAATAAGATTTATTTGGTTTACAAAGAAAGTAAATATATCTTTGCGCCACTAAAAATTAACAGCCTTTAAGTTTAAGCTTTAATTTTCAGATAACAGTGCGGGATAGAGCAGGGGTAGCTCGTTGGGCTCATAACCCAAAGGTCGTTGGTTCGAATCCATCTCCCGCTACCAACACGATGAAACCCCTGTAAACACAGGGGTTTTGTTTTTATGATACGTTTTTGATACGCTGATAGTCATTATTGCGGTTTACGCAATCATACACTATTCCGGCTTCAAACAGGGCATTTTGGAGTTCCTGACGTTGGTTGTAGTCCCCTAAAGCCCACATTTTACTGAGGTTACAGGCGAAGTCAAGGCTGACAGAAATGTAATCTTCTAACTTCGACATCTCTATTTTATTATTTGCTTTTTGTGTCTCAATTTCTTCTATTTCCTTCTCGAATTTTGACTTGTACTTATGATAAAGTTCAGCCGTCAATTCTTCCACAATAAAACGCTCTTCCAGTCTTTCGAGTTTTTGACGTATATCCGTCAATTGACGGCTAATCATTTCCTCGTTGTCCTTCAGGCTTGCATTGTGCTGTTGAAAGGTTAAGTATAAATGCTCTTTCAGAAGGGGGATGTATTCATCATTGATTTTAAACCCTTCTAACATTCCTGCAAACCTGTTATTCACTTCGTTTGCATTGCGGTTACACTTACAGCCCGGTGTGTTGCATTTATAATAAGGCACGTTCCATCCGTTTGCAATATAGCCTCTCATTGGTTTGTTGCATGAGGCACAGCGCATAAACCGCTTTAAAGCAATCTCAGGGCGTTCTTTTTTGGTTTGCAATCCGAGTTTCTTTTCAGCCATGATGTTGTTAGCTTCTAAAAATATCGCTTCAGATACTATCTTTTCATGTCTGCCGTCAACTACTTCACCCTCCAATGCTTTGTGAACCATTTTGCCACAGTAAAAAGGATTCGTGAGTATTTCTGCTACCCTCCGAAGGCAATAATCAAGTCCGTAGCTTTTAAGTCGCTTTTGTATTTCCACGTTAGGCATTCGTTCTTTGGCTTTCCAATAGAACATCTTTTTAATAATTAAGCCTGTATCGTTTACCACAATGTTGCGTATCTTATTATGCTTGACCGTATCATAGCCAACAGGCGCAGCGGTTACCCATTCTCCCTGTATCAAATGCTCTTTCACGCCTGCCATGCATTTTTGTCTTCTGAGTTGATTGTCAAACTCACCAAAAATAAAAAGCATTTTTTGTTGCATGATCCCCGCAGGATTAGTTGTATCTATCGGTTGTGTTATTGATACAACCTCTGTTCCCAACTTACGGAGTTGCGAGCTTAGCCAAATGGAATTTTCATTTCTTGAAAAACGCTCTAAACTGTAAACGAGAATTTGCGAGATTTTGTTTTTGGTTTTTTTCAGGTACTCGATCATTCGCTGAAACTCCTTGCGCTCATCTTTTGCGGCACTTTCATAAGTACCACCGAAGAACTCCCTTACGTTTAATTTGTGCTTTTCAATGTATTCCTTTGCGGCTTTTAACTGAACATCCAAACTTAGTCCGTCCATTTGCTTTGCACTTGAAACCCGTGTATAAACTACGCATTCGTTTGTCTCTATTCGGGATAGCTTTAAGCCTTTCCCGAATGTTTTAAAAAGGTGATTTGTTTCCAGTGAGGAAGATCACCTCAATGAAATGGAAGCCCTCGTGAAAATATGGTTTAAGGAGGCAGGAATAAAAAAGGAAATTAAAACATATCGGGTACTTACCTCCGAATCTCAGAGCGATATAAACCTGATGCACTTTGCGGATAACATGAAATATCCGATTTACTTTTTGGATTTCGAGTCCATCCAGCCTGCAATTCCGCGCTATAAAAAAACAAAGCCTTATCAACAAATTCCTTTTCAATATTCTCTTCACATACAGCAAGCAGATTATACTGTCTCACATCAGGAGTTTCTTGCTGATCCTACCAAAGACTTTAGGCTCGAATTGTTAAAGAACCTTCTGAGACACACGGAAGGTAAAGGTACTATATTAACTTATAATAAATCTTTCGAGGTTGGTCGCTTACGGGAGTTAGCTCAACAATTTCCTGATTATGAGGAAGAGATATTTGATAGGGTGATTAGAGTAAAAGACCTTATGGACATATTCCGGAACCGTCACTTTTATCATCATGAGATGAAAGGTTCGTATTCAATTAAAAAAGTCCTTCCGATACTTGTTCCTGAATTATCCTACAAGGGTCTTCATATTAATGAAGGAGGTACGGCATCCATAACTTTTGAGCAATTGACTAAAATGAATCCTATGGAAGCCAATTATAAACGGGAGCAGCTTCTTGAATATTGCAAGATGGATACTATCGCAATGGTTTGTATTTTAAAAGTGCTTCGGAATTTGTAATGAACAATGATATAAATGCTATATGCGTTCCTCCGCTTATTAAATTAAGTTTTTTTGGGCACTTTTTAATATCGGCCCATAAGGCTATGGTTATGAATGCCATTCCAACTGAAGTGGAACCACTTTATCACTTTATTCCAAAAGAGGGTAAGACAGTCTTTTATTGGGTTTTCTATATGTTGCCTGTTGTGTTTTCGCATGAGTGGGGTGTAATAGATTTCCAGCCATTTCCTTATACTAATAAGTATCCCATTCCACTTTGCATTATGAAGTATTTTGATTTGTCTATAAATGAATTTAATCACTTGTTTATGGTTAATTCCCAAATTCCAGAAATATATGGCGGAGTCATGTTGAAACATGATGCAGAACCATGGGAACTTGGAGCAAATATACTTTGGTTCCTAAAAAACAAAATTGAAAAATGCTGAACGAAGTGTAATAGAATTTCTGGGACATCCGTAGATCATCTTGTTAACCAATTAAAAAATATAGCAAGATGAAAAATGTAACCTTCAATGTGGCTTTTGATGCAGCTACCGGAACAGTATTAGGGCAATTTAAAACAGAAAATGAAGAACTGAACTTTAACTACAAGTTATTCAACCATGCTTCGATTAAGATTGATAAAGAAGACGCCACTATAGTTGAAGCAGAGGCAGCTCCACCAAGTAGGGATGAACTGGAAAAGAACAGTGTTTTCAAAACAACTGACGATAAAAAGTCCAGACACGGTGTTGACAGCAAAAAGTTGAATACAAAAGTAAAAGTTTTAAAGACGTCAGCTGAAACAGTCGACAAAGATTACCCTATGGAGAAAAGCTATGCTCACAAAATACGCTATTTAATTGATAAGCATGGAAGGTTTACGCCTCTTAAAGCTCTGTCATTAGCTATTTCGCGTAATGAAGGGATACCTTTTGAAGAAGCGTCACAAAAAGCAACAGCTACGGTATATAACCAGGTTCAACAAAAAAATTTAGTTTCTGTCAAATTTGGGAATGCTAACAATTCCACCTTTTTTGGAAGAAGTACATGGGTTAAATTCGAGCGAAACGCTCGGGTTTGGAAACCAGAAAACCAACCAAGCGATGCTGATATTGCTTCAATACCAGCGGAGAAAAGAATACCTGGCAACATGGACTGGAAAGGATTATAAACGAACAAGCCTTGCTGAATTCAGCAAGGATATCTTAAACCTTAAAATAATTAAACTTA
The DNA here is from genome assembly GCA_013816895.1 of Bacteroidota bacterium. Classification (GTDB taxonomy): domain Bacteria; phylum Bacteroidota; class Bacteroidia; order B-17B0; family Aurantibacillaceae; genus Aurantibacillus. The sequence goes on from JACDDR010000021.1 coordinate 45,509, forward strand.
TGAAAAAGCAAAGAAACAATTTTACTTCACTCGATTACTTCAGAAAGACTTACAACTCTAAAAGTATTTGCCTTCAAGAAGTGTTTAAAGCAAGGCTTCAAAAAACACCATTTTGCGTTAACGCACCAGAATGTAATGCACCGACTGAGGAATTCTATGTTCTTAATGTAAAGACAGGAAAATTCATTTGTAAGAATTGCAATTATACTCACTCAGCCACAGAAGGAACTATTTTCGGTAACACTTATATTCCTATAGAGCACTTATTTGACATGATTAACACCTTCATGCATTCTCGCCATGGCTGGACTGCCCGAGCCATGAGCGCAGAATGCGGATATAGCGAAAGATGGTGTTTTGACTTTTTACGGGAAATTAGAGAATTAATGGGGAAGGAAAATAAACGCACGTTCTATGGTTTTATTGAAAGCGATGAAACTTACGCTAAAACTGGCTCTAATGGCCGTGGAAGGAATTACAAGAAAAAACGAGGTAGGAATAATGATGACAAGACTCCCGTAATGGCTATGTTACAACGAGGAAAACAAAATAAGGTAATTGCTTTTGCCGTAAAGGACTGTTCCGCACTAAGCCTCATACCTCTGATTGAAAAACACGTTGTTAAAGGTTCTACTATTCTTACGGATGAATGGGGCGGGTATGTTTCATTGAATAAAAAAGGTTATAACCATAATGTGGTTAAACATAAAGAGAAAGAATGGGTGAATGGTTGTGCTTGTACAAATAACCTGGAGCTGTTTTTCCGACATTTTAAAAGAACTATACGAACGTACACATGCGTCACCCGTGAATACATTCAGGATTACGTAAATGAATGTGTCTATAGATGGAATTATAGAACTGAAAAAGATGTAATGTTTTTTTCTCTACTTGAAAATTTACCACCCTTAAAATTTTTACCAAAATTATAGTATGAAACCACACATTACAGAAAGCGACTTTAATAGTGCCTTACGGTGTTCAACTTTGATTTACCACCTAAAAAAGGAAAAAACAGCTTACATACCTAACTTATTCGTGCAACAAAACCAGCGCAATTTACGCTTTAGGTTTAAACAGCTATTTACTAATGGGAGCGATTTAATGGTGAAATATACGACAGATGATGACTTATTAGCAAGAACACAGAATGCGATGAGTGTTGCAGCAGGTCCCATATTCGGCACTATGTTCAAGTATGATTTACAGAAGTCAGGTATAGATATGTATTTCGGTCATACAAATAACTGCGATTTTTATACATGCAAACCAGATGTTGTTGTAAATACTAAGAACGGTCACTTTGTATACCTTCTTATAAACAAAATTTATATTGAACATAGCGACCGTCAATATGCAGCCTTCGTTAAGAAGGTGATTAAC
>JACDDR010000150.1 GCA_013816895.1 Bacteroidota bacterium
GCTGATAACCGCGTGTATCATATTAACCTGAAAGCAGAAGATATTGCGGATAACGTAATTGTGGTGGGCGATCAGAATCGCGTCGCACAAATCTCCTCATACTTCAGCAAAATAGATTTTAAAACAGAGCATCGCGAATTCATTACGCACACCGGCACGTTTAACGGTAAGAGGGTTACCGTGCTCAGCACCGGCATTGGAACAGATAACATTGATATTGTGTTAAATGAACTGGATGCAGCAGTTAACATTAACCCTGAAAAAAGGGAACTCAATCCCACGCTGCGTTCCCTTAACATCATCCGTTTAGGCACCAGTGGAGCTTTGCAGGCGGATATTCCGGTAAACGGACTCGTTGTTAGTTCGCACGGTTTAGGATTGGACGGACTTTTGAATTTTTACCAGGACTGGAAAACCATTAATGAAGATGCCATCAGCGAAGAATTTATAAAGCATACCAAATGGTTAAGCAATCTCCCTTATCCGTATTGCGTGAAAGGGAGTGATGAATTGCTGAAGATTTTTGCGGAAGGAAATCATGTGGGTATCACGGCAACAGCACCGGGGTTCTATGGCCCGCAAGGGCGCGAAATCCGTTTAAAAGCTGCGGCCACCGATCTTAACGAACTCTTAACATCCTTCAGGTTAAACGATCAGAGGATAACCAATTTTGAGATGGAGACTTCGGCCCTGTATGGTCTTGGAAAACTGTTAGGTCATAATTGTTTAACCGTATGTGTTATTATCGCTAACCGCGTGAGAAAAGAATTTACAAGCGATTATAAAAAGAGTGTTGAAGTTTTAATTGAAAGTTGTTTGAACCGTTTAACTAATTAAGATGACAAGGTCAGAACTGATACAACAGATCCGTACAAAAAAAACATTTTTATGCGTGGGGCTTGATCCTGACATGAGCAAGATCCCAAGGCATATCATGGAGGATGAGGAAGACTCCATTTACGAATTCAACAAATTAATAATTGAGGCTACTGCGCCTTATTGTGTTTCTTTTAAACCAAATACCGCTTTTTATGAAGCCTATGGTTTAAGCGGAATGCAAAGCCTGGAGAAAACCATTAAATACATTAACCGTAATTATCCAGAACATTTTATTATTGCCGACGCAAAACGCGGTGATATTGGCAATACCAGCAGCATGTATGCCACCGCCTATTTTAAACGGCTGGATACAGATGCTATAACGGTAGCGCCTTACATGGGAAGTGATTCGGTGAAACCATTTTTGCAGTTTGAAAATAAATGGGCCGTTATACTTGGTTTAACGAGTAACGAAGGAGCATCTGATTTTCAGCAGCTGAAAGTAAACGGGCGCGAGCTTTATCTGCATGTAATTGAAACCTGCGCAGGGTGGGGGAACGTAAACAACACCATGTTTGTGATAGGAGCAACCAAAGCACAAATGCTTGCAGAGGTCAGAAAAATTGTACCGGAGCATTTTCTTTTGGTGCCAGGTGTTGGAGCACAGGGGGGAAGCCTGGAGGAAGTCTGCAAATATGGCATCAACAAAGATATTGGCTTGTTGGTAAATTCAAGCAGGGGAATTATTTATGCTTCGGGTGGAACGGATTTTGCAGAGAAAGCAGCGGCAGAAGCAAAGAAAATTGCCGACCAGATGAAACAATTTATTTAGTTACATTTCGAAATTAAAATATGGAAGAAAATAATAATCAAAACCAGCCTCATTTAGACATTGAATTAAGCGAAGAAATAGCGGAAGGAATTTATTCCAATCTCGCTATCATTACACATTCGCAAAGTGAATTTGTGATCGATTTTATTAAAATAATGCCGGGTGTGCCAAAAGCCCGCGTTAAATCGCGAATTCTTTTAACCCCGCAGCACGCCAAACGTTTGGCAAAAGCTCTGGCCGATAACATCAGTAAGTTTGAGCAGCAGCACGGCAAGATCAAAGATTTTGATACGCCTTTCCCGATGAATTTCGGCGGCCCTACCGCACAGGCTTAATTATTTTAAAAAATTATTGTGTTTATTTCTTCCCAAATTGGGGAGAGAATCTGGTTGCTATATAAAATTTATTTATTTGAAATGGGCAAATTAGAGTAGTGTATACTTCAGTTTTAAATTACCAACTTAAACAAAAACTGTTATCTCCTGTTTTTCTGTCAATCTCCATGGTTCCTCTCTCAGCTCCGTAGGTCCAGTGTGCAATAAAAGAAAGTTCGATTGGATTGGAGTCCTTGGTGACCGTTACATTACTAATATTCCAAATTCTACAGTCCTTGTATTTTTTGGTATTTCGCACGTCTGTGTCTAAACTCCAGACCTTTTTACCATTTTCAAGAAGCGTCAATATTGGACAAAGAGTGTCCCCACGATTATGAAGAACTAGCTCTCCGTTCCCGGATAGTTGAAAAACGGTAGATGAGTCACCTGATTCAAAGTTTGAAATCACCTTAGCTTTGAATGGCCCATCATTCGTACCACAAGGGCCATAACTGTCAACTGCCTTAAAAAGAACAAATAGATATATGAGTCCGAAAATAAGAAAAACACCTATGGGAATAAAAATCCAGAATACTATTTTTTTTGTCTCTCTGTCCATTTCAGAATGCGCAGCTTAGTCAACAGTTTTCTTTTTATTCACAAGTTCAGTAAAACTTTTTGCTGCGTTGGTAAAGTCAGATGGCACAAGCACAATGGTAGTCGTGTTGTTGTCGATGCCAATTTCAGATAGCATTTGCATTCGTCTGAGTTCAAGGGCAATCGGACTTCCTTCCATTTCTTTTGCGCCCTGTGTTAATTTAATGGATGCTTCCAGTTCAGCTTCAGCCTTTACGATGCGGGCCCTTTTCTCTCGTATTGCTTCTGCTTCTCTGGCCATGGCTCTTTGCATGGCTTCCGGAATTTCAACGTCCTTCATCTCCACCATTTCAATTTTTATTCCCCAGGGCTCGGTGGTGGTGTCAACTATTTTTTGAAGCGTACCATTTATTTGTTCCCGTTCTCTCAATACTTCATCAAGAGTATGTTGCCCGATAATGTTACGTAATGCTGTTACCGAAAATTGATAAACAGCTTTGTTGTAATCCGCCACTTTAATAATTGCATCTTCGGGGTTTGTGATCTTAAACCACAAAACGGCGTTAACTTTTATGGTTACGCTGTCCTTGGTAATTGTTTCCTGTTGCTCCAGGTCAACCGTTTTGGTTCGAATGTCGACCCGTTGCTGCCGCTCAATAAACGGAATGATCCAATAAATGCCCGGACCTTTTATGGATTGAAAGCGCCCGAGTCTGAACACAACCGAACGCTGATATTCCTGTGCGATCCTTAATCCTGAAAGAGCGATTACGATAATGACTGCGATAATTACAATTGGTGTCATGGGGTAAGATTTATGTTAATTGATTAATTGCTTGAATAATTTTTTAGTAGGTATTAACAAATATTTGGCGGCTTCAGGCGGTTAGTGATATTTTAACCGATAAAAGCGGCCGATATTGCATGAGAACAATGAGCAAGTCGGCCCATTGCGGCTTGTTGTTATGGGTCGTTCATTTAATTTCTATGACCTTGAGTTCGGTTCTGTTATTTTGTTTTAGTAATTTATTTTTTTCTTCTTTTGTTTTTGCTTTGGCAATTTCTCGCCCTGTGTTAATTGGATATTTTGAGCCATAACCCCTAGGTTTAATTCTATTCGGATCAACGCCTTGATTTTTTACAAGGTAATCTCGCGTGAAAATCGCCCTCGATACTGAGAATTCCATGTCTACATCCTCACCATACTCTGATTCCGTATAGTTGCTTATTTCCACATACAGGTTTTTGTGTTTGTTTAAAAAAGTAACCACAGGTGCAAGAGAAACTGAAAGATTCAGGTTTTGTGTTCCAAACTCGATTTCAGGAATTTTGATTCGGTCACCCTTTTTAAAAACAGAATCATCCAGTGTTTTATTCGGTCTGAATGAATTGTTTTGGCAAAGGAAAACATTAGTAATTAAAAACAAAAGTAAGCCAAGATATATTTTCATTAGTTTTTATTTATTATTTCAAGCCAAGCTCGGATAAAATGTCCTTCGGTACTTGTGTTCCTTTTTGAATTGCTTTTTGCATGAACTTTATTGCATTTTTTTTATCGTTAAGTTTAAAATATGAAAGTCCAACATAGTAATATGCGTCACCAACATATTCTGGCGCATATTTTTCAAACAGTTCAGCTGATTTTTTTGCAGAAATTAGAGCTTTATCATATTGTTTAGAATGAAGATAAATTCCTGCAATTCCATATGACGCCTCCGGATCATTTGGATGATACTTTGAAATTTCCTCATATTCTTTTATAGCGTTTTCAAGGTCACCTTTTTCAGAATATACAATTGCTAAATTGCCATGAGCGATCACGGCTGTCGGATCAATTTTAATAGATGCTTTATAGAAGTAAGCAGCTGAATCTAAATTCCCAAGTCTTCTGTAACTTAGCCCACAGTTGTCGTAAGCATCTATAAAATTTGGGTCCAATAGAATAGCTTTGCGATAAAATTCAATTGCTTTGTTGTAGTTATTAGACTGGAAGGCCATATAACCATTATTGTAATTTTCAGCCGCGGTTAAAATTTCGGTAGGAGCAGTTAACGGTTTTTCATCGTATTTTATTTCATCTTTTGTGTTGGCTTTTCGATCGGCCTGTCCGCAAGATATAATTAAAATTATCAGAAGAGTGAAAGAGTAATTTATTATTTTCATGTCGATCACTTTACTAAATTTAATAATAATTGCCCTATAAATAGATCGTCCATAAATTCCACTGCAACCCCCACTTACTTCATCATCATCGTTCTTTTCACCAGGTAGGTGTAAAGAATGTTGTCGAAACCGGCGTTGATGTCCGCGTCCACAAGGTCTATCCGGTACTGACTGCATTTTATTCTCAATGCTTCATGAAATTTATTGATTGATTTTATATACTGTGCCTTTATTTCAGTGGGATTTAATTTTATTTCTTCCTGGGTTTCAAGATCAATAAAATGGTAAGGTCTGTTTTCAAAATCAAAATCCAGCTCTTTTGTTTTATCGGTTACATGAAAAAGAACTACCTCATGTTTTTTATATTTAAGATGCTGAAGCGCAGAAAATAATTCCTCATCGTTTTCTTTGCCCTCAAACATATCACTGAAAATGATTACGAGCGAACGCTGGTGAATTACTTCTGCAACCTGGTTAATCGCCGAGGCTGCCGAAGTGGAGCGGTTGCTCTCGTTGTATTCCAACAGATCTTCCAGGGTTTTATATACCAGTTTCTTGTGCGCGGGACTTCCTTTCACCGGTAAATGTTTGGTTATTTCATCCTGAAAAAGCGTCAGGCCATAAGCGTCTCTTTGCTGTTTAAGAACTTCGCACAAAGCAGCCGCGGCGTAAACGCTGAATCGTAATTTATTGTTTTCGCTGTCCTTCGGAAAAAGCATGCTCGAAGAAGTATCAATTACAATCTGGCAACGCAGGTTAGTTTCTTCCTCATAGCGCTTCACAAATAATTTTTCGGTGCGCGCAAAAAGTTTCCAGTCAATATGCCGAGTGCTTTCGCCATTGTTGTAAAGCCTGTGTTCAGCAAACTCAACCGAAAAGCCGTGAAACGGACTTTTATGAAGCCCGGTAATAAATCCTTCCACAACTTTTTTGGCAAGAAGTTCGAGGTTTTTAAAAGGTTCTATATGAGACCGGTTAATGGGCATGTTCTTTTGGCAAAGTTAAACTATCCATGTTACTTTATTAACTAAATTATTTAGGAGAACGAAGATTGTTAAATCTAAGCCAGATAGCCGCGTGTGGATTATTAAATAGATTTAAATCCATTTTTTTTATTATCTTTATTGACCTTAAAAAAAATCCCCCATTTAATTAAACATATGTATACGCGATTTTATAAACTCATCCTGGTTGCTTTTATTTTTTTGATAAATGGCCAGCTAAAAGCCCAATGTCCCGGGTGTACAGCCCTTACCTTTTCGGTTAATCTTTCCGCGGCTTTAGACACTTCTTATGCCCTAGTAAATCAAGTGAGGGGCGGTAACTGTTGCGGTGATAATAATTGCGTGAAGTTCATTGTTGTATTAAACCCTAATGCAGACCTTTTAAACTTTAACGTTACAAATCCTTCGCCCAGCGGTTCGGCATTTTATTCTGTAAACTGCGGAAGCCTCACCTCCATTGGTACCCCCGTTTGCGTGTATGGACAAACCACCGTTTGTATCACTTATTGCAAACCGGGAGGAGATAGTCCAACCTACCATATCATTCAAACCAAAACAGTTAAAGCTTCTAATAATAAAACGGTTCGGGTTGGTTGTTCCGCAACAATGACCGTTACCGGTTTGTCGGTATCTACGATAACATGGACCTCTGTATTTCCCGGCACACCAGGCCAATACAATTCTTTTTTAAGCTGTACTAATGGCTGTACTTTAACCACTGTAACTCCAACTGTAGTGGTAAGTCCATACATTGATTACCTTGTAAGCGGAACACCAAACACTATTTGCGGTGGAGTATCTAAAGACACAGTTCGGATCTATACAGTTCCGGGTTTAACAGCAAATATTACTCCTACTAACGCGGTAATTTGTTCGGGGGGAACCGGGTCGGTTGTTCTTACCTCAACCGTTTCCGGAGGTGCGCCGCCTTATACGTATACCTGGAGTACGGGTGTTAACACAAATACAGCGAATTTGGGAGTAGGCACCTACAGTGTTTTTATTAAAGACACGGCTTTTAGTTGCCCTGCAATTACCAGAACTGTGGTAGTTACCCCTGTCACAACACCTTCAGCGCCTACGTTAAGCAACAATACACCTTTATGCGTTGGTCAGACCGTAAGCTTAACCGCTACTAACAGTGGTGGAATCACATGGAACTGGACCGGCCCAAGTGGATTTACTGCCACAGCTCAAAATCCTACAATTCCTGCCGCTGGTACTTCGGCAAGTGGCACCTATTCTGCAACCATGTCATTCAGCGGATGTACCGGTCCGCCTGGCGTTACAACCGTCACGGTCAGTAATATACCAGCCGCGCCCGGAACTGCAGGCAGTACGCCCTTATGCGCAGGTTCAACGATAAGCCTAACGGCCACATTTACCGCCGGCGCCGCTTATAACTGGAGCGGACCAAACGGCTTTACATCGGTTTTACAAAATCCAACAATTGCCGGAGCAACTACTGCTGCGAGCGGAGTTTATTCAGTTGCCGCCACCATTGGCGGATGCCAGGGCCCTACCGGAACCGTTAACATTACTGTTAACCCAATTCCAGCGGCACCAACAGCCTCAAATAATTCAGTACTTTGCGCGGGACAAGCCTTAAACCTAACGGCAGGCGCAGGAGGAACAACATATAGCTGGACAGGGCCCAACGGTTTTACATCTGTTTCACAGAACCCTACTATTCCGGCTGCCTCTACACTTGCAGCAGGAAACTACTGTCATGTCAATTCAAAATTGTCGGATATAATCTTTTCAGCTTAATTCTTGCGTCCTGAGTTGTAAACTGCCAGTTGATTATCGCATTTTTATTATTTCTATGACTTGCCCAAGCCTTTGCTTCCTC
>JACDDR010000022.1:0-20613 GCA_013816895.1 Bacteroidota bacterium
ATTCGAAGTGCTGTCTACATAAGCCTGGCCAAGCCCGCTGCTGAGCCACACACCCAGATTAAAAACATGCTTGGTATTTAAATAATCGCCGCTTGCACGCAGGCCAAACTTTACACCGTCGTATCCGTTATACCATACATCCGGACGAATGCGCATTTCGTATTGCTTCCAGTTAGGCGGATTGTAAATGTGTGAATCGAATTTAATATCAAATCTTCCTTTTTTAATATTGTTGGTCATGTCAACATCCGCCAAACGGAAAGAAGGATCAATGATCACATTTTTTATTTTGGTGCCTATGTTAAGCGTGGCGGTGTATGTTGGTTTCAGCTTTGGGCCCCAGCCAATCCATCGCGGCAGGGCATTGGCACGCGTTGGTTTTTCGAACCAGGTGTTGGGTATGTAATAATGCCTGGCCGAATCGTTCTTATCAATCACCACAAAATCAATGGGCATTTGCATGCTGCCTTTTCGTTTGAAGGTAATTTCGTACACGTAATTTTTTTTGCGCTTTACTTTTCCAATCGCGTAATCAATGGTTTTTGTAGTTTCCATCCACTGATCAAAAAACCAGTTGAGATCGATACCCGTGTAAATAATAACAGATGATCTGAAATCTTCGGGGTAAGGGTGACAGAATTTCCATTGCTTAAAATAATGCTGCATGGCTTTATCGAATAATGCACGTCCCAAAACATACTCCAGATTTTTCAGCATGGCAGCTGTTTTGGTGTATACTTCACTGTAGCCACCGCCCATGCGAATGCCTCCGTTAAAGTCATCGCTATGCGTGTTAAGTGTCACCTCTTCGTTCTTAACCACCACGTTATTAAAATAGCTGTTGTAAATTTCATTATCCAACACGCGCTTTGGTTCCACGAAACGCTGCACATACTTGCTTTTTGGCTGAGGCTCAAGTTCAATGGCGCCATCAATAAACTGGTAAGTATCGCCGGTATAAAATTGCGTGAAGCCTTCATCCATAAACGCGCGATAGGTTTCATTAGTTCCAAGCATTCCCATAAACCAGTTGTGGGTCATTTCATGAATAAGCAGTGAGCGGTAACCAGGGTCGAACCCCCCGCAAAGCGCCAGCATAGGCGTTTCGGTTCCTTCCTCGGCATCGGCCACAATCATTTTAGGATAATAATACGGACCAATATTATACGAATTTACTTCCAGTACTTTTGCAACGTATGCCGCCGCGTTATACCAGCCTGCCGCGTGAGGTTCCTGAACCAGGGCAATGCAGCGCACACCGTTTGAGTTTTTTTCGCCAATGCGGTAAGTGGGGTCGCAGGTAAACGCAAAATCATGAACGTTAATGGCGCTGAACTTCCAGGTTTTGGTGGTGCCATCTCTTGGCGTGATAATGGAGGGCGGGGAGTTGTAAGGTTTTGAAAGAAAATTACTGATGTCTAATTTTTTACGGAGAGAATCGGGTAATACTTCCTGTTCGTTAATAAGCACACCGGTTCCGTCGGCCACGTAATTATTGGGCGTTGTCATTTCCACATAATAGGAACCGAAACCGCCGTAAAGTTCGTGATCCATGTGCTGATCGGTATTCCATGCAAACTTGCGGTCTATTACCGAAATGCGGGGATACCAGTGAATGATGTTGTAATGCTTGTTGCCAAAAGTGTTAAACATTTTCATGCGGTTGCGAATGGCCTCTTTATCAAAATACGTTTTAAAATCCATGTTAAAGGTTACCGATTCTCCTGATTTTACAGGCTTTGGCAGGTACACTTTTAAAATGGTGTTGTCAAGCTCGGTATTTAAAACCTGACCGTTAACGGTAATGGTGCCCACTACTGTTCCGAGGTTCTGAGAGCGGTACTTTCCGAATTTTAAATTGTAATCGTTGTTTTTATAAAGGTCGCTGAGGTAAGAGTTTTTGTTTTGCGCGTTGCTGTACAAATGAAAATAAACATGACTGATATCGTAGGGCGAATTGTTCCAGTAGGTAAGTTCTTCGGTTCCGCTAACAATATCGCTGCTGTCGTTAAGGCTTGCTTTGATATTGTAGTGAACATCCTGCTGCCAGTAGCCGGCAAAAGGCTTCCGGTTCTTCCAGTACAGGGGGTTGGTGGCCGAGCGGTAATCGATGTACTCGGTTTGAGAAAAAAGGGAAATGCAATTACCCAAAAAAAGAATAATGACAATTGAAAAAGTAAACCTTGATGGCCGCATAAAGATTAAAAACTAAAGGTAAATAAATAATTGATGTTAAATTATGCGCTAAATCAAATTAGGCGGCGTGCAATTGGCTTTCGGAGGGCTTATTAACAGCTGCTGGTGCATTTTTTGTAATAAATGGATAATAACAGAGCCCAAAAATAAATTACTTTTGTGCTCCGAACCGGAAAAGATGAAAAAAAATGTAATTATAGCACTCATGTGTCTGGCATTTATCTGCCAGGTAAGTTCGCAGGTAAAAAAAGATGCTTCCATAGATGTGGAAGGCACCATATTATCCGAAAACCGTACGTTACAGGGAGCTTTGGTAAATGTGATACGCGATGGAAAACCCTTTACTTCATTTTTAACGGATATTGACGGAAGCTATAACCTTTACCTGCCTATGGGTTCGGAGTATGTGGTAACGGTTTCCAAAAAGGATTATGTGAAGAAGATGTACACGGTAAGCACAAAGGGAGCTTCAAAAGAAAGCGAACAGAAAAAATTTCCGGTAATTGTGGCCGATGTTGAATTGTTTTTATTTTATGACGGGGTGGATTATTCTATTTTTAATCAACCCATGAACAAATATTATTATAATCCAAAGAAGGATAATTTCGAATATGACAAAGCGTATTTAAAATACATGCTTGCCAAGGTGGAAGAAATAAAGAAGGAAGAGAAAAAAGCCATGCTTGCCGCCAAAAATAAAGGCGCCGAGGATAAGAACAATGAAGACATAGCAAAGAAAAACGAAGAACTGGCAAAGGTTGAGGCGATGAAAACGGAGCGGATGGCCATGGAAGCGGAGATGCTAAAGAAAATGGATGAGGAGATCAAAGCCAAGCAGCTTGCCGATGAAAAATCGCTTGCAGCACAGGCGGCGCAGTTTAACGACCAGATGAAGGAAAAGCCACCGGTAACGGATGCCAGTGCTGTAAAAGGAGGGAAAGATGCGCGCGTTACCGCATTGCTGGCCGCTTATAAGCCAGGGGTTACCGAGGAAATCATACATGGGAAGAATGTGGTCATCGTTCAGCGGGTAGTGGTAAAGGCGGATATGGCCTGGGTTTATCAGAAAAAGATCTTCAGCTGGGGCGGGGTGGCTTGTTTCAGGGACGGGGTAATGATTCCGGAAACCACCTTTGAGCATGAAACCAAAAAATTTATTTAAGAGTCCTGGGAGGGCTGAGTACCCTTTTAGTTAAAAAGTGGAAGGCTGAACTGGCAGCCATTTAAGTTTGAGAGTTTTTTAGTGCCAGAACCCAATAAAAAGCGCATATTATTTTGCGTTTTCCGAATATTTCGCTACATTTGCACCCCAATTTAAAATTAAACAATGGAAAAACGTTATGAGACGGTCTTCATTTTAACTCCCGTTTTGTCTGATGATCAGGCAAAGGAGGCCGCGAAGAAAATTAAAAAAACTATTACCGACCTAGGCGGTAAAATAGTTAACGAAGAGTTCTGGGGGCTAAAGAAACTAGCCTATCCGATCCAAAAGAAAACAACCGGTTTTTACCACTTATTCGAATTTGCTGGTGAAGGTGAGGACATTATTAATAAGTTAGAAGTAACTTACAAACGTGACGAACGTATTTTACGTTTCCTTACTGTAGCTTTAGAAAAGCACGCTGTAGCTTATGCCGACAAGCGTAAGGGAAGAGTAGCAGAAGCTAAAACCAAAAAGAAAGAAGGCGCTAACGCGTAGTTGTTTAACAAAAAAAAACGTTTAAAAGATGGCATCACCCAACGACATTAGATATTTAAACCCTCCTACAGTAGAGGCGAAAAAGAAAAAATACTGCCGTTTCAAAAAGAGCGGTATAAAGTATATTGATTACAAAGACCCTGATTTTTTATTAAAGTTCGTGAACGAGCAAGGTAAATTGTTACCGCGCCGTTTAACCGGAACTTCTTTGAAATTCCAGCGTAAAGTGGCACAAGCTGTAAAGCGCGCCCGTCACTTATCGTTAATGCCTTATGTAGCTGATTTAATGAAATAATTTAAAGGAGAAACACAACATGGAAATTATTTTAAAACAAGATATTAAAGGCTTAGGTTACAAAAACGACATGGTAACCGTTCGCAATGGCTATGGCCGCAATTTCTTATTACCTAAAGGTTTGGCCGTACTGGCAACTGAAGGCGCTAAAAAAATGCATGCCGAAGTACTAAAGCAAACAGCTTTTAAAGAAGAAAAATTACGTAAAGAAGCAACAGCAAACGCTGAGAAATTATCAGCAGTTTCTATCCAGGTGGGAGCAAAAGCAGGCGAAAATGGTAAGATCTTCGGATCGGTTACTACCATTCAGGTTGCTGAAGCTTTACAGAAAGCCGGATACAACGTTGAGCGTAAGAACATTGAGATTGAAGGCGATAACATTAAAGCTTTAGGAGCCTACAAAGCAAAAGTTCGCTTATTTAAAGAAATTGCCGCTACCGTTGAATTTGAAGTAGTAGCTGAGTAATTATTTAATACATATATTTTAAAGAGCCCTGTCGAAAGATAGGGCTTTTTTGATTTACAGTAGATTCTATATCAACTACTGGTTTTCGCCCGGCTCATGTGTTGCGTAGAATAATAAAGCCCTTGTTAGTGTGTCACTAACAAGGGCTATTTTAATAACGCATTACTCTGCGTTTACATATTGGTTGCGGGCTCTATTGATTCATCATCAACAAGGCGCACTTTTAATGTAATATTACTTTACCGGAGCTAATCATAGCTCCATCGGTACATACCTTATAATAATAAAGTCCCTTTTTTAAATCGGAGCCTGGGTTTACATTGGTTTTTGATTCTTTCAATAATACTCTTTTCACTTCTTTGCCTTCAGTATTAAAAATCACAAGCTCTGCCTTGTTATAGGTTAAAGTGCCAAGATCAATAGTGAATGCATCTATAGCGGGGTTAGGATAACAAACAATTTGCGAAAGACCTTTGTTTTCGGAAACTGATGTAGGACTGGCAAACTCATAAGCGCCAATATCGCTGGCCGAACCGCTCATTACCCGTGGGGCAAGAGACGAGGTAAATGCAACATATTCATACAAAGCGTTTAAATTATAACCGCTTGAAGCCACACCCGCATTTACTGAATTATTTATAAACGATGCCGCTGATGAAGTTAAATGATAATTATCAGTTGTGGCATTCACAAATCCAACACTTGTATAATTTGGCAAAATACGGTTGGCTACTGTGTCAAGCGCTGCGCCAAGAGTACCGGCAATAAAGTTACTCATACTTGCACCCGAAACTTTTGTGAAAATATTATTATACACTTTATATTTATTGATACCGCTGGTGGGCGTTACATTAAAATAATTAAAGTTGCCCACGTATTTATTAATTACTGTGTTATTAATGAAGTAAAAATTCTCAATAGGATTTGACGCCGCATCGTAACTAATCATCCCGTGATTAATACTATTTGCACCTTGTATAATTACATTGCCGATTATAACATTTAAACCGCCTTGTGCAATGTTTATCTCCCAGCTTCCCTGGCCATTTGCTTCGTCGATATAATTATAAAGGATATAACTTTTCTGAGCACGGGTTTTAATAATATTTCCTTCCCCACGAGGGTCGTGAAAATAGCAATTCCGAACCAAAAGGCTGTCGGTTTGCGAGCTGATGTAAATACTGTGTTCATACCCTGAATTGGCATTTCCAATAAATTCATAACCGTTATTATTAAACTCACTATTAATTATAGAAATAACAGAACCTGAGTAGCTCCCGCCTTCTAAAATCCCGTTCTGGCAACTATTAAACAAACAATTACGAATGGTTAAATCTTTGGCCTGATACCGTATTCCCGCTCCGTTTGCGCCGTTGGCATCGGAAATTCTTGCCCCCTCAAAAACCACATTATCTACTGTAATGCTTCCGGTGGTGGCAGGGTTTCCAAAAACCCAAATCCCTTTGCCGTTAGCTATGTCGCCGCCGTTCCATTTCATTATACTGCGGTTGCTTCCGGTACCTAAACCAATAAAGACCAAATTGTTTTTTGTCCATTGCATAGGATCATTCAAATAAACTCCGCCGTCAATTTTAACAGTGTCAGAGTTCTGAACCAGATTAACAATGGAGCTGAGTGATGTGTACGTTTGTGTCGCACCTACCTTCCAGGTAACCGCATTCATAGAAAACTGCGCAACAAAGAGGCTAAAAATTAATACCTTTTTCATAATTTATAATTTAGGGGATAAAAGTAACATTTAAAATCAATTTTAAGCTTTGATGAAATTTTTCCCCACCATCTTTCTCTTTTTTAGGTTTTGAACACCGGCTTTATTTTTGACTAAATAAAGAAGGATAGTAGTGCCAAATTATACAATCTCAAAAAAAGGTTTTAATATTGTACTCTCATGGTAAAGACAACTACACATAATATTGAAATATCCGTTGATGTGAAATATTTCTCGCAGCAAAGTGTCCCAAGGGACAACCATTATTTTTTTATTTATTTCATTACCATTGAAAACAAAAGCGACACTTCAGTTCAGCTTTTAAAAAGGCATTGGGATATTTTTGACAGCTGTTCGGAAACCCGAACCGTTGAAGGTGATGGAGTGGTTGGAGAAACGCCGGTAATAGAACCCGGTGAAAAATTCGAATACAACAGCGGCTGTAATTTATTAACCGAGATTGGTTACATGAGTGGCTTTTATACAATGCAACGCATGGTAGACATGCAGGAATTTAAAGTTACCATTCCAAAATTCGAGATGATAGTGCCTGCCAAGCTCAACTGATTTTATTGAAGAACTTACCTGCTTCCTTTGCAGTATTTCTCGATGAGGTTGGGTGCAAGGTTATCACCAAGACTATCGGCTTTATGTAAATCCTTGCAGGCTTCTTCTTTTTGTTTCAGGGCCATTTTTATTGCAGCGCGGTTAACGTAAGCAGCCCCGTAATCAAATTTTAATTTTATGGCGTAATCCAGGTCGGCGAGGCCTTCGGTATAGACTTTGTTACCGCCTTTTGCCACTCCACGGTAACAATAGCTTACAGGGTTTTTCTTATTTATTTTAATAGCTTCGTCAAGATCGGCAATGGCCTTACTGTTGTCGTTGGTATTAATAAGTGCGGCGGCCCTTGAGATCAGGGCTTCTTCTTCACCCGGCATCCCATCGATGTAAACATTCCAATCGGTGATGCAACCTTTGTAATCGCCCGTTTCGAAGCGGCATTGCGCTCTTAGCTTATAAGCAGAATAATCCGGCTTTTCGGCGGAGGTAAGTTTAATGACCTCATTCAGTTCTTTGATCGCGTAATTATATTCTTTGGCTGTGAAGCGAATTTCAGCCTTCAGCATAATAGCGGGGATGTATTTGGGATTAAATTCAAGCGCAACTTCGCAGGCCTCCATGGCGCTTTTATAACTTTTTCCCTTAAAGGCAAGCTGGGCGCGGTAATAAAATAAATCCGGATCATCCACTTTTTCATCCCTGGCCAGCATAATGGCAGTGTCAAGTGCAGACTTACTTTCTTTAAATTTATTGGTGTTGTAAAAAACAAGCGCTTTTATTTTCTGAGTTTCCAGATCAAGCGGCATCAGCACTTCCGATTTTTTAAGCGATTTTTCCGCTTCCTTGTAATCTTTCTGATTTAAATAAATCAGCGCCATTTTTGTATGCGCTTTATAAAATTCTTTATTTTCCTTAAGTACTTTTTTTAAAACCGGAAGGGCCTCTTTATACTGACCGGAGTCGATAAACGTAAGAGCTTTATTATACAGTTTCTGGTAGGCGGGTACAGTGTCCGCCACCGGTTCGCCACTTGGAGCCTGAGCTTTTAAAGCAAGTGCCGGAAGGAACAATATCAGTAAAAACAACCACTTATGAAGGATATTTGCCAACGTTAATTATAGTTTTGAAGGAACGCCTTAATTTATTATCTTTATAACAAATATATATTATTTATGCCTACCCCCTTTTTAATTGTCGCAGTAGTTTTAATATTATTAACGCTGCTTCTTTCATTTGTTACGGTTCAACAAGGAACCATAGCAATTACCACTATTTTTGGTAAGTTCAGCCGGATCCTTCGTCCGGGTTTAAACTTCAAAATTCCTTTCATTGAAAAGGTATTCAAAAAAATATCGGTTCAAAACCGCAGTTCTGAACTGGGTTTTCAGGCTGTTACCATTGACCAGGCCAATGTTAATTTTACTGCCATGCTGCTGTATTCGGTAATTAACAGCGATGAGGAAACCATTAAGAATGTCGCGTTTAAATTTATTGATGAGCGTAATTTTATGCAGGCGCTGGTGCGTTCGGTAGAAGGCTCTGTGAGGGCTTTTGTGGCCACAAAAAAGCAATCGGAAGTCTTAATTTTGAGAAGAGATATTGTTGAAGCAGTAAAAGAACAACTCGATCAAACCCTTGAGCACTGGGGTTATCACTTGATCGATCTGCAGTTAAACGATATAACCTTTGACGAGGAAGTTATGCGTTCGATGGCGAAAGTGGTGGCGAGTAATAACCTGAAATCTGCCGCAGAGAACGAAGGCCAGGCACTGTTAATCACAAGAACAAAGGCAGCAGAGGCAGAGGGTAATTTTATCAAGATATCGGCCCAGGCCGAAAAAGATGCCTCACAGTTAAAAGGGCAGGGTATTGCCTTGTTCCGTCAGGAGGTGGCCAAAGGTATGGCCGGGGCTGCGAAAGAAATGGAAGATGCCAATCTTGATTCATCTCTTATATTATTCAGCATGTGGACCGAAGCCGTGAAGAACTTTGCGCAGGAAGGAAAAGGAAATGTAATATTTCTGGATGGAAGCATTGAGGGCATGCAAAACAACATGAAACAAATGATGGCTTTAAATCAGCTTGATACCAACAAAAACAAAAAATAAACTAACGCAAACACAATAAAAATGAAAAGACAATTATCTAATATAGCTCTTGGTCTGGCCCTGATGGGTTCGTATATGAGCTTTGCACAAAGCGATCAGATACAGCCATGTAACACCTATGCTGTTATGGAAGATTATTTTGCAGCCAATCCGGGCGCAAGAGAAAATTATAAAAAGAATGAAGCCATTCTTCAGAAAAGTTACATGGAGGCGGAGCAAAACCGTGGACAAAACAAGACCGCCGCTATTCAGTATACTATTCCCGTAGTGTTTCATATCCTTCATTTAGGGGGTAGTGAAAATATTACAGATGCACAGTGTATTTCTGCACTAAACCAGATGAACAGCGATTATGGCCGGAAGGGTTCTGATACGAACACCATTTTCGCTCCATTCAAATCGCTTTATATTAATTCGGATATTAAATTCATGCTCGCACACAAAGATCCAAACGGAAGTTGTGTTTCAGGTATTGAACATATTTATGATTCACGTACCAATTGGAGCCAGGCGAGTGCAGGAGCTTCGTCCTCTTATTATAACGGTGTGGCCTGGGACCCAACGAAATACCTTAACATCATTATCGTAAAGCAGATTATTCCTCAGGGAACTGTTAACGGTACCATTGTAGGGTATACTTATCTCCCGGGTACTTTCGGGGCAAATACCGATCTCCGCAACTCAATTATTTATCACAATGGCTTTTTAAGCGGAATTAATGCCCGCTCTTTATCTCACGAAGCAGGTCATTGGTTAAGTTTAAAACATACCTTCGGAAACACCAACAACCCGGGTGTGGTTTGTGGTTCTACGGCAGGTGGAGATGGTATTGCAGATACCCCTGATACAAAAGGAAATTTCAGTACCTGTCCCGCAAGTTCAACCAACACAGCTTTTACCTGTACTTCTCCAAATCCAACCAACAGCGCAAGTTATTATCAGAATGTGGAGAATATCATGGACTACTCATCTTGTCCTAAAAACTTCACCAGCGGTCAAACTACCGCAATGAGAAATGCACTTGCTTCATCAGTAGGTGGAAGAAGCAACGTGGTGTCGGGAGCTAACCTTACTTTAACTGATGTGAATGGTTTGGGTAACTGCGCGCCAATCGCGGATTTTTTAAGCACTAATAACTCTTATACTGTGTGTTTAGGCGGATCTCTTACTCTAAAGGATTTTTCCTATAACGGTACAATAACCACTTATTCGTGGACGGGCAATGGAGCAGCATTTGCGGCGCCCTCAGCTTCTCTGACAGCAGCTACGTTTAATACCCCAGGAATTTCAACCATTACACTGAATGTGTCCAACAGTAATGGAAGCAGCGTAAAAACAAGGACCGTACTGGTTCAGAATATTGGAGCGGCAATGGCTATGCCGTATGCTGAAAGCTTCGAAATGGTTGGATTGCCTTCGGGTTGGTCTATTGTAAATCCGGATAACGGCATCACCTGGGCAAAAACAACTTTGGCAGCCTATTCGGGAGTGAACAGTTATTTTGTTGATGGAACCAATGACCCGGCAGGCGAGGTAGATTATTTGTATATGCCGCCACTTGATCTTTTAAATAATCCAAACGACACGCTGACTTTTAAATATGCGTATGCCAGAAATACTACTACGAGTAACGATATTTTTAAAGTAGAAGCCTCTTTAGATTGCGGCGGTACATGGGGCGCAGTGTTTGCACCTTCAAACAGCTCACTTGCCAACGCATCGGGTGGAACTACTACCAATCCATTTGTTCCAACGCCGTCACAATGGGCACATGTTAACCTCACCAATTATCCAAACTGGTTTAATTACAGCATTTCTCCTAAAGTGCTTTTCCGTTTCGTGTTTAGCGAAGGAACTGCAGCGGGTGGAGGTAATAATTTTTACCTGGATGAAATTAATTTTTCAGGAACTGCACAGCCTGTGGGTATGAAGGCTCTTGCGAAAAACATAAGCTTTGGTTTATATCCAAACCCAACAACCGGCGAAGCAACCGTGAAGTTCAGACTTGACAATGCATCTAAAATTGTAATTGAAGTATTGGATGTAGTGGGTAAAAAAGTATTGCCTTCAGTGGAAGCTGATTTTGGATCAGGAGAGCAAAACATTTCCTTAAACAAAACAAAAACATTGAGCGCCGGAATTTACTTCGTTAACCTGAACGTGAACGGTGCAAAAATGATTAAAAAATTAATTATCGAATAATATCACTTCTTATTTCCAATCCCGTTTAACCAATCGTTAAACGGGATTTTTTTTGAACGGGTGAATGCTTTAAAACAAATACCTTTTTTACGGATCTGCGTTCCTTTTATCTGCGGCATTCTTATTGCCTCCTGGCTTCATTTAAGCGTATTTAGCCCGTGGATCTTATTAGTGATGCAGTTCGCTGCATTCAGCTTGCTTCTCATAAAAGAGCAAACGCCAATAATAAAATCTGTTTTTTTAGTATGTACCGATGTCTTTCTCTTTTGTTTCGCGGTCAACCTTGTGTATACTTCAACGGTTACCTTGCAATCTTCTCATTACTCACAACTAATTTCAAGAGATACAAGCAATAAACTGCTGGTTGAGGTAACCGATCTGCCCGTTGAAAAAGAAAGATTTATTAAATGTGAACTGAATATTACCGGTGTAAAACAGAGAAGTTCTTTAAAGAATACTACCGGAAAGATTTTCGGGTACTTTAAAAAATCAGAAGCAGCGCGTAACATACAAGCAGGCAAGGTATTACTTGTTAATTGTGAACTGCTGGACATAGAGCCGCCAAAAAATCCTTATGAATTTGATTATAAAAATTATATGGCTAATCAGCAGCTGTATCATATCGCCTTCATTGATAGCGAATCTTTTGTTGTGACCGACCTTGCTCCTCATTTTTCCTTTATCCGTCTTGCCGGATTGAAAATAAAGCAACAAGTGTTATATTCATTAAAGAACAGCGGATTGAACCCTGAAGCCTATGCCATTAGTGCCGCGCTGCTGACGGGTTACGACGACGATATAGATACTTCTACGATGGAAGCCTTTTCTCATTCCGGAACATTGCACGTTCTCTCTGTTTCGGGATTGCACACCGGATTAATTTACCTTGTTCTTTCTTTTCTGTTTGACATATTTGATCGCAGGAAAAAACAAAAACTTCTAAAATTTATTTTCATTACCCTTTGTCTTTGGTTTTTCGCATTGCTTACGGGCTTCTCAGCCCCGGTGCTGCGCGCGGTTATCATGTTTAATTTACTGGGCATTGGTAAAATATTTTTCAGGAACGATTACCGTAACCAGATAAATATCCTATTAGTGTCGGCATTCATGCTTCTGTGTTACGATCCTTTTCTGATTTACAACATTGGTTTTCAGTTAAGTTATTTTGCCATGTTTGGCATCCTGTTTTTTCAACCTGTGTTTTTAAAACTGTGGCAGCCCGAAGGAAAGATCAGCACTTACATCTGGCAAAGCTTCTGCGCCTCGTTTGCGGCCACGGTTACTACTTTACCTTTCACCCTGTTTTATTTTAAACAGTTCCCTTTATGGTTCTTCATCTGTAACCTGCTGGTGGTACCGGGTACATTTGTGGTATTGCTTCTGGCTGTGTTGATTGTTTTAAAATTTACGCAGGCAGCGATTGCAGTAAATTATATTATTAAATTTTTAACGGCCTTTATTAATCTATTTAATGTGGCGGGACCTGGCTACATTGATAACATTCATTTTGAACTCACGGACGCATTGCTGCTCTCATGCCTTGTGTTCTTATTGTCCTGCGCATTCTATTACCGTTCGTTCCGCTATGCTGTTTATTCTTTGCTGGTTGTTATTTTTCTGCAGCTGAACGGAATAGTTGTGGCATACGTTACAAAAAGCGAAAGTCTCTTTTCTGTTTATCACATTAACCGGAAATCCGCGTGGAGCGTGAAGAACACACACTATGTTACAACTGACAGTATAGCCGCTTCTGATTATAATTACCACGTGAAGCCTCATATGATTTCTTTTAATTATCCGGTGATTGAAAACAGGAAAATAAATTATATAAAATCAGGCGCGGAGGAGATAGTGCGTCTGGATAAAAAGGACTGCTGGCCCAGGTGTAACTATCAAACCATAACAACGCTGGTAGTCTCTAATAATTTCAGAATTAAGGAGGAAGATCTTTCTGCTTTTAAGAATATTAAAACACTTGTGGCAGATGGCTCCAATTCGTTTTATGCAATTGAACGTTTAAAGAGTCTCTGCAGTAAAAATGGAATTCGCTTTTACAGCACCCGCGCGCTTGGCGCTTACCTTAGGCATCTTTAGCCGGAAGGCGATACGAGACGTGTTTTTGAATTTCTTATGAGTTTAAGCTGAAAATAATACCTTAAATTTGACAAAGAAGTCCCCCAAAGGGTGTTCAGCGTTATGAAACTAAGAATTGGAGATAAAGTTCGTTTTTTGAATGAAACCGGGGAAGGAAAAGTTTCGCGTATTAAAGATAAATACACTGTTTTTGTGGAGATGCCGGATGGGTTTGAAATTCCTTATTTAACCTCGCAACTGGTACCGATACATACCGAACTCATTATTGATCATGACGCCGAGAACATTGAACTTAGTCCCGAAGCGCAACTTACTGATGCTGTTTATTTTATCATAGAGCCCGATCACGAATTCGCAGGCTTAATAAGCGATTACCGCATTTACCTGTTCAACGCTTCCTCATTCAATTTGATGTACTCCTATGCTATTAAAGATGGCGAGTATTTTCAAACGCTTAAACATGGCGAGATAGGCGCTTACCAGAAAATAATGCTGAAGCAGGTGAAGATCAGTTTTTTTAAAGAACACAGTTATCATAAAGTGGATTGTATTTTATTTAAGAACGGTTTTTTTAAAGCGCAGTTTCCTATTTCTGAAATACTTTATCTGGCGCCTGAAATACTGCGGGATTCCAAGACCATCAAACATGAAGAGTTTGAGTTTCCGGTGTTTGGTTTTTTACTGAAGGATGAATTTTTAAACACCCGCGAAATAGAACATAAACTTACGCCGGAAGATATTCAAAGGGTTAAAACCATAAAAGAGTTTAAGTCAAAAGCCACCATTTCACGTTCTAAAAAAGAATATTTAAAGTCGCTTGAAAAAGAAGTTGATCTTCATATCGAAGAGCTGGTAAAAAATACCAGGAACATGAGCAATTACGAAATGCTCAATATTCAGCTCGAACGGTTTGAAAAGGAACTTGACGAAGCGATTGAAAAAAACATGAAACGCATTGTGTTTATTCACGGTGTTGGCAATGGCAGGCTACGGCAGGAAATTTTAGCCGTGTTAAAAGCTACACCAGGCATTACTTACCAGGACGCTTCGTATAAGGATTATGGATATGGCGCAACACAGGTGAATATATTATAAATTGTTCTAATTGTGAATTATTAAAATTGTAAATAAAAAATATGATTCCTTTTTCTCCACCCCGCATCGACGATAAAATTTGTAACGAAGTAGTGGCTGCATTAAAAAGCGGCTGGATAACCACGGGACCAAGAACCAAAAGTTTTGAAAAGAAAATCACGC
This sequence comes from Bacteroidota bacterium, assembly GCA_013816895.1. Classification (GTDB taxonomy): domain Bacteria; phylum Bacteroidota; class Bacteroidia; order B-17B0; family Aurantibacillaceae; genus Aurantibacillus. Next base: position 14,611 of record JACDDR010000022.1, read on the forward strand.
AGTATTGTGGGAATAAAGCTACGCTGTGTTTGAACTCCGCTACAGCGGGACTTGAGATCATGCTCCGTTGGTATGGAGTAGGTGAGGGGGATGAAGTGATTTTGCCGGCATATACTTATTCGGCAACTGCAAACGTTGTTATTCACTGCGGAGCCACGCCTGTTTTTGTTGACGTGAATGCAGGCGATTTTAATATTAGCGTCAGCGAAATAGAAAAGGCGATAACAGCGAAAACAAAAGTGATCATGCCTGTGGATTTCGGTGGCATGCCCTGCGATTATAAAAGTATTAATAAACTTGTTGGAACCGTAAAGAACAAATTTGTTGCAACCAATGATGTGCAGAAAAAATTGGGTCGTATTCTTGTTCTTAGCGATTCAGCCCATAGTTTTGGCGCTTCAGCAGACGGGCACAAAACCGGATCGCTTTGTGATGTGAGTGTTTTTTCGTTTCATGCTGTTAAGAATCTGAGTACTGCTGAAGGCGGTGCTATTGCGTTGAATTTTGAGGAGTCGGTATTTAACAATGAAGATATTTATAAAGAATTGTGCGTGAAAACACTTCACGGACAAAATAAAGACGCGCTTGCTAAAACACAAAAAGGCAACTGGAAATACGATATTGTGGAAGCAGGTTATAAATGTAACATGACGGATATTTCGGCCGCTATGGGACTTGTAGAACTGGAACGGTATGACAGCGATACTCTGGTGAAGCGAAAGCACATTGTGGATTTATATAATTCATTATTAAAAACAGATGAGCGTTTCCAGCTCCCTTTATTTGAAGAAGGCGGAAGGAAAAGCTGTTATCATTTGTATCCATTGCGTATTAAAGGAATAACAGAGGAACAGCGGGATGAGATCATGCAGGAAATTTTCAGTCGCGATGTAAGTGTGAACGTGCATTTTATGCCGGTGCCGGGAATGAGCTTTTACAGGAAAATGGGTTATAACGTACTTGATTATAAAACCACCTGGGATAATTTTATCCGCGAAATAAGTCTGCCCGTATTTTACGATCTTACCGATGAACAGGTGCATACAGTGGTGCGCGCGGTTAAAGAAAGTGTTGATGCCATATTACTAAAACATGCCTGAAATAGCGGGAGTAATAACAGAAATAATTATTGAAGTGGCTGCAGTTTCGAAACCAAAACGCATATTTGATTTTATTTTTTCTCTGATAGGGATTATTATTCTTTTGCCTTTTTTCCTGTTGATATCCATCTTCATCATTGCGGACAGTGGTTTTCCTGTTTTTTATTTTCAAAAAAGAGTAGGGAGGGACAACGTGGATTTTAGCCTTTTCAAATTCCGCACTATGCGAAAGGACTCCGACAAAAAAGGCTTGTTAACAGTGGGCGGCCGCGATCCGCGAATAACAAAGGTTGGATATTATTTACGGAAATATAAACTGGATGAATTGCCGCAATTGTTAAACGTGTTATCGGGGAGCATGAGTCTGGTGGGGCCGCGTCCGGAAGTGCGGAAATATGTAGATCTGTACAACGCGGAACAAAAAGCGGTGCTGCAGGTTCAGCCCGGGATAACAGATTACGCCTCGCTGGAGTACTTCAGTGAAAACGAACTTCTGGCATTGTCAAAGGATCCTGAAAAAACTTATATCGATCAGATCATGCCGGCAAAGCTTGAACTCAATCGAAAATATATCCGCGAAGCCGGATTAATGACCGACCTCAGAATAATTTTCAGGACTATAAAAAAGATTTTCTTTTAGCGAATTGCACACTCCCGGGAATAGTTTCCGCCTAACAGATCCGTTCCGGTACCTTCCTGCTCATTACACCTTGATTCAGCGCGGGGCTGAGTATCTTTGAATGTGTATTTGCCGTCATCCTGCGTCGTAGTAGTACCGTTTCCGGTATATACCTTTTTGCATTCACAAACATAATCCTTCTTGCAGGAAGAAAAGATAAAAACAGATAGTAAAACGGCGGATAAAAATAATTTTTTCATAGCGATGGTTTTAATAATCAGCTATCTAAAATTATGCCAGCCACGTTAACAATAATTGGCAAGGTATTTGGAAGTCTCTCATAATGTTGCAACAATTTAAATACCCCCTTATATTTTGTCTGTGCTTTCTTTCCCGAATTTGCTGCGCGCAGAGTAATAACCTTTGTCAGAACGCGCTCTTGTTTTGTCCTAACCCTTCAGTCACTTACCCGGCAGGCGTTAACGTGGGTTCCGGTCAGGTTGGTCCGAATTACGGGTGTTTGGGCAGCCAGCCTAATCCCGCATGGTATTATCTGAACATTTCTGCAAGTGGTTCCTTGTCTATTTCAATGGCCGCCGCTAACGATATAGATTATATATGTTACGGCCCCTTTAACTCCCTTAGCGCTTCCTGCAATAGTTTAACAGCCGGTAATACTGTAGGCTGCAGCTACTCAGGTTCAAGCACTGAGACTCTCTCTATTTCCAATGCAGTGGCCGGACAATTCTATCTTGTGATGATTACTAATTTTTCAAACGCCGTCCAAAATATTACTGTTGCTCAATTAAGCGGACCCGGAACTCTTAATTGCAATTATCTGAATGCCACGTGCAGTCAGGCATGTATCGGATCAACAGCAACACTAACGGGTACATCTTATAATCTCTCCAATCCTACTTTTTCATTAGATCCGGGAGGAGCAACTTCGCCCACGCCCACTTTTATTGTTAGTCCCACCGTATCTACTGTGTACACTTTAAACTGTACGGGCGTTAACAGTCAAAGTGTAATGCAAACAATATCTTCGGCAGTAAGTGTAACGGCTTACAATTCTCCAACTCTGATTCCTTATATCCCAACAGCAACCATTTGTAGTGGTCAGTCTTCTACAGTGTGGATGAGTGGAGCTTTAAGTTATACCTGGAGTAATGGGATAATAACCTCCAACTCCAGCGTTATTCTATCGCCCAGCGTAACTACTAATTACACTATTACCGGAAACAGTTCAAATGGCTGCCTTGACACTGCGATTATAACCCAGTTTGTTGATCTTTGCACAACTGTTCAAAACCAAAAAAATAAAAATAGAAGTATTTTGTTTTACCCTAATCCTGCCAGTCAATTCATATATGCAGATGTGGAGGATGGTACTGCGAATGAAATAACAGGTTTTACAGTTTACGATTTGTTAGGAAAAGAATATCCTGTTAAAAGCGAAGAAATATCTAAGAGCAAAATCAAAATTGATTTATCAGGACTCACAGAAGGGCACTATTTTATTTCAGTGAGAACAAAAAGGTCGGTTTATTATGGAAAGTATCTAATTACCAGGTAACTTACTTCTCCCTTTTCTTCACCACAAGTATAATATCGTTTTCAAGCGGGAGGTAACCAAATTCGTAACAAAAGGTATAGGTGTGATTGTTACGGGTAATACTTTGATTGGTGTGATAATTGAAGTTAAAGCCTTTGTCCAATAGCTTTTGTTTCGGAAGCGTTGTCTTATCTCCTTGCAAAGATTCTTCAAGGATGCGACGGTTTTTTCTTAAAATATTATTGATGTTTCTAACCAGGTTATTGCTATCGCTGTTTAGCTTGTTGTTAAAGGAATTGCGGCAAAGATCGCTGCAGAATTTTTTGTCAATCCTGCCTTTGATCGCTTCACCACACTCTTCACACTTTTTTGTTTCCATGTTTCAAATAAAGCCACTAATTACACGAATTTCACTTATTGTTAAATTATTTTTAGTGTAATTAGTGCAATTCGTGGCTTTTTAAGTTTTATAATCTATGCAATCCGTGGCTAGTTATACGCCGGAAGAAAGCCATAAGTCTTACCGTATTCCAGCATTTGCTCAACAAAATTCTTCGGGTACTCTATCTTCACATCAATAATCTTATCTCCTTCCATTACCGGAACCAATTTAGGCTGAATAAAGCCCTGGTAAGGCGCCATCTTTAAGGAAGCATAACGCTCCAACACTTCTTTGTGCAGGGCTTTGTCCACCTTCACGCCATAATTTTCAATTAATGCCTGGCCTGCTTTAAAGTCGCCCTGAGATTTGATGCGCTGAATCTCTCGCAATAAATCACCAAATAACACGCGCAGTTTTTCATAATCATTAATTACAAAATAGGTTTTCCCGTTTTCATTTTTCTTTTCAATCACATTGTCTTTTTTACCTTTTTCATACACCCATGCCGAAACCATCATACGGTTGCGCATGTGGGCTTCTTCAAGGTCTTTACCCGGTTTAATGCGCGCGAGTTGTACAATCAATCCTTTGGTGATGTATTCATCATAAGACGCTTTTCCGTAATCCAGCGATGGCATAACGCCCAGCTCAATTAATTTTTTATCCATTAAATAATACAAGGCTACTAAGTCCGCGCGACCTTCTTCGAGGGAGTTAGCGTAGTTTTTTAAGGTTTCGCTTGATGATGGAACACCCGCTTCGGTTTGTCCGCTCGCATGCCCGATCACTTCGTGCATATCGGTATGAAGTTTATCGCCAAGAGAAGCGCATTCGGTAACGCGGTTTTTAATTTCGGTGTTGTAATAAAATTCATTTACTACACTTCCGCCTGCCGCCTGGTCGTAAGCCTCAACAATGTTACCAAGATTAACAGATTTACTTCCGTGTGATTCTCTTATCCATTCATTATTCGGCAGATTAATTCCAATTGGCGTACTTGGCGCGGCATCACCACTTTCTACAACGGCATTAATTACTTTAGCTGAAATTCCTGTTACATTCTTTTTTTTATGCTGAGGTAAAATTGGCGAGTTATCTTCGAACCATTGAGCTTGCGCGCCAATAGCGGCAATGCGTTTGCTGGCTTCAAAATCCCTTACAGAAACCACCGATTCAAATGAACCTTTTTTTCCAAGTGGATCTTCGTACACTTCAATAAAACCGTTTACCACGTCCACCGAACTTTCGGTATCTTTTACCCACGCGATATTATATGCATCAAAGTCTTTAAGGTCACCCGACTTATAAAACTTAATTAATTTTTCAAGCGCGTCTTTTTGTTTGTCGTTTTCGGCCACTGTTACAGCTTTTTCGAGCCAGTAAACAATTTTTTCAATGGACTGAGTGTACATGCCACCCACCATCCATTTTTTCTCAACCAGTTTCCCGTTTTCCTTTACCACTTTGCTGTTGAGGCCGTAACTCGGATTACTTTTGCTGTTCTTGTCAATTTGCGCGGCATAAAAATCGCTTACTTCTTTTTGCGTAACGCCTTCATAGAAATTAACGGAAGAAGATTTTATCAAATCATTTTTAGAATCAAGGCTTACTTTTTTAGGCGCGATCGAAGGATCAAAAATTATTTTACTGATCGACTCCGCGAATTGTTTCCTGTTTTGTCCCGCACTTAAAGGAAGTAAATTTGAATCATCTTTTAAAATCAGATCGTTAAAAAATTCCGGGCTGCATTCAGGTACAAATTTATCCATACTGTAATGGTGGTGAATACCGTTACTGAACCACACGCGTTTAGCGTACACTAAAAACTGTTTGTACTGTTCGTCCTCTGCATTGCCTTTGTAACCGGCAACAATTGCTTCGAGGGTTTTACGGATGGTAAGATTGTGTTTGAAATTCTGATCGTAAACAATGTCTCTTCCGCTTAAGGCCGCCTGGTATAAATAATACAATTGCGTTTTTATTTTTAAAGGGATTTTGTCAAAATCCTTAACATGGTAACGCAGGATCCTGAGGTCTGCGAACTGTTCTGAAGTAAATTCAAAATTTTCTTCTTCCTTTATTGTGGTATCGGCTTTTGCCGAGTCGGTTTTAGCCTTCACAGGAAGCAGAGCCATTTCATTGGTAGAAGAGGTGCAGGATGCCATTAAAGCAGCGATGCCAAGGATTTTAAAATAGGGGGTCATAATTAAATTTTTGCGTAGCAAGATTACGTAAAATTTAAAGTTTTTGCAAGAAAAAGCTGCTCAAAGAAATCTAAGAAGCAAGTTCTTTAGGATAACAGATAAAGTACTTGGTAACGGTTTTGCTGAGGCTCTGTATGTTAAGC
>JACDDR010000022.1:20623-46703 GCA_013816895.1 Bacteroidota bacterium
GTTAAGCTGGGCGCTGGCCTGAGCCACATCCATAATCGTTCCGTTGTTCATCAGCACGTTTATGTTAAAGCTGTTGGCGTTGTAGGCGCTGTTGTTCACCGAATCGGTAAATACAAAATAGGAAGCATCCCTGCGGTTCAGATTATATTTTTTGCAGACTTTATCCATAAGCGTGTTTTTGTGTGAGGTGATGACCTGACTGCTTTGCAATTCTATTTTATAGAGTTTGCGTTCCAGAAGATTGCCGCAAAGTTTACTGAGAATAAAATCCTCATCGTCCGCCCACACTTTAATGGAAGCAACCACGTCGTTATCATCCAGCTTTGAAAATTTTTCAAGCAGGGTTTTATCCTTTTCAAAATCGGTAATTGTAAAATTGTTTTCCAGGAAGAGCCGCAGCGTAGGAGTGGCAAACAACTTAATCCCTTTGGCAGAAAGTTCTTTCGCTCTTTTAAGAATGTTCACCAGCAGTGTTTCGGCGCTGAGCACAGTTTTATGTAGATACACCTGCCAGTACATCAGTCTTCTGGCTATCAGAAATTTTTCGATGCTGTAAATGGCTTTTTGCTCAATCACGAGCTGATTATTTACAACATTGAGCATTTTAATGATCCTGTCGCTACTGATAACGCCTTCGCTAACGCCGGTAAAAAAACTGTCACGTTTCAAATAATCGAGCCGGTCCATGTCTAGCTGCGAACTTACCAGTTGATGAAGAAAATGTTTTTTGTAATCGCCGTTGAAAATTTTTATCGCAAGTGATAATTTTCCTTTAAACTCTTTGTTCAGCGCATTCATAACAAAACTGCTGATGGTTTCGTGGCTGATGCCTTTTACCAGGCTGTGTTCAAGGGCGTGTGAAAAAGGCCCATGCCCGATATCGTGTAATAAAATCGCAATTAGTACTGCCTGTTCCTCATCGGCACTTATGGCAATATCTTTTTGTTTTAAGGTAAGAACCGCTTCCTGCATGAGGTGCATAGCCCCAATAGCGTGATGGAAACGGGTATGAAGGGCGCCGGGGTAAACCAGGTTGGTCAGGCCCAATTGTTTAATACGTCTTAATCGTTGAAAGAAGGGATGATTGATCAGGTCGTAAATAAGGTCGTTTGGAATAGTAACAAAACCGTAAATAGGGTCGTTGATTATCTTGCGTTTATTATAGGGCATCTCAAAAAGGATTCGTTATCATAATTAAAAAATATGTAATTTTTTAACAGCTTCATTTATAATAGACATAAATTTAATACGTTATTTGTAATAATACCACATATGGAAAAAATAAAGATTCTTTGGGCCGACGATGAAATTGACATGCTTAAACCGCATATCCTCTTTTTAAATGATAAAGGCTATGATGTAATAACCGCGCACAGCGGGGATGAAGCCTTAGACCTGGTTCGCGACGACAAAAACATAAGCGCAGTACTTCTGGATGAAAACATGCCCGGACTTTCAGGACTTGAAACCCTGATCAAAATAAAGCAGGTGAATAACGATCTGCCGGTGATTATGATTACCAAAAGTGAGGAAGAGCAGATCATGGAAGATGCCATTGGCGGGAAGATTGCCGACTACCTTATTAAACCTGTTAACCCGCACCAGATACTTTTATCGCTGAAAAAGACCCTTGATAACAAACGGCTTGTAAACGAAAAGACCAATACCGAATACCGTAAGGAGTTTGGAAATATTGGAATGCAGATAAACGACAAACTCAGCTGGCAGGATTGGATGGATCTTTACAAAAAGATCGTGTTCTGGGAGCTTGAAATGGACAAGCTGCAGGACAAAAGCATGCTGGAAGTTTTAAGAATGCAGAAAGCCGATGCCAATGCACAGTTCTTTAAATTCATTGAAAAAAATTATATCAGCTGGCTGGGGCCCAAGGCTCAGAATCCACCAACAATGAGCCACACGCTCATAAAAAATAAATTTATAGCCGAACTCAATAAGCCAGAGCCTGTGTTTTTTATTCTGATCGATAACCTGCGTTACGATCAGTGGAAAATAATTCAACCCATACTGCAGGATTATTATAAGGTTGAAAGCGAAGAAACGTATTATGGTATTCTGCCAACTGCAACGCAATACGCGCGTAACGCTATTTTTAGCGGGATGTTACCTACTGAAATGGAAAAAATGTTTCCGGATATGTGGCTGAACGATGAAGATGAAGGCGGAAAAAATCTGCACGAAGAAGCGTTCATGCAGGCGCAACTAAAACGCCTTTTACAAAAGGAAGTGAAAATGAGCTATACCAAGATCACTAATTTTGCAGCGGGAAAAAAACTGGCAGAAAACCTTCATCACCTGCTTCAGAATAAACTGAATGTGATCGTTTATAATTTTGTGGACATGCTGAGCCACGCCCGAACCGAGATGGAAGTGATTCGCGAACTGGCAGAAAATGAAGCTGCTTACAGGAGTATTACCCTCAGCTGGTTTGAGCACTCGCCTTTACTGGATATAATTAAACAGCTTGCGGATAAAAAAATTAAAATTGTAATAACAACGGATCACGGCACTGTTCATGTGAAGGAGCCGACCAAAATTTTAGGCGATAAAAACGTAAATAATAATCTGCGTTACAAGCAAGGCAAGGCACTGGATTATAATGCAAAGGAAGTTTTTGAAATCAAAAACCCTGCTGATGCGTTTCTTCCTAAGCTTCATCCAAGCTCGCGTTTTGTTTTTGCAAGAGAAGACAGATTCTTCGCCTACCCGAATAATTTTAATTACTATGTAAATTATTATAAGAACACCTTTCAGCATGGCGGCGTAAGTCTCGAAGAAATTCTTATTCCCTACATAACGCTAAGCGCAAAGTGAAATTGAGAACTGGCGGTCAGATATTTTTATTACTGTGTCACTAACAAGCTAAGCCTGTTTTAATGGAAGTGCTGCTCAACAATTATAATTTCACTTTGGAAACACTGAGTGAAGCAGCGGAAAAAATACTTTCACTCAGCGGTGATAACAGAATCTTTCTTTTTGAAGCTCCCATGGGTTCCGGAAAAACAACACTCATCAAAGAGTTATGCAAATCACTTGGAAGTAAAGATAATTTCAGCAGTCCTACCTACTCAATTATTAACGAATACACTTCTCCAAAAGGAAAAATACTTCATATGGATCTTTACAGGATAAAAGATCTTGAAGAATTGCTTGACCTTGGTTTTGATGAACAGGTGGATTCGGCAAGCTATGTATTCATTGAATGGCCGGGCCTTGCAGCTTCTTATTTACAGGACAACTTTGTTCAAATTTCAGTAAAAACCGAAGGAAATATACGTTATCTTCACGCCACACAGTTTTAATGTTTTTCCCCATGCGAAAGTTTCCCCTTTCATTCCTGTTAATAATTACGGGTTTAGGTTTGTTTTCTCAAACTGATTCTTTAAAAAAGAAACACAGACAATGGTATGTAACCTGGGGCTACACGCGCGCTGCCTACAGCAAAAGCACCATTCATTTTCAGGATCTTTCAAACAAGTACCACGAGTACACAAAGCAAAATAATTACTACGATTTTACGCTTTATAATGTAAAAGCAGCCGATCAGGCAGATTTTGACAAGCTTGGAGATGTGATTAACATTACCATCCCTCAATATGTTTTCAGGATTGGATGTATGCTGAATAATAAATGGGGAATTGAGCTTAACTATGATCATACTAAGTATGTGGTTAACGATTGGCAAAGGGCGCGGATTAAAGGACAGATAAGCGGCAATTATATTGATGGAGATACAATTTTGAGTCCGGATGATTTTCTTCATTTCGAGCATACCGATGGCGCCAACTTTTGGATGTTAAACGCGGTTCGCAAGGTTCAGCTTTATAAGAGATCGAAAAATTTTATTTTATCATGGGTTCTTAAACCCGGTGCAGGAATCGTTTTCCCGCGAACGGATGTTACCTTATTTGGAGAACATTTGAATAACCGCTGGCATGTTGCGGGCTGGATCGTGGGTGTAGAGAGTGGATTAAGAATGGAATTTTTCAAACACGGATTTTTTGAACTTGTGGGCAAAGGGTCTTACGCCGATTACATGCAGGTACTGGTATTGGGCAAAGGCAACGGTAAGGCAAGTCATCATTTTTTTACCGGCCAGGTAACCGCTACTTTGGGAATGAAGTTTGGTGGTTAGTTCACAGAAACAACAAAGAGGAATTACGCTAAATACATTACACAGGAATTTTTTCTCCTAAATGTTTTGGTTTTGTATTAAAGAGGTAAAGATCCAGCACACATTTTATTCTTGAGAAAAATTCGCGGATGTTCATTCGCCAGGTTTTTTGATTCACCACTTTCTGCGCGTTAAATCCAAATGCAGTGAGGCCGATCTTATCAGCGATAAACAAAGAACGTGCGTTATGAAATTTTTGGGAAACAACAATCACACTGTCCTGCCCGAAAATTTCCCTGCAGCGGATCATGCTGTCAAAGGTTCTTAGCCCGGCGTAATCCAGCACAATGCAGCTGTCGGGGATACCTAGCTTCAGCAGGGCTTTTTTCATATCCTTTGGTTCATTGTAATCGTCAACCCTGTTGTCGCCGCTTAAAATAAATTTCTTTACTTTTTTTGCCGCATAGAGTTTGGCTGCTGCGTCCATTCGATATGAAAAATAAAGATTATCGGACCCGTTGCCAAGATGTGCCGATGTTCCTAAAACCAGCGCAGTTCTGCACGCCGGAATTTTTTCAATCTCATCATACAAATTTTGTGCGTTTGAATTTTCGATCCAGTAAAAACAAATAATTCCAAATATGAATACCGGTATTGCCAGATAGAAACTCCATTTTACAAGTTTGGCGAGGATAAAAATCATCTTATAAAATAAAAATATCAGCGCACACGAATACCGCAAACACAACGCTTGCCACGCCATTAACGGAAGCAAAGGCCAGGGTAACACGGCTCAAATCGTTAGGCTTTACAAGCGTGTGCTGGTAAATTAATAAACCTATAAAAACGCATACGCCCAACAGATACAGCCAGTTAAAGTTTCCAAGAAAATAAGCATAGATCACCAGCGCGGCGGAAATCACATGGAGGGTTTCAGACAGCTTGAGCGCGTTTTTTTTTCCGAAGAAAACAGGAATCGACTTTAAATTGTTGCTTCGGTCAAACTCCTCATCCTGCAACGCGTAAATAATATCAAAGCCACCAACCCAGAATAAAACAACGCATCCAAATAAAACTGGCAGCGCGGCGAAATGCTCAGTTACCGCAATATAGGCGCCTATAGGAGCTAGTGCGAGTCCTACACCTAAAACAATGTGGCAGAGTGGGGTAAAGCGTTTGGTGAGACTGTATCCGAGGATAACAAATAATGCAACCGGTGATAAAAGGAAACAAAGGTGATTAATAAAAAAGGCACAAGCCATAAAGGCAGCAGAACATATGAGGGTAAACAACACCGCAGAAGCAGCGCTTATTTTACCAGCGGGAATTTCACGAACCGCAGTTCTTGGATTTTTAGCGTCAAACGCCCTGTCGATATAACGGTTAAAGGCCATCGCAGCGCTTCTCGCAAATACCATACACAGCAGAACCATAATAAGTTTAAACCAGCTGAATGCAGCGGTACCGGAATTAACGGCAAGACAAAAGCCGATGATTGCGAACGGAAGTGCAAAGAGCGTGTGGCTGAATTTTACTAGGGATAAATATTTTTGAATGGTTTTGATCTGGAAAGAATGAGCGCAAATATAAGAATGAAATCTTTTATTTTCCTCTTCCCTGCAAAACAATGAGAACCGTGTGAACAAGGATCTTGAAGTCGAGCAGCAAACTCATGTTTTCAACGTAAAGAATATCAAATTTTAAACGGTCGATCATTTGCTCCACATTTTCGGCGTAGCCATATTTTACCTGGCCCCAGCTGGTAATGCCGGGTCTTACTTTTTGCAGATGTTTATAATGCGGCGCTCTTTCTACGATCTTGTCGATGTAATAACGACGTTCGGGGCGGGGGCCAACAATGCTCATGTCACCCAGAAGGACATTAAAAAACTGCGGCATTTCATCAAGGCGCACTTTTCGTAAAAATCTTCCGATGGGTGTAACACGCGGATCGTTTTCGCTTGATAATGCAGGACCATTTTTTTCCGCATCAATAAACATGGTTCTGAATTTTAAAATATAAAATGGTTTTCCATGAATTCCGATCCTTTCCTGCTTAAAGAACATTGGCCCTTTTGAGCCTAACTTCACCAGCAAGCCTATAAGAAAATACATCCAGCTAAAGAAAATAAGCACAATAACTGAAATAAACACATCTAAAAAACGTTTTACTGAAATCTGCCATTCGGGAATGATAGAATTTTTTATTTCGATCAGCGGCGTGCCTAAGATCGTGTTCATTTTAACATGGCCACTTAATATGTCGTAAATATCCGGGATAATCTTTATGATCACACCAAAATCACTCAGGTCATTTACAATATTCTTTATGTATTCGTGTTCCCAGGATTCAAGGGCGATGATAACTTCTTCTACCTTGTATTTTTCGATGATAGTCCGGAGATCATGATATTCGCCAAGATGCGGAAGTTCTGTTTTTAGAAGTTCTGAATAACCATTCTTGCCTTCGATGTGAACAAACCCGACAAAATTATTTCCAATACCATATTTAAGCGCGTTAATTTCCTTGAACATTTTAAGCGCGCGTTCGTTGCTGCCGATAATAAGCGTGTTGAAGCCAAATTTCTTTTCATGTATTTTTTTATTGGTATAGCTCGATAAGAGAAGACGGGCCGTGGAGGTTAACAGAAAATGAAAAGCAAACAACACAAAATACATTTTGTAATAGAGCTTGTAGGTTGCCACGTAATCATCAAGGAGTAACACAAAAAATAAAACCGTTACTCCAATAATGGAAGTGGCTAGCACCTGAACAAATTCATTGATGCGCGAACGACGTAATACATTGTTGTAGGAACCTGAAAGATAATAGACCAATACCCAGATAAGCGGGAGAATAGTAACGCTCAGCAGAAAGTTGGTATCAAAGATCTGCGAATTAAAGTCGCCGGTCTTTAAGGGATCGATCTGTGTTTTACGGTAAAGGTTGAAGAGGGTCCACGCAACAGCCGCAGTAATGAAGTCTGTAATCAGATAATATAGTGTTCTTTGGCGTTGCTTCACAAATAAATGAGCTTTATATTATCTAACCATACGCGTGCATTTGGGTTTTCGTTGGCCAGAACCCTGAAAAAAACTTTATAAGAGTTGGATTGGGGGGCATCATTAACCGCGGATGCAAGCTGGATGTATATTTTATTCCAGTTGCTTTTGGGTTTTACGATGATTCCCGGCTTCAGGTTAACACCGTCGGTGAGGCCAACTAAAAACTCATTGTTGCATTTGTAATTAATTTCAAGATATACATTTGAATTTCCTTTAGGCAGGGCATAAGCTATGGAAGACTCTACCTGTGCGGTATAACCATTGCCGTTCAATCCAAATTCGATGGATTTGCCTTCAAAGCTTTCAGAGGTAGCCGCAATCTTGTACACGATACTATCGGTGTAGGACGCCGATTTTACGAGGCTGAATCCAATCGGATTATCGAAGTTTTCCATCCAGGTGAATTTAACATTGGGATTGTAAGTAAAAGTAAGCGGCCTGGAAATGGTTTTACCGCTTTCCACGAGGGTGTCGAAGGTTATGTTCTGGTAAAACAGCCAGGTGATGGAAAGGTCTTTTATTCCATTATTTTTGATACCCGCGAATACATCTATTTTGGCGGATGCGTTATTTGTTATGATAGGCATGGTGTGGCCCACAGGATAAGCACCCTGAAATTTTCCGTTAACATAAAGATACAGATCGGAAATATTCTGGCTGGAAGAACCCTGGAGTGTTGTGCTGGAAACAGAAACCTTATCGGTAGTTATAAAAAAGGCAGCAGGAGCGGGTTGATATTTCTTACACGAAATAAATAATAAAAAATAACCTATAAATACAATAAATAAAAAGTACTTCATACACGCTTAAAAGCCTCTTAATGCCAAAATTATGAAATATTCGCAATACAGGTTATAATTCTTAAGCATTAACCTTGGATTCTATTTCAAAAGCCAGTTCCATTACTTTTATAGAATCATCAATGCCCACTATTACCGGTTTATTGGAATTTATACTCTCATATAACGCATTGAGTTCTTCATTTATTGCATTTGTTGGTAAAATCACGGGGTGTTCAAAAACCAGTTCCTTTTTTGGAAGGCCATTGAGCGGTGCTAGAACGGGGTTAGTGGAGTTGGCACTGGCATTCTTAAGGCTTATTACTTCGGTTATTTTATCGAGTAAATTAATGCTTACAAAATTTTTATCGGTAAATACCCTGAATTTGCGCGTGTTCTTAAGTGCCATGCGGTTGGTGGTAATATTGGCCACGCAGCCATTGTCAAATTCTATCCGGGCATTCACAATATCGGGCGTATGGCTCACCAGCGCTGCTCCATTGGCACTAATGCGTTTAACGTTGGCTTTAATCACGCTCAGGATAAGATCAAGGTCATGCATCATCAGGTCAAGCACCACCGAAACATCTGTCCCGCGGGGGTTATATTGCGCAAGGCGGTGGATCTCGATAAAGGCCGCATTTCTGAGGTATGGCAATGCGGCAATAAAGGCCGGGTTAAAACGCTCTACGTGTCCTACCTGTACAAAAACGCCCGCCTCGTTCATTAACAGCCGTAACTGTTTGGCTTCAGCGAGTGAAGTGGTGCAGGGCTTTTCAATAAAAAGATGTTTTCCGTTTATTATTCCCTGTTTGGCAATACTGAAATGTGTGTTGGCGGGGGTAACTATATCAAGAACACCGGCATTTTCGATAGCCTCTTCAAGCGATTTAAAGGCCCGCACCTGGTATTGCTGTGAAAGCTGAGAGGTAAGTTCCTGATCAATGTCGTAAATACCTGCAAGTTTCCAGTTGGGATTTTCTTTTAAAAGTTTAAGATGAATTTTCCCGAGATAACCCAGACCCAGAAGCGCGATGGTATTTGTCATAAGTAAAAGTCAAAACTAAGCGTTTTAAAAAAGGCACTGTTAGTAATTAAAATTAAATATTAAAGGAGAGTTGTTTATTACTCGATAGCTTTACAATTCAATATCACAACAGTGTTTTACGACGTATCCAGGGAAGATGAGTATTTGTTCAAAGGCAAGCGGAAACGGTTGGTAGAACAATTAAGAAGCAAAGGAATTAAAAACGATCAGGTGCTTGCAGCAATTGAGAAAGTACCAAGGCATTTGTTTTTTGATAATACCACGGCCAGGCCAGCCTTGCTTGATCATGCTTACAGCGATAAAGCCCTCCCGATAGGAGCAGGGCAAACCATTTCGCATCCTTATACGGTGGCGTTTCAAACCGAGCAGCTGGAACTTCGCAGCGGCGAAAAAGTATTGGAAATAGGCACCGGTTGCGGGTATCAAACAGCCGTACTTATTGAAATGGGTGTAAAAGTATATAGTGTGGAACGTCAGAAAACATTATTCGATAAAACAAAGATATTTTTACCGCATATTGGCTATACTTCGGCTAAACTGGTTTATGGCGACGGTTATAAGGGTCTCCCGCAATTTGCACCTTTTGATAAAATAATTGTGACCGCTGGCGCGCCTTATATTCCCAATGATCTCCTGGAACAGCTGAAAGTAGGGGGAATTATGCTGATTCCGATAGGTGAGGGAGTCTCTCAGGAAATGATCTGGTTAAAAAAGAACAGTTCCACAGGATTTGATAAAAAGACACTTGGAAGCTTTAAGTTTGTGCCCCTATTGCAAAACAAATCAGGTAGTTAACAAAGTATTGTTAAAAAAGACTGACAAAAAAAATCCCTGAAAAAAATAATCGCATAACTTTGTACCCATAATTTTTAATCAAACAAACAATTATGAAAAAATCAATTGCACTAGTAGCAGTAGCGTTTGGAGTAACCAGCGCCTTTGCTCAGGATTTAACATCAAAAAAGGGTGAGCCTATTTTGCCAGAAGCTGGCGATTGGGGAATAGCAATCGATGCTACGCCATTCTTGAATTATGCTGGTAATTTCTTCGGAAAAACCAATAACAACACTGCCCCTACCTGGAACTTCTTTACCACCCAGCAAACTATTACTGGTAAGTATTTCGTAGATGCACAAACAGCGTACCGCGGTTCTCTTCGTATTGGTTTCAACAGCAACACGAATCGTGCAATGGTTGCCGATATCGCAAAAACTGCTGCTATCACTGCAACTGCAAACGGTTACCCGGCTGCTAAGCCAATGGTAGAAAACACTTTTAAGCATTCAAACACCGTTATCGGTTTATCAGGTGGAATTGAAATGCGCAAAGGTAAAACCCGTTTACAAGGTTATTATGGTGGAGAAGTTGGAATTTTAGTTGCAATGAACAAAGACAAGTTTACCTATGGTAACGCTTTGAGTGCTACTACAACTCCTTCGTTAAATGTTGGTGTTGCACCTGCTGATGCATTTACAGGCGGTAACAACGTAACTTCATCTAATCCTGGTATCAATGGCTTACAAGGTAATGCACGCGTAACTGAAAGAAACAACGGTACTACTTTCTCTTTTGGTGTTCGTGGATTTATTGGAGCTGAATACTTCGTACTTCCTAAAATGAGTATTGGTGGCGAATTTGGTTGGGGTCTTGGTATTTCAACAACCGGCAAAACTAAAACCACTTACGAATCAGTTGGTAATGCAGGTTCAGGTAATGATGCTACAGGTTCTACTACAATCGAAGGATCTAAAAGTGGAAGTTTCTGGCTGGACACAGATGGTAAAAACTCAATCTGGGGCCCGACAGGTGCTTTACGTTTGAACTTATATTTCTAATCAGAAATACTTTATTAATTAAAACCCTGCCGGAAACGGCGGGGTTTTTTTATGATACAAAATAAAACAAGGAAACTTTTCCCCATATAAACAAAATGACGCTAAATCTTAAATATTCAGCGTTGTTTGAGTGAAATTCAACGAAATGTTGAAAATCACTGAGTGAAGGGCTCTTTTTATTGAGTAAATTTGCGAACCTATTAAAATTCGCATGAAGAAAATTATATTATTAGCCGCTGCTGTTATAATGACTGTGGGTGCTTTAAAATCACAAATTGTTGGAACAATTGTTGTTCCAAGCGTTCCTTATCCAACAATAGCGTCGGCTGTAACGGCTTTGAACACGCAAAGCATCAGCGGAAATGTTTTTGTTGATATTACTGCGGGTTATACTGAGACTGCCCCGTTTGGTGGTTATTCATTAACCGTTTCAGGAAGTGCCGGTAATACGCTTACTTTTGAAAAAAGCGGGGTGGGGGCTAATCCTCAAATTGTAGCTTATACAGGAACAGCAACCCCTGGCAGCGCTTTGCAGGATGGGTTATTTCGTTTAATCGGATCGGATTATGTAACTTTTGACGGGATTGATCTTTTTGATGGAAACTCCACCAACCCCGCTACCATGGAGTTTGGTTTTGGGTTTTTCAGGGCCAGCGCTACAGATGGCTGCCAAAATAATACCATCAAGAATTGTTTCATTACATTAAATAAAATAAATAATGCCATTGCTACTGCACCGGCGGTTGATGGGTCCCGGGGAATTGACCTGGTTAACGCTTTGTCCTCCACCCACACCACTCCATTAACAATTACCTCCGCTTCTGGGGCTAATTCAAATAATAAATTTTATAAAAACACTATTCAAAATTGCAATATTGGTATTGCAATTATTGGTTATGCAGCTTTAAGCCCTTTTACAGCCGCCGATCAAAATAACGATATAGGCGGTTTATCTTCAGCAACCAGTAACACCATTATCAATTTCGGAGGGGCTGCAGGAGCTACCAATGCCGCAGCGGGTATCCGCACTCTAGCCCAATACAATTTGAATGTATCCTATAACCTGATCAATAATAATAATGGGGCGGGTGCAAATCATGTTACAACGTTGCGGGGGATTTATGTTAACTCTGCAACAAGCGCTAACGCCACAATTAGTAATAATACAATAACGGTTAGTGGAGCGGGCACTACTACCGGCCTTACAGGCATTGAAAATGCATCTGGCTCTACTTCAGCGGGTAACACAATTAACATTAACAATAATTTAATTCAGAATTGCGCTTATACTACGGCAACCACTGGTCTTTTTAACGGAATCTTAAACTCAGGAAGCGCAACCAACGTTAATATAAACGGAAATTTGATCAGCAATTTAAATTATGCCGGCACTGGTACAGGTGTTTTAATTGAAACCGGTTCACCCGTTAATGCAACCGCTAACTCCAATACAATTACAGGTATAACCAGGACAGGGGCGAGCGGGTTTTTCAGGATAATTAAAACGTCAAGCCCAACGTCTTTTGTGGCCAATGGAAATTTAGTGGATGGTGTTAACTGGTCAGCAACAACTTCTACGGGAGGCGTGGATTGTATTTATAGTTTAAGTGCCGCCACGGGGGTAACGGTAACCAATAACGTGATCCGGAATGTTTCTTTACCTACTACAGGCATTGGTAACGGAATAAGAGAAGGTGCTTCTGCCGGAGCAAAAGTAATTCAGGGTAATCAGATTTATAATTTCACAACTACTGCAGGTGGTGCAGGTGGCGCAACCTTTAATGGTATTTATTGTTCTGTGGGTAATCTTGATATATCGACCAACACCGTGTATGCCCTTAATAGTACGGGAACTACCGGCGGCACGGGCGGGGTTATAAATGGTATTCAAATTGCGGGAGGAACAACCAACAATATTTATAAGAACAGAATTTTTGGTTTGTCCTCAACCAGCAGCGGACCCCTTGTGAGCGGCGTATTAGTGAGTTCAGGAACCAACAACACCATATATAATAATCTCATTGGGGATTTGAGAGCAACTGCTGCTAACGTATCCAATGCAGTGATTGGGATTAATCTTACAGGTGGTATAACCGATAATGTTTATTTTAATACGGCGTATCTTAATGCTACCAGTTCGGGTGCTTTGTTTGGAACATCAGCCTTATTCGCCGCCACTGTTCCAAATTTAAATTTACGCAATAACATTCTCGTAAATACTTCGGCCTTTACGGGTGCGGGATTAACAGTAGCTTACAGAAGAAGTAACACTACTTTAACGACTTATTCTTCTACCTCAAACAACAATCTTTTTTATGCCGGAACACCTGGCGCGTCAAATGTTATTTTTAATGATGGAACGGCTTCGCAACAAACAATCGCGGCTTTTAAAGCGTTTGTTAGTCCACGCGATAATAATTCTGTAACCGAAAATCCAACCTTTGTTTCAACTGTTGGAATTAATCCTAATTTTTTAAATATCAATACCGGAACGCCAACGCAAATAGAGTCAGGAGCAACATCTGTTACAGGCATTACCGATGATTATGCCGGAACAATTCGTAATATATCTACTCCTGATATCGGAGCATGGGAAGGAAATTATGTAATAAACGATATGCTTGCTCCTAATATAAACGGAGTAGGTTTTACAAGCTCACTCTGTAATTTAAGCGGAAGGACCTTTACAGCAGTTATTTCTGACGGAACAGGTGTTGCCACCGGAACACTTTCGCCGCGTGTGTATTATAAAGTAAATGGTAATCCATACGCCAGTTCACAAGGTACATTAACTTCGGGAACCGCTTTAAATGGGGTGTGGACGTTCTCTATGGCTTATACCGCGGTAATAACAGATGTTATTTCCTATTTTATTATTGCCCAGGATGCAAGCCCGGCTAATAACCTCACTTCAAATCCTTCTTCAGGTCTGGTTGCAACAGATGTTAATAATGTAACTACTCCTCCGGCCACGCCTTTAACCTATACAGTTTCCGGAACTTTGAACGGTGTTTATACTGTTGGTGCAACAGGTAATTACACCACTTTAAGCGCGGCAGCAAATGCGTATAATACAAGTTGTTTATCAGGTCCGGTTACTTTCCAGTTAATAGACCCATCTTACTCAACAGCAGAAACGTTTCCAATTGTGTTTTTGAATAACACAGATGCCAGCAGCACTAATTCATTACTGGTGGTTCCTTTTACAGGTTTAGGGGTTTCCATTACTGCAACGAACACTGCCACTTCTGTGTTCAAATTCCTAAATGCCCGCTTTATTACAGTGGATGGGTTAAATAACGGGGGAAGTAGTCTTGCGGTAAACAGCACCAACTCTCTTACTTCCGCGAATATCTGGTTAGCCTCTTCCGGAACCGGTAACACGGATATTGCAATAAAAAATTTAGTTTTAACAGGTGGAAGCTTTACTTCTACTACGAGCTTCGGAATAATTTCAGGAATTGACGGTGCGAATCCTTCCACAACCGGGGGCGCTGATAATGACAACATCAGCATTCAGGGAAATTCGATTTTAAAAGCTTATTACGGTATTTATGCCAATGGTACTTCTCCTGTGAATGCAGGCGGTTTAAACAACTGGAGTATCACAACAAACAGCATTGGACCTGTAACCGCGGGTGTAAATAATATTGGATTTTCAGGTATTTATTTACAGAATATGCTCAGCGTAAATGTAAGCACGAACGTTATTAATAATGTTGTTACGAGCGCTTCCTCAAACGGGGGCATCTATCTTTTGAGCAATATAAACGGTGTAACCGTAGCGCAAAATACAATTACAAATATTTCAACCAGCGCAACAGGAAGTGGGGCAAACAGTACCTGCGGTATTTATTTTGGATTAAACGCGATTAATGGCTTAGTGTCCAAAAACACATTGTCCTCCATTTCAAATTCGAATGTCGGCGGATGGGGAGCCAGAGGAATTATACTTTCAACGAATGTTGCTTTAAGTAATATTAAAATTGAGAATAATATGATCTCAGATGTTTATACTTATTCAGACCCATTGGCGGCATATTGGCCGATAGGTATTGCTCTGGAAGGATCTACGGGTGGTGTGAATATCGATTATAACACAATCAGTTTATTTGGCAGCCATCCGGGTCTTACTACTGCAACCGGCTCAAGTCCGATCTATATTAACACGGGATCAACAGGGGGGTTGAAAATAAGGGATAATATTTTCTCTAACACTTACGATAATACCAGTTCAACAACCGACAACGCTTACGCAATATATTCTACAGTAACTTCAGCTAATTTTGTTGCTATTGATTACAACGATTATTATGTTGGTGGAACTGGTAATGTTCAAACGCTCGGATTCCTTGGTGGGGCGCAGAACACCCTTCTCAACCTTCAAGCCGCGTTTGGCCAGAATGCCAATTCTAAAAACGTTATAGCGGTATTTACTGCTACGAATGATTTGCACCTTGTTCCGGCAAGCAACGTTCCGCTTGATAATTTGGGAACGCCTCTTGCTGGTATCGCAACAGATATCGATAATCAAACACGTAACGTTACAACGCCTGATATGGGAGCGGATGAATTTACTTCACCGGTGTGTACAACTGCAAATGGCGGAACAATTACTCCTGCTTCCTATGCGGTTTGTGCAGGACAAACACTTGCGATTAGCTCAAACAGCGCGAGTACCGGTATTAATACAGTTTACCAGTGGATGTATTCTCTTACTTCAGGCGGCACCTATACGAACGTTGGGGGTGGTACAGGAGCCAACACCACCTCTTATGTAACACCTACTTTAAGTGCAGGCGTATACTACATGGTATTACAAACTCAGTGTACAAGTGCTTCACTAACTGCCATTTCCAATGAGGCAACTATTACTGTGAACACAAGTCCAACTGTTGTGGTTTCACCGGGCACAGGTTCAATATGTTCGCCGGGCACTTCGTCGGTAAATTTAACTGCTTCGGGAGCAACTACTTATTCATGGCTTCCGGTTGCAGGCCTATCCGCAACAACAGGTATTTCTGTTAACGCTTTGCCTTTAACTTCAACAATTTACACTGTAACAGGAACTACTTCGGGTTGCAACGGCTCATCTACTGCTACAATTAGTGTGCTGGAGGTTCCTAGCCTTGTTTCTTTATCTGCCACGCCAACAGTAGTGTGTGCGGGTGGAAGTTCAAGTCTTCAGGCCAACGGTGCATTAACCACTTCTTATAGTATAACAAGTATTGCATACTCCGCTATAACTACTCCATCGGCCGGTGTTACCACATTGTGTAACAATGGCTCAACAGTAATTCCTTTAACTGCGGGTTCTCTTGATGATGGATATTGGTCTAACCAGACTTTACCGTTTGCGTTTAATTTCTTTGGAAGCACATACTCAACTTTTGTTGCCAGTACCAATGGTGCTATTTTCTTAGGTTCAGGTAATCCCGCTACAACCACGGGTTATGGCGTTGCTATGCCTTCTGTTTCAGCAGGTAAGCCCTCTATAGGCGCTGTTTACGCCGACCTTAATATGGGTATTGCAGCCTCCGGATCTAAAATTCAGTACTTTACTATGGGTACTTCTCCAAACCAAAAATTTGTTATTAACTGGAGCGGACCATTTTATTCAAATTCAGGAACTGTTACCACGCAGGCTATATTGTTTGAAAGCTCTAACATTATTGAAGTTCATACTTTCACATCAACAGGAACCAATGCAGCTGTTGAAGGTATTCAAAACGGGACTGGCACAACGGCTTTTGTTGTAACGGGACGTAACGCTGTAACCTGGCCTGTAACTACTCCTGACGCGTACCGATGGAGTCCTAACGCCGGCACTGTAACTTATAACTGGTCACCGTCCACGTTTCTTTCCGCTAACAATATCGCTAACCCAACGGCAAGCAACATAACTTCGCCAATAACATATTCGGTGATAATAACTGCTCCGAACGGATGTACTAATAGCGGAACTCAAAATGTTGCGGTAAATGCCTTGCCGGTCGTAACTATTACGAGTCCAACTGCTATTTGCACTGGTGGAACTGTGAATTTAACGGCAGGTGGCGCTAATACTTATTCATGGAGTACCGGCAGTACATCTGTTACTATAACCGATACGCCAACTATTGTCACCAGCTATACGGTAACCGGAACCAATACCTTGACAGGTTGCAGTAACAATACCATTCAATCCGTTGCAATTAATACTTTGCCAGTTGTTTCGGTAAGCGGAACAAATTCTGTTTGCGCGGGCCTTACGGCTTCCTTAACCGCTAGCGGAGCATCAACCTATACATGGAATACAAGTGCAACTACCAGCAGTATCTCCATTACACCTTCAGTAACCACGTCTTATACAGTGTCCGGAACGAATGCGAATGGATGTTCGAACTCGGCTGTTCAGACAGTAACTGTGAATAATTTACCAGCGGTCGCTATTTCTGGTAGTTCAGCGGTATGTAGCGGTAATCCTGCAAACTTAACAGCGAGCGGAGCAACCTCTTATACGTGGAACACAGGAGCAACTACAACCACTATTGCACCAACTCCAAGCGTAAACGTGGCTTATACAGTAACAGGAACCGACGCTAACAATTGCATTAACACCGCTACCCAGGCTGTTACGGTTAATCCAAATCCAACGGTAACTGTGGCTGGCGGCGCTATATGTCCGGGGGGTTCATTCACACTGGCTCCAACAGGCGCTGCTACTTACACGTATTTACCTGGCGGACCTGTTGTATCACCTGCTTCAACTACTGCTTATACTGTTTCGGGAACCAACTCATTTGGCTGCGTTACGCAAACAGCAGTTACAGCAATTGTTACAGTTACCAATAATCTTAGCGTTTCCATTACAGGAAGTACTTCTATCTGTAATGGTCAACCGGCGAGCTTAACGGCCAACGGTGCTTCTACTTATTCCTGGAATACCGGTGCTTCAACAAGTACAATTGCGCCAACACCATCGGTTAACACTACTTACAGTGTAACAGGGGCGAGTGGAAGCTGCAGTAACACGGCTGTTGTTACAGTTACCGTAAATGCGTTACCTGCTGTGAGTTTAAGTGCTTCAAGCAGCACCTTGTGTGATAACGGCCAAACAATTACACTTACCGGTTCGCCGGCTGGTGGGGCTTATTCGGGTTTTAACGTAACAGGTAATATGTTCACGTCGACAACTGCCGGCACATTTACACCGGTCTATAGTTTCACCAACTCAACAACAGGATGTTCAAATTCCGCGAATACTTCTTTGGTTGTATCAGTTTGTACCGCTATCTCTAAAAATGCTTCAGGTTTAACGGACGTACGTGTATATCCGAATCCTAACTCCGGTCAGTTTACTATTGAACTAAACAATGGAGCAGCTAAATACATTGAAATTTCAGATCTAACCGGACGGATTATTTTCTCGCAGGTTAGTTCAGATGATCACATGACAATTAGCCTTGCTGACTACGCCAACGGAGTATACTTTGCGAAAATTCAAAGTAATAACTCGGTGGAAGTGGTAAGGGTCATTAAACAATAAATAATTTTTTTATAAAGTAAAGCCCGCCCTAACAAGCGGGTTTTTTTATTTTCTTTAAAAAGTAACGATGCGATTTCCCCAGGTTGGGTGTTAGCAATACAAAAATGTTCATTCAGAAATGAATTTTAATTGTTTCTGTAATGAAATTTTAGCTATCTTTTCCTCATAATTCACAATCATTATGAAAATTAAACTTGTATTTATTGTTATGCTGGCCTTAACTGGTTTTTCAGTCAAAGCCCAAACCAACGGAGTAACGGTAGTTAAAAAATCAGAAGTTAAGGTTCCTTATTCTTACGAAAAAAAAGTAAATGGTTTAACAGTTCAATGTTATACCCGGGAGCAATTCGATAAATTGCCGGAGCAACGCAAAAACTATTATCTAACGCACAAAGAACTTTTTCAAATAATTGATCCTAAAGATAAATCCAAATAGAAATGAAAAATAACTACTTCAAAAAAATTGCAACGTTTATAGTAATTGTTCTTACTACGTGCAATAGCATGAAAGCCCAGGTTACCTTATTATATGAGGACTGGTCATCAAATTCTTTTACCGCCAACGGCTGGACGTTTCCGAACTCGCAAAGTAACTGGACGGTAGGTTCTGTATATACACCTTTCTCCACAAATCCTCCGAATGCTTATTTTAACTGGTCGCCATCCGTAACAAATTATTCTTTTAGCATGGTAAGCCCTACCATTAACGCTACAGCCTATAGCGGTCAGCAAATTTCTCTGGCTTACCTTTTAGAGCTTAACAATTTCAGCACTTCAACCATAGAGCAGTTTGTTGTTGAATTTAAAAATACTTCTTCCTCTACCTGGACAACCGTAAACTCATATGTCAATAGCGTCACCGGGGTAACGGATTACAGTGTAACAGGCGCTGTTCTTGCAGGAATGGGTGGACAAAATTTCCAGGTGAAGTTTACTGCGTTCGGAGCGAATTCGTTTAACATCAATGGTTGGGGAGTAGACAGCATTGTTGTAAAAGCAGCTTCTTGTCCTACCGTTGCGCCAGGCCTTTCGGTAAACGCCACCAGCACATTATTATGTTCAGGAAACAGTGTTACTCTTAGCGCCTCTGGTGCCAATACTTATACCTGGAATCCGGGCAATATTGTAGGATCAGTGATTACAGTATCGCCTTCCTCCAATACCACGTATTCTGTAGCTGGCTCGATTACCGGCTGTACCGCGGTTCCGGCGCCTGCCGCCGTTACTATTTCAACCACTGCTTCACCAAGCGTTTCCATAACCGGGATAAGTTCTTTATGCCAGGGACAATCAGGTTCTATGACGGCCTCAGGCGCGAGTAATTATTCCTGGTCGCCCTCTGCAGGACTTAGTTCCAGCACAAGTGCTTCGGTAACAGCAAACCCTTCCGCTTCCACGTCCTACACAGTACTCGGCACTGCCGCAAATGGCTGTACAAACATGGCGGTTAACGCGATTGCGGTCAACCAGTCACCCAGTTTACTTTATTTAACTGCAACGCCAAGTGTTATTTGTTCAGGGGGAAATTCTCAATTGGCAACCAACGCGGCATCTACTAATAGTTACGCGATTTCTTCAATCCCTTACGCAGCTGTTTCTTCACCAAGTTCAGGCGTTGTAACTCTTGTAACAGGAGGTGTGCAGAATGTACCATTAACTAACGGTTCGCTTGATGATGGCGATTGGGAAAACATTCCTTTGCCTTTCGGTTTTAATTTCTTTGGAAGTTCTTACAATTCAGTGGCAATTGGAACCAACGGTTTCATTGGTTTAGGCGGAATTCCTAATACTTATAATGGATACGGCTCAATGTTACCAAATGCTTTTTCAGCAGCGCCTTCAATCGGAGCCATCTATTCTGATCTGAATTTTACTACTCTCGGAACACTTAATTATTTTACAACAGGTATCGCTCCTAACAGGAAATTTGTGGTAAACTGGAGTAACGTGCCATTTTATTTTAACTCGGGAACCGTTACTGCGCAGGCAATTATGTATGAAACCTCTCACATAATAGAAGTGCATTTAAATAATTCTTCAGGTAATAACGCAGCGGTAGAAGGAATTCAGAATCAGACAGGATCTACAGCCTATGTAGTGTCAGGACGAAACGCCGTGAATTATACAGTAACAGTGCCGGATGGATACCGCTGGTCACCAAACTCTGGTACAGCAACCTATTCCTGGACTCCATCTACTTTCCTGAGCAGTACATCGGTTTCAAATCCAACCGCAATTAACGTTACTTCAGCTACTGTGTATTCCGTTACCGCAACGCTTGGCGGATGTTCAAAAACGGCAACCATTGGACTAAACACAGGAACTTCGCCAACGGTTAATGTAGTTGCGACACCTTCAACATTGTGTAATGGATCAGGTTCTGTAAGCATAAGTGCGAACGGCGCATCTTCATACAGCTGGAATACAGGCGCATCTACTTCATCCATTTCCGTATCACCAACTGTTACAACAGTATATACAGTGGTAGGAACAAATTCAACAGGATGCTCTTCAACAAAGACCGTTTCTGTGCCTGTAGGTACCGGGCCTACTGTTACCATTGCAGCCGGAACAGGGACTGTTTGTTCAGGAGGCTCAACCGGGCTGACAGCGAGTGGTGCTGCAACCTATACATGGAACACAGGATCTAACGCTTCGGCAATTGCCGTTACTCCTTCAACCACTACTACATACTCCGTTTCGGGAAGTAATGGAGGATGTGCAGGAACTGGAACAGTAACTATTTTTGTCAATTCTTTACCTACGGTAAACATTTCAGCTGCCCAACCAACAGTTTGTACTAACGGCCCTACTGTTGCCCTTTCGGGGTCTCCTTCAGGAGGTGTTTATACGGGACCAAATGTTAGCCAGGGCTTTTTCACACCCGGTGCAACTGCCGGAACGTTTAATCCCGGATACGCAGTAAGCAGTACCGTTACCGGTTGTTCAAACTCCGCCACTACTACAATTGTGGTAAGTATTTGTACAGGAGTTAACGAACGTTCTGTTCTTAATGGTTTATCTGTTTACCCTAATCCTACACAGGGTGAGTTAACGATCCAGCTAAGCAACGGCGCTTTGAAAGATGTTGAGGTGTTGGATTTAACAGGCCGCATTATTCTTAGCAATTCATCTTCAAAAGACAAAATCACATTAAATATTTCAAACCTAGCGAATGGAATTTATTTCGTGAAAATTCAAAGCAACAATGCTGTTGAAATTATTAAAGTGGTTAAACAATAAATAATTGTGTAACGCAATTAGAAAAAAGCCTCAGGAATTTTCTGAGGCTTTTTTTATTAAAATATTTTATAGAGCTGCGAGCCCTTTGTTTATACACGTTTCAACCTCTTCGAGCAAATTTAAATTATTCGCTTTAATGAATTTTTTACCGGTCACCTTTTCGTAGAGTTCAATGTAACGGTCGCTGATCTCAGTCACCCATGCATCATCCATTGCCGGAATGCTTTGGCCTTCTTTGCCCTGAAAACCGTTTTCAATAAGCCATCTTCTCACAAACTCTTTGCTCAGCTGCTTTTGCTCTTCTCCTTTAGCCTGGCGCTCTTCATACCCTTCCTTATAAAAATAGCGGGAAGAGTCCGGAGTATGAATTTCATCCATTAATGTAATTTCCCCGTTGTATAAGCCAAATTCATATTTAGTGTCAACCAGTATTAATCCCATTTTGTTGGCTATTTCCTGTCCCCGTGCATAAAGCGCCAGTGTGAATTTTTCAAGCTGTTCGTAATGTTCTTTACTTACAATCTGCTGCCTGATAATTTCTTCTTTGCTGATGTCTTCATCATGCCCTTCACTTGCTTTAGTAGTTGGAGTGATGATAGGCTCAGGAAGTTTATCGTTTTCTTTTAGTTCTTCCGGTAAAGTTACGCCGCATAAGCTACGAAGTCCGCTCGAGTATGTACGCGCGGCATGGCCGGCCAGGTATCCGCGAACAACCATTTCCACTTTGAACGGCTGACACATTTTTCCAATACTTACATTGGGGTGCGGACAGGAAAGAAGCCAGTTAGGCACAATATCTTTTGTGGCATTTAAAAATTGCTCAGCGATCTGGTTTAATACTTGTCCTTTATACGGAATGCCTCGCGGTAATACCACATCAAAAGCGCTGATGCGGTCACTGGCAATCATTACAAGTGTATTTTTTCCGATCGTATACACATCGCGTACTTTGCCTTTGTAGTAAGTCGTTTGATCTTTGAATTTAAAATTGGTTTTATCGAGTGTTGTCATAATCGTTAGTTGAGCTTTTCTATTTCTTTAAGAAAGGCTTCGAGTTGTTTGTTACAGGATTGTATTTCAGAATTATATTTGTCCGTGTCTTCTTTCACGCCATTATGAATCAGCTGATAGGTCTTGATACGCAGCGTTACATATTTTTCAAGCAATTGATTGCGTTGCTTCATTTCTAAAGGCAAATCCATTGTTTTGATTTCTTTCAGGATCGGCAGGGTTTTACTGTATTGATCAATGCCTGATTTTAATGAAGTCAAGTAATTGGCAGTTGAGGTGTTATCCGGCAGCTTATAAAATTCTAAACCTTTTTCTTCGAGCGCTGAAAATTTCTCCATTTCTGAAAAATATTTTGCACGGTCATCGGCAATAGCGGAAAAAATAACGCTCGTATATATAATTACTGAAGAAATTACAGCAGTTAAAAGCACAGCATTTTTCTGAGGGTTTTTAATCATGTAATAAAACCCATAACCCAGGAAAAAGCCACTTAACAAACCTCCGATGTGAGCGGCATTGTCCACACCGCCGGTTAAACCAAACGCAAGATTGTATCCGATAAAAAGAAGGATGCTTTTAAGCTGAGCCTGTCTTTCTTCTTTATGAATAAGACTGGTGGTTAACATGGCTACAAAAATTCCATAGACACCAAAGATAGCTCCCGAAGCGCCGGCTCCAACACTGTTTTCGTGCCACCATACACTGGTGACACTTGCGGAGATGCCTGTAAGAAGATAAGCAATTAAAAAGTTTCTGGGACCCATTAATCTTTCCAGCAACAATCCGATTGATAATAACGCATACATGTTTAAGGCGAGATGCAGCACGCCGATGTGAAGAAAGCAGGCAGTCAACAATCGCCACCATTCTCCGTTTACGGTTAAAGGCCGATAGTCAGCCCCCCACTTAATAAGATCCTCAACCGAAGGGTTCATAAAGTCCACTCCGGTTAAAATCATAATAATAAATACCGTAATATTAATTATTACAATAACCGGCGTAACCATGTAATCTTTGCGTGGCATTAAAAGCGATAGAAAGCCTGTTGGGCCAGTAGAATTTTGAGCAGATGGAGTACCCGCTTCACTTAATTTATTTTGATCGTAAGAATTCTCCATCTTAAATAGTCCAGGTAACCAGCCCTTGCTGCGTAAATTTAAAAGGCTGAACTCTTCCTCCGAGTTTTTCAATGGCACGCGCTACTTTTATTTTTGTTATGGCAGGACAATAGAAAAACATAAAACCTCCGCCGCCCGCACCGGAGATCTTTCCGCCGGTTGCGCCACTTGCAAGGGCTTCCGTGTAAATGGAGTCGATCAGGTTATTGGAGATGCTTTGTGCCATCTGCTTTTTATTCTGCCAGCCAAAGTGAAGAATCTCCCCGATCTTATTCAGTTCGCCCCTTAACAGCGCGTCTTTCATCTGGTGTGACTGTTCTTTCAAATTGTGCATGGCATCAACACTTTTGGTATTCTTTTCATTTACATTTTTTACCTGCTCATCAATTATTGTAGCGGAAAGCCGCTGTGTTTCGGTAAAATAGAGGAGAAGGCTGAATTCAAGCTCGTAGATAACTTCGGGCTTCAGCTGTAAAGGATTTACGATGACTTTATCGTTAGCCAGGAATTCCATATAATTGATTCCTCCAAACGTGGCGGCGTATTGATCTTGTTTTCCGCCCGTCATCTTTAAATCGCTGCGTTCTATCTCATAGGCCAAATGGGCGATATCATATTTGCCAAGCGGAAGATTAAGCCATTCAACAAATGCGCCCAGTAACGACACTACTATGGTTGAAGAAGTGCCAAGGCCTGAACCCTGCGGTGCTTCAATATAAGAGGTGAGTCTGAAGGAAAGCGGATCTATGTTGAACTGTTTTATAACCCTGTTATACACGCCGATAAATAATTCAAATCCTGGCTCCAGGGGAATTTCTTTTTCGCTTTTTGTAGAAAAACATTTATTTGTTCCGTCAATACAAAATTCAATTTTGCCGTTGTTCAATGGTTCTAAAGAAGCATAGGCATAAAGGTCGATCGTTGCATTTAATATGGCACCGCCGTAAATATCGGAGTAGGGACTTACATCTGTTCCGCCACCTGCCATGCCAATCCTCAAAGGCGCTTTGCTTCTTATGATCATTATTAGTTATTGAATTGTAAATTCATGAAAATTTAGAATGGAAGATATTATTTCATATTGATAAACTGCAGTGGCACTTCGTAATCTCCCCTGCGGCAAAGCGCTATCACGGCCTGGAGGTCGTTAATATTCTTGCTGCTTACCCGGATGATCTCATCCATTATTTGCGTTGTTACTTTTATTTTACTGTCTTTAATATCTTTTAATATTTTTTTCGAAGCTTCTTTTTCCAAGCCCTGACGAACGGTAATATCTTTTTTAATCATCGGTCCGCTCGGATAAAACGCTTTGCTTTCATCCAGTCCGCGCGGGTCGAGCCCTTGCTTGATCATGCGCGAGTGAATGGCATCTAATATAGCCTCCAGCCTCATGTCATTTTCGGTGCTGATGTTTATGATCAGGTCTTTTTTGTTGAGCTCAATAGTGCTTTTGCTATCCCTGAAATCCCAGCGGTTTAAAATATCTTTTTTTGCAACGTTGATGGCGTTGTCCAATAGCTGACCATCAAGTTTACTGGCTATGTCGAATGAAGGCATATATCTTTAAAAGGAATTTCAACAAAATAAAGCTTTTTAGACTTAATTTAGAAGGTTAGAACCGTAAATTTTTGAATTTTTATAAGACATATTTTTTATTTCCAGTACTACTTTTTGTTGCCTGCAGCAGAAAGCCGGAAGTACCGCCACAACCTATCGTAAGGCATATTGTTTATATGATCAGAGATACGGTAGCCGTTGCCCCAAAGCCAATCACAGACACTTCCTACCTTGAGCACGTTTTTAAAAATTATGATCTCACAGATGTCAGGTCGCTTGATTCCTCCATCCATGTGGATCTGAAATACGCAGGCACCGATAATTTTTTAGGCAAGAATTTCTATGATGGACTCCGCAAGGCGTATTTCCCCTGTGAAGTAGCAACCCGTATCTGTAACGCACAATACTATTTGAAACAAATTAATCCTGCCTATTCTCTTGTGATACTGGATGCAGCAAGACCTCTTCATGTGCAGCAAATGATGTGGGACAGTCTGGAAATGCCTCCCGATAAAAAATTTAATTACCTCGCGCCTCCCTATACAGTTTCGCTGCATAATTATGGATGCGCTGTAGATCTTACCATTATTGACCTTTCAACAGATAGCATACTTGAGATGGGTAGTGGTTTCGATCACTTTGGTAAGCTCTCTGAGCCGGCCTATGAATGGCATTTTCTGAAATCAGGCGAATTAAGCGAAGAGGCCCTGAACAACCGAAAGCTGCTGCGAAAAGTTATGCAGGCTGCAAGGTTCAATCC
>JACDDR010000151.1 GCA_013816895.1 Bacteroidota bacterium
GCGCAATAAAATGGAGCGTATCGAGAACTGCCCTCGAAATCACTTCTCGATACGAAGCTCCTTGCGTCACTTCTCGATACGAAGCTCCTTGCGTCGCTTCTACTCGAAGTGACATTCTGGTTTTGTCAGTTCGAGTAGCGCAATAAAATGGAGCGTATCGAGAACTGCCCTCGAAATCACTTCTCGATACGAAGCTCCTTGCGTCGCTTCTACTCGAAGTGACATTCAGGTTGTCAGTTCGAGTAGCGCAATAAAATGGAGCGTATCGAGAACTGCCCTCGAAATCACTTCTCTATACGAAGCTCCTTGTGTCGCTTCTGCTCGAAGTGACAGTGGCTAAACCACAATCTCGTCGCCATCTTTATTCAGGAATTTAAACTCCATAAAAGCATAACTGCTCATTGGCTGAACCTTAACCCACTGTTTTAGTTCCTTATACCATTGCCATTGTTTGCTGCGTAATAATCCGCCTTTTTGAATATAAGCCTGTATATACGGATGAACATTTAAGGTCACCTTTTTTTCGTTTTGTTCTTTAATAATATATCTGAGAGTGTTTTCTATTTGGTCTACAAACAGAAGGCTCGGTTGTACCTTACCTGTTCCACCACAACTGGCGCAGGTTTCAAGAACTTCAATATTTACTTCAGGGCGAAGACGCTGACGCGTGATCTGTACCAGGCCAAATTTACTCGGAGGTAAAATGTTATGCTTGGCGCGGTCGCTCTTCATTTCTTCTTTCAGCTTGTCAAATAAAACCTTTCGGTTTTCGGGGCTGTTAAGATCAATAAAGTCAACCACAATAATTCCACCCATATCGCGCAGCTTTAACTGGCGTGCAACTTCTTTAGCCGCTTCCATGTTAACATCCATGGCATTCTGCTCCTGGGTGTTTTCGCTTTTAGCGCGGTTACCACTGTTTACATCAAATACGTGGAGCGCTTCGGTATGTTCAACCACCAGGTAAGCGCCACTTTTCATGTGCACGGTTTTGCCAAACAAACTCTTGATTTGTTTTTCAACTCCAAAGGCGTCAAAAATAGGAGGCTTTCCGGTATACAATTTTAAAATATCGAGCCTGTCCGGCGCAATGGATTTCATGTATAATTTTAAATCGTCGTATGTTTTTTGATCGTTAACATGAATGGCGTTAAACGATGCATTTAAAAAATCACGTAAAATAGCGTTGCTTCTGTCAACCTCGCCTAGCAGACGAAGGGGCGGCTGTCCGCTTTTCAGAACTTTATAACATTCGTCCCAGCGTTTGATAAGGTCATTAAGATCTCCTTCAAGTTCTGCAACGGATTTATTTTCGGCAACAGTGCGCACAATTACCCCAAAGTTTTTTGGTTTAATGGATTGCATCAATTCTTTCAGCCTGCTTTTTTCTTCGTAATTACGAATCTTGGATGAAACGGAAATTTTATCGGAGAACGGAATTACAACCAGGTAACGTCCGGCAAGGCTTATCTCGGTTGTAATACGCGGACCTTTTGCGCTGATGGGCTCTTTGGCCACCTGCACCAGCATGTTTTGTCCCGATTTTATAATTTCGTTGATTTTACCGTCTTTTTTAATGTCCGGCTCATTTTTAAAGTACATGAGATTGCTCACGTTCTGTTTGCCGTTCTGGCTGCTTTCAACATATTTAATCAGTGATTGAGCCTGAGGCCCTAAATCAAGATAATGAAGAAAAGCATCTTTTTCGTATCCAACATCTATAAAAGCAGCGTTAAGACCGGTCATCACCTTCTTAGCCCTGCCCAGATAAATATCACCTACCGAAAATTGAGAATTATTTTTTTCGCGATGAAGCTCCACCAGGCGCTTATCGTTTAAGAGTGCAATAACAACTTCGTTAGGCGTGGAATTAATTATTAATTCAAAACTCACGCTTTAATATTTTTAGTTAATTAAAATCTTATTTTATATACGCGCATCACAAATCATTTAAGTTCTTGCTTAAAAGAGGAGGGAGGGTTTAAAATAAAAATAATAACCAAAACGGAAAAGGAATTAACCCTCCCGTAATTGGTAGTCTTTTAAACAATCAGTTTAGACTGATTATTTCTTCTTATGACGATTCTTACGTAAACGCTTTTTACGTTTGTGAGTCGCCATTTTATGTCTTTTTCTTTTCTTTCCGCTTGGCATAAAACGATGTTTTAATTGTTAATGTTTATTTATTTAATACCTCTTATTTTATCTTTTATTTTATGATGAAGTGAAAATGTTTCTGCTTTATCACTATTTTTTTAACTGTTCAATATACTTGTTTATCTCAACCCTTGCAGTTACATCCGTTGTTTTGGCACTGTATTTTTCAAGCACGCTGATCGTTTTTTGGACCTCACCTTTTCTCTCGTAGGCATCGGCTAAGTGCAGGTAAGCTTCAATGTAATTGCTGTCGATTGCCAGTACTTTGTTAAACCTTGCAATGGCTTTGTCCATTTGTCCGCTTTTAACTGAGAAAAAAGCAAAACTTAACTGGAGTTTTACGTTGTTACTGTCTTTTTTCTCAACCTCTTTCAACAGCGTAATGCCTTGCATTGGATCGCTTGTACCTTCTACATAACAGGATGCGAGCATAATTTTCGCATCGGTATTCGCAGGTTCAAGTTTTAATCCTTTCGAAAAACAACGCATAGCGCACTGATACAACAAGGGCACTTCGGTTTTATCCGGTGTAAACTGGATGGAGTAGTAATACCTGTTGCCTGCTTTGATCCAGTCTGCGGCCTTTCCTGATTTCTGCGCCAGTTGCTCAACATACACTGAGGCAATATCCGGGCGTTTTGATTTATCCCAGAACGCTGCAACGCTGTCGTTTTTTCCGGCAGAGATTAATGTTTCAACCAAAGATTTTTTAGCGGGTTCAAGGTTTTTTAAAGCCATGCTCACGTAAATATCCAGGTTGGCATTTTCATTCACCTTTACTTTTTCTGAAGAATGGTCATGACCATCTCCCTCAGAATGAGCGGGTGCTGTTTTTGATGCAATAAATAAAAGAACGAACAGCAATAGGGCGCCGGCAACCAGGACTACCTGTGTTTTTTTAGCGCTCATTGTTTAATTAATCATTGTTTTTTGGCTCAGGTTCAGCGGTTTTTACATTGCGCTTTACCCTGTCAGAAAATGTTTTTGCCGGTTTAAAAGCCGGTATATAGTGTGCCGGTATTACTACGGTTGTGTTTTTAGAGATATTCCGGCCAATTTTTTCGGCGCGCCTTTTTACCACAAACGTACCAAACCCGCGTAAATAAACGTTTTTACCTTCTATCATGGAATTACGAATGGTTTTCATAAATGCTTCAACGGTAGCCTGAACGGCCATCTTTTCAATGCCTGTTTTTT
Source organism: Bacteroidota bacterium (assembly GCA_013816895.1). GTDB lineage: Bacteria > Bacteroidota > Bacteroidia > B-17B0 > Aurantibacillaceae > Aurantibacillus. The sequence goes on from JACDDR010000151.1 coordinate 3,355, forward strand.
CCGAAATCTCGTTAACAATATCTGCTTTAGTCATCTTACAAATTGTTTAGAATCAATTAATTGTCTTTTAAAATGGGAGGCAAAGATACTATTTAAATTAAGAATCAGAAATTTTTTTTAGATTTTATAATTAGGCGTAATTTTAACCCATATTATTCATTTGGGGTTTCCAAATGAATAACGATGTAAGAAAATCAGGCCTTCAGCCTTACTGATCGTCTAAAAGTGATTTTCTATTCCGATAGTTATCGGAAGGGATTAACCAAAAAATGCAGATTTTCGGTTCATTCTTCACCTCTACTGCACAAGTTGGATTTAACAAATGGAAAGATGGTTTAGCGGGGGATTAAAAAAATGGTACGGGGTTAACAAGCGCGATTTGCCCTGGCGCAACGAAACCGATGCATACAGGATCTGGTTGTCTGAGATAATTTTACAGCAGACACAAGTGGCCCAAGGCCTGGCTTATTACCGGAAGTTCATTACTAATTATCCAACTATCCGCCACCTTGCTAAAGCCAGTGAGGACAAAGTGCTTAAAGACTGGCAGGGATTGGGTTATTATTCCCGCGCCCGCAACCTGCACGCCACAGCACGGCATATAGCATCCAATTACAAAGGGGTCTTTCCTGAAATTTATAAAGATATAAAAGCGCTGAAAGGCGTGGGAGATTATACCGCTGCCGCGATAGCCAGCTTTGCCTTCAACCAGCCGCATGCAGTAGTGGATGGAAATGTTTACCGCGTATTAAGCCGCGTATTTGGCATTGAAACACCTATGGATAGCGGGAAAGGAAAGAAACAATTCCAGGAGTTGGCTTCGGAATTACTGGACAGAAAAGACCCCGCAACGCACAACCAGGCGATTATGGAGTTCGGTTCGCAATGGTGCCGTCCCCTTAATCCGGATTGCGAACACTGCATTTTTAATTCGAAATGCTTTGCCTTTAAAAACGAGTTAACGGCAAGTCTTCCGGTTAAAGAAAAAAAAACCAAAATACGCGCGCGTTATTTTAATTATCTGGTTATTATAGACAAGAAACAAAATGTGATGATCAACCGCCGTTCGGAGGGTGACATCTGGCAAGGGCTCTACGAATTCGCACTGCTGGAAACAGAAAAAGAAATCACCGGAAGAGCATTGTTAAAGCATCCCGGTTTTCATAAACACACTGGTAAAAAAGCTGAAATCATTTATACATCAAATGGATATAAGCATGTGTTAAGTCACCAGCATTTATTCGCCAAATTTTACGTAATAAAAACAAATACTGTTTTCAAAAAAAGCATTCACGCACTAAGTTTGAAAAACCTTGAAAAACCTGCTTTTCCAAGGCTCATAGAAAAATTCCTGAATGATTGTGATTTAATGGAAATATGTTAATTTTGAGTAAAATTAATCTATGGAAAAAATTCTTTCAGTTTTAGCAGTCTTCTTTTTTTTATCTGGCAGCGCGCAGATTTATAAAGCGAAGGATGGCGGCACAATAATATCTTTTTATTCAAAGTCGCCACTGGAAGATATTGACGCGACAAACAAAGGCGCAATTGTGGTAATGAATACCAACACCAGCGATCTGCAAGTAAGGGTTACCATTCAGAATTTCAAATTCAAAAATGCTTTAATGGAAGAGCATTTTAATGAGAATTACTTGGAAAGCCAGAAATTCCCGAATGCTGTTTTTAAAGGGAAGATCAATGAAAAGATAGATTATACTAAGGATGGTGATCATAAAGTAACCGTTACCGGTAAAATGGAAATGCATGGCGTTACCAAGGAAGAAACCTACGAAGGAACTTTATCAAAAAAGGGAAATGAAATAACAATTAAATGTAAGTTCAAAATTAAGGTAGCAGATTACGGAATTAAAGTACCATCGCTCTACGTTAAAAATATTGCCGAGGTGGTTGATATTGATGTTCACACTGTTCTTGAACCATTTGTAAAAAAATAATTGATCAGCATGATTTTTAAGGAAAGAAATTTTTTAGCTTTTTGTTTTTTTATCGCTGGTTTTGCTGGCATTGCGCAGGACGATCTTTTAGGAATGGTTGAAGATAAAACGCCGCAAAAACCGCAAAAGGTGTTCGCTACATTTAAAACCTACCGGTTGGGTAACGCGCTTACCACCGAACCGGTGAAAAAGAAACACCTTGACTTCAGGATCAGCCACAGGTTTGGGAATATTTACGATGCTAATAATCCAAACGCCATTAATGAAACGTTTCAATCTTACCTTGGTTTTGATAATGCCTCTGATATCCGTAACAGTTTTGATTATGGATTGACCGATAACATTACCATAGGAATTGGCCGCAGCAGAATGAATAAGCTTGTTGATGGCAGCGTTAAATGGAGGTTCCTTCAGCAAACTACTGACTTTTCTATTCCTGTTTCCATGGCCCTTTTTGCGGACGTGGGATATACACACGCACATACAAGCGATATTTATAGTGGTATAGTAAAAGATTTTCCTACCAACGAAGCGCACAGGGTAAATTATTTTACGGAACTCATTATTGCCAGCAAAATTAACGACTGGCTATCGCTCGAACTTTTACCAGCCTACGTGTACCGCAATTTTATTAAGGAAAATATAAATACCAGCAATAAAGCCACGGATGAAAACGGATTTCTAAGCATTGGTTTCGGCGGTCGTATAAAACTTACTAAACGCTGCAGTTTTATTGGTGACTATTATTACAACACATCTAAGTTTTATAATAACAATAGTGATTTTAAAAACCCCTTATCTCTTGGTTTTGAACTTGAAACAGGTGGTCACGTTTTTAGTTTGTTCTTTACCAATGCGGCAGGACTGATTGACAATAATTTTATTCCTTATACACGCGATTCGTGGGGTAAGGGGCAGGTTAAGTTCGGATTCAGCATCTCACGCGTATTTGCTCTTTAAATGTGATCCTATCCGCGTATCCTCACATATTTGCTAATCATCTCCTTCAAAAACAAAATGCACTTCCGGCTTTAAATCCGGGTCATCATCTTATCTGGCCTTCGGTTTTTTTGCTTAGCTGTTTTGCCTTGCTGGTGATCATCAAAGTTACTTCGTTTCAAAAAGTGATCAAGCTTATGCAGGCATGCTTCAATTTCCAGTCGTGGCGGCAGTTAGAAAGGGAAGAGTTTAATCCGTTCAAATTTTATTCGGTGCTGCTCAGCATTTTTTTCTTCCTCAACCTTGCCTTTTTTGTGTACAAAATAAACGCCACTTTTGGTCTTGTATTAACAACAAGTACATCCCTTCAACAATTCCTTTTTCTGTTCATGGTTATATTGATTCTTTTCGCTCTTAAAGGCACGCTTAATAAGTTGTTGTCTGTGGTTGCCGATGACCATAAGCTTATACCTGAATTTGTTTACAGTTCGTTTGTTATCAGTCACACCTTTGGAATCTTTTTATTCCCCTGCCTTGTGTTGTGCGAGCTGGGTAATTTTAACGGGAGAATCTTTTTATCGGTAGCCTGTGTGATCCTGATAGCATCGCAGGTATTTAAATGGTACAGAGGCGTTCTATTCGGCCTAATTGAACACCGGGTAGGATTATTACAAATTTTTACATACTTTTGCGCCTTAGAAATACTACCAGTATTAGTATTGGTAAAGTTTATTATTGAAACATTTTAATTTAGGCTTACGTTGAATATGGCAGCAAAAAAGAAAACGGCAAAAAAGGCGGTAGTTAAAAAGATCGCGAAAAAGTCGAAGGCGAAATCAAAGCCAATGCCTGCTAAAAAAACAAAAAAAGCTGCTCCGAAAAAGAGTTTGAAGCCTGCGCCGTTAAAAGAAGCTATTAAGGTTGTAAAATTCAAACCGGTTAAAAAAGTAATCGCGCCAAAAGTTATCAAAGAAAAAAAGGTACTAGTAAATGCGGAAAGCAAAGAAACGATTGATAACGTTCAGCCCTCCAAGCGTACGCGTAAATCTTCTAAAAAGCCGGTGTTTACTTTACCTGCTCCTCCAAGGATCGAAGTAAGTAATCTTCCGAAAAATAAAGTTAAAACCATACTCGTGTCGCAGCCTAAACCTGTTGATACAGATAAGAACCCATATTTTGATCTTGCCCGGAAACACAATCTGAATGTTCATTTCCGACAGTTTATCAGGGTGGAGG
>JACDDR010000152.1 GCA_013816895.1 Bacteroidota bacterium
TAGCTAAACAATGCAAAACAGAATTAGATTATACTAAAAATGGTAGTTCAAAATGAGGGGGCTCTTTCATGCGGAAAAGTGGGGGCTCTTTGCCCGGAATTTACAAACATGATCATAATGTTGTTTTACCTTATTTTTAAACGAAAGCAATGAACTGTCGGCCGGGGCTTTACCGGACACTGGCTCATATTTAACAGACGTTGATACAAGCATGCACGCTTGAAACAGTGACAGACAAATTAGAATAAAAGCCAATTGAATATATATTCTTTTCCAAAGCATAAACGAATGTAATGTAAAAAGAGGCCTTCTCAAAAGGGGAACCGCTTTTTTATTTCACACTTGCTGTATCTTCATTTTCCGAAGCGGCAATTTATCGTGAGTCTCACGGCACGCGCATAATACTTCTCTTTAAAGTTATTTCGCCTATTCCATCCCAATCACCAAAAAAGAATTATTGAACAGGCTGCAATCAGCGGCTCTTTGGTTTTTTTTATTCCATATTAAAATTATACTTTTAGTATAAGAACTTCTACAAAGAAAAAAGAACGAAAAATCAGGACCCGATTTTCGGAAAAACAAATCAGTTAATCTCTTCTATAGAATTCCGACAGAATTGTGAATGATATTTATAAAAACAAAAAATTATGGGCAAGTTTCGTTTCCGTAAAAAATATTTATTACCTGTATATTTTTTTTGCTGCTCTTACTTTTCATTTTGCCAGAACATCACCATCAGTGGTTATATTAAAGACGCCGAAACAGGCGAATCTTTAATCGGCGCCGGGATCTATTCCACCAGAACAAAGACCGGCGGGGCTTCCAACACTTACGGATTTTATTCTATCACCTTAAAAAAAGGCGACAGTACAGGATTGGTGTTTTCATTCATAGGATACACGGCGCAAATAAAAAAAGTTGTTTTAACACAGAACCTCGAACTAAACATCAAACTTATTCCTTCTGCATCTAATCTGTCCGAGATCACCGTCCAGTCTGGCAGATCAAATAAGAACGTGGAAACTCCTCAAATGGGAGTTATGGATGTTTCTATTCAAAACATTAAAGAACTGCCGGCTATTCTTGGCGAAACAGATGTTTTAAAAGTGATTCAGCTCTTACCGGGAGTTCAATCAGGAAATGAAGGCACTACTGGTTTTTTTGTACGCGGAGGAAATTCTGATCAAAATCTGGTTCAGCTGGACGAGGCAGTGGTTTACAATCCGAATCATCTTTTTGGTTTATTCAGCACATTTAACACCAAAGCATTAAATAATGTTACGCTTATTAAAGGCGGCTTTCCTGCACAATATGGGGGAAGGCTTTCATCTATCCTTGATATTACAATGAAAGAGGGGAATAATCAAAAGTATACGGTAGAAGCAGGCATAGGTTTAATCTCTTCCAATATCACAATTGAAGGGCCCATCGTTAAAGACAAAGCATCCTTTATCATTTCCGCGCGACGAACTTATCTCGATCTCTTAATAAAGCCCTTTTTGCCTAAAAACATTTCTACTACTTATAATTTTTATGATCTGAACACCAAAATAAACTGGCAGGTTTCTAAAAGAGATCGCTTATTTTTAAGCACATTCAGCGGGAACGATAAAGCAGGCTATACCGAAGCAAGCAGCATTAACTATGGAATAAAGTTCGGAAATTCAACCGCAACATTAAGATGGAATCATTTATTCGGACAAAAACTATTTGTCAATACATCCGTTATATACAACACTTATTTACTCAATCTTTCCACTATCCAGGGGAAATTTTATGCGCAGGTATATTCCGCAATTAAGGATGTGAATGGAAAGACAGAGTTTCAATATTTTCCCAGCAAAAAACATAAATTATTATTCGGTGCAAATTATATTTATCACACCTTTACATCGAGTGGAAAATCGGATAAACTTCCAAAAGACTCACAGGTTGTTGCAATTAAATCAAACGTAGTTCCGGCCCGCTATGCTACCGAAGCCGCGTTGTATCTAAGTGATGAATATACCATTTCAAAACGCGTGGCATTAAATGCCGGCATCCGCACACCGGTCTTCATCGCCAAAAACGTAACCTATTATACATGGGAACCAAGAGCAACATTAAAGGTCTCGCTTGATTCCACTTCTTCACTGAAAGCTGCATATACGGTAATGAATCAATTCCTGCATATCATTCCAAGCGCAAGTGCCTCGCTACCTTTTGATTTGTGGATTCCGTCAAGCAGCATTACTAAGCCCCAACGGTCAGAACAATACGCGATCGGGTATTTCAAAAATTTTAAAGAAAACACTTATGAAACAAGTGTTGAGGTATATTATAAGTCGATGAAAAACCAGGTGGCCTTTAAAGAAGGAACTCAATTGCTTGAACAATCCAATATAGACACTTCTCTGGTGTTTGGTAAAGGGTGGGGATATGGAACGGAGCTATTCATTAAAAAAAATGCAGGCAGGTTTACCGGTTGGATCGCCTACACATTATCGTGGACCTACCAACAATTTAAAAATTTAAACTATGGTGAAAAATTTCCTTTTAAATACGACAGACGGCATGTATTATCTTTGGTTGGAACCTATAAGCTAAGCGAACGTTGGAAATTATCAGCTGACTTTGTCTTTTCAACAGGTGGAGCGTACACATTGCCATCAGCAAGAGTTAACCTCGCAAATGGAGGAAGCTTATACGATGGGGTCTATTATATGTACGACAAAAGAAATAATTATCGATTAAATCCTTATCACCGCTTGGATATTGGCGCCACTTACCACAGGCAGAAAACTCTTTTCAGAAGTAAAATACCTGTTATTTACGAATGGGTCTTCAGCATCTATAATGTTTACAGCCACAGAAACCCCTATTTTGTTTATCTCACTGTTGACCCCCTCACGCAGGAGCCTAAGGCAAAACAGGTATCGCTGTTACCCATCATTCCAGGAGTAACTTTTAATATTAAATTTTAATTTATGAAAAAATTTATTTTTTTACCTGCCTTGTTAGTGTTCTTGTTGAGTTGTCAGAAAGACATCAAGATTAAACAGGTTGTATCTGAAGAACAGTTATCCATTGAGTGCATTCTTTATCCCGGAAAAGTGCCGCAGGTTTTTTTAAGCAGAAGCATTGCTTTCTTCGATCATAATACCTCGCCCTCCTCGTTGTTTGCCCGCAACGCTACTGTTAGCATTACAGGTTCTTCAACGGATAACCTGATTGCCGATTCGGCGTTTGATAATTTCAGATGCAGATGGGCTCCTTTCTATAAGGGCGTACTCCCGGCTCAGGCTGGACAATCTTATACATTAACGGTAAGTTATAACGGTAAAACTTATACTGCAACCACAAGTATTGACCAAGCCAAAATTAATATAGCTTCCAGTACATATGCCCCTTCCTTCCATGATATTTACGGTGATCATGAAGGAGTGATTGTGAACTTTAAAGACGCTCCGGGTCAGGAAAATTTTTACCGCTACCAGATGCATCGGCTTGCCGACAGCAGTGTTTACGGGGGTTCAAACCTTGGCTTGATTCACAGTACGTGTATAAATAACGGCTGGTATTTTTTAAACGAAATCGGGCGGTCTGTATTTTATGATAAAAACCTGGACGGACAGGAGCTTAAGATTGTTATTGAGCCCGCTTATACACACCAGCAAGACGATACGGCTTACATATTTATTCAATCATTGGATAAAAACAGCGCCGAGTTTTATGATAATCTTGATAAACAAAAACTGGCCCAGCTAAATCCTTTTGTTGAACCAGTTTTTCTTAAAACCAAAATAGAAGGCTGCATCGGTGTTTTTGGTTCAGCAGTAATATCAGACTCCGTTAAATTTGTGTATCCTGAGTAGTTATCTAAAAACACTCGTGTCGCCCAAAGAAAAATCCGCAATCGTAAAGATTGCGGATTTTCTATACGTCTTTAGATTAAGTTTTTTAATCTTTATCTTCTTTTCCTGTCTTAGTTTCTGATTTTTTAACGAAGGCGCCCTTATCGTCAAAAATTACATCAAAATGTTCTTTGCCTTTGGTCATTTCGGCTTCATAACTAACCTTTCCAGAGGCATCCGTTATTTTCGCGGCTTCTGATAATTTGTGACCAGCATAGTTTTTAGTACAATATTCAGTAGCCGATTTAGGAAGTTCAGATGTTTTAATTTCCTGTTCCAGTTCTTTAAAAGTACCGTTTGCTTCAAATACTGCTGATGATTCAATTTTGTTTAAATGAAACTCCGCTTCATAGTCGGCACCTTCTTTTTCCCATTTATCTACTTTCGCGCCGGAATATTTTTTCGAGAAGGCGTCTTTTACTTCGGCCGGAACTTCTGATTCTTTTACATGTTGTGCTTTTACAGAGCTAATTAAAAAAAAGCCTGCTGCTAAAATTAAGGTTGATTTCATAGTTTATATTATTTTAGTTTAAAATTAATACTACAATCTATAGGAAATCTGAAGTTCAGATTTTTTGTTTTTTTTTATTAGTTTAGAAATCAATCTCGACTAAAATTTTGAGACACCACACTTTGCTCCTGTTCAATTACTATCCCATTTACTTTGCTTTCCTTAAATAGGCGAGTCGCAACAGACTTGGTAAAACAAGAAGCAAGAGTGGCAGACCTGCCGTGAAGCCCCCAATGACCGCCACCGCCAAAGGCTGCTGCATTTGCGCGCCAAGGCCTATCCCCAACGCTAAAGGCATTAATGCAAGGATAGCGCCAAGTGCAGTCATTAACTTAGGTCTTATTCGTAACGCGATCGCGTAATTAATAGATCTGTCCACATTGCCCGTTTCAATTAAATTCATTTTAAACTGGTTTATAGTAAATATTGCATTCTCTGCTATAATACCAACTATCATTATAATTCCTGTATAGCTGCTCACGTTTAGGGGAATACCCGTGATAAATAAACCGAGTATGCACCCCGTAATGCCCATCAATGAAATAAATAAAACAAGCAAAGAAACAATCCATTCTTTAAAGAGGAACATTAAAACGCCAAAAACAAACAACGATGCCATTGCTAAAATAATCAGCAGTTCTTTAAAGGACTGTTGCTGCTCAGCATATGCGCCTCCATACGCAATACTATAGCCCTGAGGCAAGGAAAGGTTTTCCTGTAAGGTTTTTTGAATGTCGGCCATTGCTCCCCCCAGATCTCTGTTTTCGAGACGAGCAGTTAATACCACAGCCGACTTTAAATCTTCGCGCCTGTATTCTATCTCTCCCGGTATAACGCTTACATCACAAAAAAAAGAAACAGGCCGGGTGCTGCCATCCGGCAAAAAAATTAATTGACGTTTTATGTTTTCAATATCATTGGTTTTATAATCGGTAAAGCGCAAAAGTATCCGTCGCATTTGCTCGCCATCCTGTAATTGTCCCAGCTGCAGGCCTCCGGTCATAGCTGCCTGCGCTGGTGAAGGCGTTTGAATATTGGCATTCATGCCTAAGGGTACGCCGCCGGTATAAGCCGCCAACTGATTTTGAAAATCAAGTAGTGGGATTTTGTACAAGCTCAATTTTTCCTGATCAGGTTTAAACACAAGCGAAGGCCCGGCCGTTACAAGTCCGTTATTTATATCCACAATACCCGGTATAAGTTGCAACAGAGAATCGGCCTGTCTTGCATAAGGCTTTAATAGTTTGTAGTCGTCTCCGTATATTTTTATCTGAATGGGCGAAGGCGTACTCATTAAATCTCCGAGCAGGTCGGAAATACGTTGACCGAAAGATATTTCTTCCATCGTGATCACAGTGCCTTCTATCTCTTTCCGCATTTCATTGATCACTTCTTCAGTGGTCTTGGTTCTGTCTTTTTTGAGTTGTATGGAATAGTCTCCGATGTTCGGAGGATCGGCCCTGAACGCCATGTGCGTGCCCGTGCGCCGCGAATAGGATTCAACATCCGGATGTTTAATTATTATCTTCTCAATTTCCCTGCACATCGCATCCGTTTCTTCAATAGATGTTCCGGCGGGTGATATGTAATCCAATACAACACTGCCTTCATCAAGGTCTGGCAAAAACCCCGTTTCCAATTGTTGCGAGGCCCAGAAAGCTGAAAGGCCAAGCGCCAGTATTAACGCAATGGCAATGACCGGTTTTTTAAAAAACCATGTTAACCATTTTAATTTATTAATGGCTTTTTCAGCACTGTGATTCTTGGCTTTCAGACTGTGCTTGTAACCAATCATCAAATGCAGTACCGGTAAAAATAACCACGTTACCAGAAAAGAAGTGATCATGGAAATTTGCATTGTGTCTGACAATTCTTTGAAGAAACTCCCGGCTAAACCGCTCATTAAACGGAAGGGAAAATGAATCACAATGGTAGCCAGGGAAGATCCGATCATTGCCGGGAACAAGTCTCTTATCGATTCTTTTACCACGGTATATTTGCTTTTTTCAGGATGATCTTCGTGCCCACGATAAATCTGTTCAATAATAACAATGGCATCATCGATAATTAATCCTATGGAAGCCGCGATAGCTCCGAGCGACATAATGTTTATTGTTATCCCCACCAGATACAATATTATAACAGTAAAGGCGAGCGTAACCGGTATCGTGAGCATCACTACAAGGCTGGCCCGCCAGGATCTTAAAAAGAGGATCATTACTATTATGGCCAGGAATAAACCTTCGTAAATTGTTTTTAGCACGCTATGTATACTATCTCCAACGAACGAGCTCTGATCATAATAAGGTTTTAAAATATAGCCCTTTGGCAACGCTTTTCTTGCCTCTGCTAATTTTAAATCGGCGTCTTTCGCGAAATCAATTAAATTAATTCCGGGTTGTTTTACAAGATCAATTAACACCGCGTTGTTTCCATTCGCGTTAATAATTAAAAATTCCTGCTGCTCCTGCACTTCAACCCTGGCCACTTCCTTAAGTTTAACAACACGGTTGCCATCATTTTTAACGACAAGATTTTCGAGCGCTTCCAGGTCTGCTACACGGGTATCGGTAATCGAAAGATATAAACGTCTGTAATCATTTAAATAGCCATTAGATAAAACGAAGTTATTGTTGTTAAAGATGTTGATCAGGGAATTTGGATTTAATCCCAGAGAAGATAGTTTCACTGCATCGGGAAGTATTACAAAATCTTTGGCTTTACCACCACGTACCACCACATTTGAAATGCCGGACACCTGAGAGAAAATAGGCCGCAGCACTAAATTTGCCTGATCGCGCAACGCCACCTGGCTGTGAGTAGGCCCTTCAAGAGTTAATCCATACACCGGAAACAGCGATTGATTCATCGGTTCAATAGAAAGGTTTACTCCTGCCGGCAGGTAATTTTTTATTTCATTGATCCTGCTTTCTATCTGTGTTTTTTGTGCGTAGGTATCAAGACCCCATTCAAAATAAACATCAATAGTGGATGTTCCTCTTCCGGTACTGCTTCTCACAACCGTA
>JACDDR010000153.1 GCA_013816895.1 Bacteroidota bacterium
GATCATACCTGCCTGAATAATGGGTTTTTGGATTTTAAATAATGAGCAAATGCGGTTATGTTCCATAAAAATTGAGTGAATGCTCTGAAAATTAGGTGTTTATTGTTTTTATGTAAAAAATTAATTTACCGGGAATTTTGATGTAAAGGTATAAATTTACTATATTTGGGTTTAGTTTTTAAAGATCATAATGAAGAAAATATACGCCTTACTGCTTTTTTTAACCCTGAGTTTTACCGTGAAGTCGCAATGGCTTTGGGATTACGGCTTCCGGCTTGGTGCCAGCAACTATCTTGGCGATATAGGAGGAAAAGATAAAACCCGACGCGATTTTGTGGCCGATATGAAACTTGCTAAAACCCGCTGGGACGGCGGACTTTTTGTACGCTATAGGTGGAGGCCAAAGCTATCTTTAAAAGCGGCCTTTGATTATTTGCGACTTGAAGGAGACGATAAATTATCTACCAATCCGGGGCGTAAGTACCGTAATTTTAATTTCAGAAATGATATTTATGAATTGAGCTTGACGGGTGAATACTTCTTTTTTGAAGATCCGGATCTTGGCAATACTTACCGTTACAGGAACAGTTTCAGGGCCTATGTATTTGGTGGTGTTGGCGGATTTTATACCAATCCTAAGTCCTTGTACCAGGGCGAATGGGTAAAGTTACGTGACTATGAAAATGAAGGAGTTGCTTACAAAAGCGTGGTATTGAATATTCCAATGGGAATGGGGTTCTATTTTACATTTGATAAAAAACACCGTATTGGTTTTGAGATGAACTACCGCAAAACCTTTACCGATTATATTGATGACATCAGCGGAAACTATCCAGATACTCCGCCTGTTGATGCATACTCACAAGGGCTGGTTCTCAGAACAACGGAGCTGGATCAACAAACCATCAGTGATAATGTGGGCGCTTATAAATCACATACCTGGGGACAAAAGCGTGGGGATAAAACGCATAAAGATGCCTATATGACACTGAGTTTAAGTTACAGCTATGTTATCCGTGGTAAAAGTAGTTTCTACCGCGCCAGGAACAATGGTTTCTTCAGCAGGAAGGGTAAACGTAAAATGCGTAAAATCCGCGCGAAATTCTAACAAACAAAATTTAAAAAATCCCAACAAAAATTGGGATTTTTTTATTTTTAAACCTTCTTAAACCTGTTATCTTTGTCCCTCGTTATGAATAAAGTTTTAATTTTTGTTTTGACTTTGGCAATTGTTTCCTGTAATGGAACAAAAGACGACGGTTCAATAAACAGCGATGTTGTAAATAACAGTGCTACTGCAGATGGTAAACCAGCATCTGATCTTCCGGAAATTAAGTTTGAGGAAGAAGTTTACGATTTTGGGAAAATGACTCAGGGAGAAAAAGTAAGCCATGCTTTTTATTTCAAAAATACGGGTTCCAGAAATCTGATCATTAGTGGAGCAAGTGGCAGTTGCGGCTGCACGGTGCCAACATGGCCAAAGGAACCAATCAAATCCGGAAAAAGTGAAAAAATTAACGTGGTATTTAACAGCGATGGCAAAAGTGGCTACCAGGAAAAAACAGTAACGCTGATAACCAACTGTGAGCCTGCAACACGCGTCATCAGAATAAAAGCGGAAATAATAGTTCCGGAAACAGCAAAATAAACAAACCTAAATAATAACAAAAACAAATGATCGAACAATTTATCTTAATGGCCCCGCAAGGTGGCGGGCAGAATTCACTGATGTCGTTTTTACCTTTGGTAGCAATAGTTGTAGTATTTTATTTTTTCATGATCAGGCCTCAGATGAAAAAAGCTAAAGAGCAAAAAAAATACATAGAGGCGTTAAAAAAAGGAGACAAAATTCTTACTATTGGCGGTATTTACGGTAAGATTGTTGAAGTTAAAGAAGACGGTTCTATCTTAATGGAAGTAGAAGACGGTTCAAAAATGAGAATTTCAAAAAACGCGGTGTCTAACGAAGCAACAGCAACCCTTAAACAGAATTAATAAAGTTTGAGCCAATCAGACTCCATATATTCCAACAATAAAAAAAAGCCGGCTAAAACCACGGCTTTTTTTATTTGTCTGCTGGTAGCGGGTTTCCTGTGGCTTATCAAGTCATTAAACACCATCTATTACCATCAGCTTAAAATACCGGTGACGTTTAAAAACATTCCTCAAAATAAAAAGCCATTGCAGGAAATCCCTTCCAACCTGTACGTGGATATTAAAGCAAGCGGATTGAAGTTGTTTTTTATTTTGTTGAACCAGCCTTTTAAAACGGTAGAGATCGACTTCAACGATTTAAAAACAACAAACAAGCAGCGGAATTATATTCTTTCCCCCTCAACTATTGCATTTAAAAATACTTTAAAGTTTGAGACCACTATCAAGCAGATAAGTCCGGATACTATTTATTTTATTGAAAACAGCGGCTACCAGAAAAATGTGCCGGTAAAAGTGCCGCTTTATGTAAAATGCGTCCCAGGCTATGGATTCGGAACTCCGGACATTAATCCCGCGTTTGTTACTATTATTGGCGATAGTAATTCAATAAAACGGATTGACACCATTTATACTCAGGCCTTATATCTGAACAACCTTTCGGAAAGGGCTGAAAAAAAAATAGCGATTATTAAGCCCGATGAGAACGTATACTACAACATTAACGAAATTAACGTAAGGGTGGAGGTGGACAGGTTAATAGAGCAAACCGCTAGTCTCCCCATTAACATTATCAGTTTCAATCTCAGCTATAAGAGCATAAACATATATCCTTCACGTGTAAAAGTAAAATTTACGGCGCTTCAGAATAGTTTTAGTCCTTCCGACACTGCCCTGTTCAGGGCAAGCGTTAACAGTGCCAATTTTAATTCCTCCAATAAAACCCCGGTTTTTCTTACTACGCAACCCGGCAATGTGAATATTATTTCTATTGAACCCCGTGAAGCCGAAATTTTAATTATAAAGAAATGATTATAGGATTAACCGGCGGAATAGGAAGCGGCAAGAGCATGGTTGCAAAAGCATTCGGTGTTATGGGTTGCATGGTATTTAACAGCGATGATGCGGCCCGGGAAATATATTTTGACACTGAAGTTAAGGCGCAGGTAATAGCGTTGTTGGGCAAAGAAAGTTATGCCGGAGAAAAAGTACTAAACAAGGCTTTTATCGGATCGAAGATATTTTCTGATACTGTAGTTTTGCATCAGCTAAACGCGATCATACATCCTGCTGTAAGAAAAAGATTTGAAGCTTTTGTGGAGCAGCATAAAGGCGCTATTATTATGAAAGAAAGTGCGCTTTTGTTTGAAGCGAAACTAGATAAGGATATGGATCGCATCGTTTTAGTGGTGGCGGATGATGAGTTGAGGATTAGCCGCGTAATGCAGCGCGATGGGCTGAGCCGTGAAGATGTATTAAAAAAAATAAAAAGCCAGTTGCCTCAGGAAGAAAAAATAATATTATCGGATCACATTATCCGCAACAATGAACAGGAATTGGTCATCCCGCAGGTGATGAGCGTTCTCGAAAAATTAAAAGCCCATGCTTAGAAAAGATTTGTTAATGCGCCAGTTCGAAGAGTTTGGAAAGGTGATGGCACTTATCCTTGGTTTTAAAAACAAAATGATTTTGAGAAATTTGAAAAGGA
The DNA here is from genome assembly GCA_013816895.1 of Bacteroidota bacterium. Classification (GTDB taxonomy): domain Bacteria; phylum Bacteroidota; class Bacteroidia; order B-17B0; family Aurantibacillaceae; genus Aurantibacillus. Next base: position 3,641 of record JACDDR010000153.1, read on the forward strand.
AATTCAAGATGCCGCGCAAAAATTTACACCGTTTGAACTGAGTACACTGGAGATGCTGAGTATGGAAGAGTTTGAAAAAGAGGTATTAAATCATAAGACGATGCTGCCTGAACAATACAAAATCATGGCCGATCTTTTATTTGAAAAAATGAAACATTATTATGAGCAATCCTTAGAGCATGAGGCTTCAGACCTGAGGGAAAAATGTACCCGCCTGTATAAAAAATTCTCGGATAACTTTACTCATAATGAATTCAACATGGATGTGCATTACAAAATGGAATTCCTTAAAAATCTGTAAACCTGGGTTTCTCCCCCTCTATAAAGCTGGGTTCACGGTAATTTCACTACCTTTGCCTTCCTTTGGAATATAAGCTACATAGCCTTCTGCCCGAACAGAAATCATTACTTGATAAAGGAATGCTCTTGCCTTTAATGGAAGAATTTTATACCATTCAGGGAGAGGGTTATAATACGGGAAAAGCCGCTTACTTCATTCGGATCGGTGGTTGCGATGTCGGATGCCACTGGTGTGATGTAAAAGAGAGCTGGGATGCCAATATTCATCCCTTAACTCCGGCGGAGCAAATTGTAGGGAATGTTCTTTCATGGAAAGCCAAAAGCGTAGTGGTAACAGGTGGCGAGCCATTGATCTATAACATGGATCATCTTACTTCACTTCTCAGACAAAAAAATATTGAGACGTATATTGAAACATCAGGCGCTTACAACATGAGTGGTGAGTGGGACTGGATCTGTCTTTCTCCAAAAAAAACCATGGAGCCAAAAGAGGACGTGTATAAAAAAGCAAACGAGCTCAAGGTTATTGTTTACAATTCGCATGATTTTAAATGGGCCGAGGAACAGGCAGCGAGGGTAAGCGAATCCTGTTATTTATACCTTCAGCCGGAGTGGAGCAAAAAAGATAAAACAACACCCGAGATCATCGAATTCGTTAAGGCTAACCCACGGTGGATGATCTCCCTGCAGACACATAAATTTCTGAATATTCCGTAACGGAGGAGATCTTTCCAATTCTTCAAAACCTGTGAAAACATTCTTTCGGAGATAGACATCAATCCACTATCTTCATGCTTCAAAAAAAATAAATCCATGAAATTTTTTATAGATACAGCGAATCTTGCACAGATTAAAGAAGCCCAGGATATGGGTGTTTTAGATGGCGTAACCACCAACCCCTCTCTAATGGCCAAAGAAGGCATAAAGGGACAGGATAATATTTTAAAACATTATGTAGACATCTGCAATATTGTTACAGGTGATGTGAGTGCTGAAGTCATTGCTACAGATTTTGACGGAATGATAAGAGAAGGGGAAGCCCTGGCAGAACTGCATCCGCAGATCGTAGTTAAAATCCCGATGATTAAAGAAGGAATCAAGGCCATAAAATATTTCACCGAAAAAGGAATTAAAACAAATTGTACACTGGTGTTTAGCGCGGGTCAGGCTTTAGTAGCGGCCAAGGCGGGTGCTACCTATGTATCACCATTTATCGGGAGACTTGATGATGTAAGTACCGATGGACTTTCTCTCATTGAAGATATTCGTCTTATCTACGATAATTTTGGTTATGAAACACAAATTCTTGCCGCCAGCGTTCGTCACCCAATGCACATCATCGAATGCGCGAAGATTGGCGCCGATGTGGCCACTTGTCCGCTCAGCGTAATTACAGCTTTACTAAAACATCCGTTAACTGACAGCGGGCTCGCTACTTTTTTGGCCGACGCGAAAAAATAATTATTTGTATTCAAATTAGAATCCCGCCCCACAGCGGGATTTTTTTATTTCAGCGTGTCCCGGTTTTTTGTGTTTATATTTTTAAGAGTTATTTAAGTTTAAGTTAAATTATTTGGCCGCGTGTTAAAAAGCTCTATATTTAATTATAATTTAAGCTGGAGGAACTTTATACCGCTTACAAAAATGTAAAAACAATTAACATGAAAAAAATTACTTTAATTGTACTTGTATTCTTAAGTTCACTTGGCGCGGCATTCGGCCAGGCCAATCTTCTTATCAAGGCTCCAGCCGGGAATAACGCTAATAGCACCTCCAGGGCCCCAAACGGAAACATTGCACATACAACAATGAGGGGATGTTTTTATGTAAGCCAAACCGAGCTGGGGTCTTATTTTGTTCCCGGCACTACTATTTCTTCTTTCGGATTTTCGCTGGTTGCCGGCGTAACCGGAACAGCGGTAACCGGTAATTTCACCGTATATCTGCAAAACACAAGCGATGCGAGTTATCTTAAAGGGACAAGCTTTACTACTGCCATTGCGCCAATGACAACCGCTTACAACAGTACAATGACTGTTCCAATATCTGCCGGTACAACATCGGTTCTTTTAACTTTATCCACTCCTTTCACCTATACCGGCGGCGGAGTGTATGTTGCTTATGACTGGGCGTCCAGTGGCCCGTTCTCTACAAGTAGCGCTAACTATGTTTGCGATAATTCCATTTCTTCCAGCGGTGGTGCCAACGCTACCAACGTTGCTACACCAATTGATAACATGAGCATCAGTGCTTTCCGACCTGTTTTTTTATGGGGCGCTGTAAACACGGCTACCAATGATGTGCAGGTGAACACGATCGAATCTCTTGGAAGTGTTCCCGCTTTTTTTAATACCGGTCACCAGATCAAAGCTTACGTTAAAAACAGCAGTAATACAAGTCTGAGCAATATTCCTGTAACCCTGACGGTGGGTGGTGCCAACAGTTTTGCAGATACCCAAACCATTACAACGCTGGCGTCCGGTGGAACTACCTTTGTTACTTTCTTGCCATTCAACCCGCAGATAAACGGTGTAAACAGTATTTCTGTGAGCGTGCCTTCTGACCAGATCACGCTTAATAATCAGAAAATTTTCAGTCAGACTGTTACCTGTAGCGATCAGGGTTTTAACCCGCGACCGGGGGTATATCCAATTGGCGTTGGGTACTCCACAAGCAGTGGAATTATAGCTTCCCGCCTTGTTGCACCTGTCACAGCTACCTGCCTGGGCGCAAAAATCGGCATCAGCAACGATGCGGCCACAGCCAATAACTCAATTTATAGTGTTCTCATGGACGGATCGGGTAATATTATTGCATCGAGCAATACGCTTTTAATTACAGGCCCAATGCTTAACACACAACAAAACTTCAATTTTACGGCTCCGGTTATATTAACGGGTGGTGTAACCTATTATATTGGACTTGCGCAGCCGGCCAATACTGTTACCGGATATTTTCCTCTGGCAGCCACTAGTACAGGTTCGTTTGCTTCAATGCCTCCCAATTTATATGTAACATCTATTTTAAGCGGAGGATTTGTTTCGTTCCTGAATCAAAACCTTGGCTATTTTGGAATTGAAGCACGCTTTGCGCATACTGCAACAACGGCGGCCAGCGCGTCTCCATCTGTTTCCTGCAGCGGATCGCCCGTTAATTTAACGGGTTTAGGTGCCTCCACGTATTCATGGAATACCGGCGCTATCACATCAACAGTATTGGTAACGCCAACAACTTCGGTAACTTATTCGGTGGTTGGAACTAACTCTATCGGCTGTCGATCCAATGCAGTTGTTTCGGTTTCCGTTATTTCAACGCCGACCGTTATCGCTT
>JACDDR010000154.1 GCA_013816895.1 Bacteroidota bacterium
ATTAGAATAATAATAAGCCACAGATTTCGCAGATTACACAGATAGGGAGGATTTCACAAATAGAAAAGCAAAGCCTGGGTCATATGAAAAAGAAGCCACAGATTTCGCAGATTACACAGATAGGGATGATTTCACAAATAGAAAAGTTAAGCTTGTATTTAACATTTGCAAAGAATTAATTTTAGGTCTAATGGATTACAGAATTGAAGAAAATATAAACCCAAGAGATTCGATGGTTTCAGACTATTCAGATGACCTGAACGATATTACCTATGAAATTATCGGGGCCTGTATGAAAGTTTATAATACATTAGGAAAGGGCTTTTTAGAGTCCGTATATATGGATTGCCTTTCAATCGAATTTAATTTACGCAATATTCATTTTGAGAAAGAAAAGAAATTCGAGATCATTTATGAAAACATTAAAATTCCGCATTCATACAGGGCTGATTTCGTGATTGAGCAAAAAATCATTCTTGAAATAAAAGCTCAAGCCAATGTGATTGAGGAGAATATTAAGCAAACTTTGAATTACCTTGCTGTTTCCAAGTGTAAGATAGGTTTAATCATTAATTTTGGAGAAAACTCCTTAAAATATAAACGAGTAATATTAACATAAACTGTAGGCAGTCCAGGCCATCTGCAAAATCAGTGAAATCTGTGGCTCAAAAAAATTATAAATTAAAATAGGCCATCGACCATCTGCGAAATCAGTGCAATCTGTGGCTCAAAAAAATTATAAATTAAAATAAGCCAGCGACCATCTGCGAAATCAGTGCAATCTGTGGCAGTAAAAGTGTAAACCGTCAATTATAAAATTATAAATGATCACAGAGAAAAATTCAGAATTTAAATGGGACTACGCTCCTGCACCAGAAGCAAAAGATCACGCTAAAATAAAAAAGCAATACGATCTTTTTATTAACGGAGAATGGGTGAAACCTTCTACGAAAAAATATTTTGATACTATCAGTCCATCAAGCGAAGAAAAATTAAGCGAAGTGGCGGAAGCCGGTGAAAAAGATGTAGACCTTGCGGTTAAAGCAGCGCGCAACGCTTACGAAAAAACCTGGAAAAAAATGCCGGCAAAGGAACGCGGCAAATATATTTTTCGCATTGCCCGCATGATACAGGAACGCTCGCGCGAACTGGCCGTTATAGAATCATTGAACGGCGGCAAGCCAATCCGCGAGAGCCGCGATTTCGATATTCCAACCGCGGCCAATCATTTTTTTTATTATGGAGGCTGGGCTGATAAACTTGAGTATGCATTTCCGAACAGAAATCCTAAAAGCCTTGGAGTAGCCGCTCAAATTATTCCATGGAATTTCCCTTTACTCATGGCCGCCTGGAAAATAGCTCCTGCCCTGGCCACCGGCAATACTGTTGTTTTAAAACCTGCCGAATCCACGCCATTAACAGCGCTTAAACTGGCGGAAATTATTCAGGATTGCGATCTTCCGCCCGGCGTGGTAAATATTATTACAGGGTTTGGGAAAACCGGCGCGGCAATGGTAAATCACCCGGATGTAAATAAAATTGCCTTTACCGGAAGCACCGACGTTGGAAAATTAATTCAGAAATCAATCGCTGGCAGCAATAAAAAATTAACGCTTGAGCTTGGCGGAAAGGCCGCAAACATTGTGTTTGACGATGCTCCCATTAACCAGGCGGTTGAAGGAATTGTAAACGGCATTTTCTTTAATCAGGGTCATGTTTGCTGCGCGGGCTCACGTTTGTTTGTGCAGGAAGGTGTTGCCGCCGAGGTAATACAGAAATTAAAAGCACGCATGGAAACCCTTATCATTGGCGATCCCATGGATAAAAACACGGATGTGGGTGCTATCAATAGTAAAGAACAGCTGCTTAAAATAAATGAATATTTAAAAGTTGGAGTAAAAGAAGGGCTCGAACTGCACCAATCCAGCTGCAGCATTCCCTCAAAAGGATTTTTCTGCAAGCCCACCTTATTTATTGGCGCAGCCCAAAGTCACCGCGTTGTTCAGGAAGAAATCTTTGGCCCTGTATTAACCATTCAAACCTTCAGAACCATTGAAGAAGTGATTGAAAAAGCGAATAATATTCCCTACGGTTTAAGCGCCGGAGTGTGGACCGATAAAGGATCGAAAATTTTCAACCTTACCTCTAAAATGCGCGCCGGGGTTGTATGGGCCAATACTTATAATAAATTTGATCCAACCTCGCCATTCGGAGGTTACAAAGAGAGCGGCTTTGGCAGGGAAGGCGGACTGCACGGACTTATGCCCTACCTGACCTTTTAATCAGGAAAATTTGCCCCAGTCGCATAAACGCGGCGGGCACATTTTTATTGTACTCAAATTAGCCTTTTTTAGGGATTAACTAACCCGGAAATTTGTTTACCTTTAAAGGGAGATTTGTATGTTTTCGTTTCGTTTCAAGATCATAATTATTGCACTGTTTTGCCATTTATTTTCTAAAGGGCAATTTAACTATGGACATCAGATGGATTTTGGTAAGAACCGGATCCAGTATCAGACTTTCACCTGGACATATTTCGATTATGAGCGGTTTCGTGTTTACTCTTACCAGGGCGGCGGCGAAATTGCAAAATATGTTTCGGTTTCAGTAAACAACCAATTACCTGTGCTTGAAAAAAGACTGGATTACCAGGTTGAAGACAAAATCAATATTATTGTTTACAATAACCAGGAAGATTTTAAACAAAGCAACCTGGGCTTAAGCAGCGAAGAGCAAAGTAACACCGGTGGAATGACTAAGATCATCGGAGATAAAATCAGTGTTTACTTTAATGGATCGCACGCAGAACTTGATCAGCAAATAAGAGCCGCGCTTGCCGAACTACTGATTAACCAGATGCTTTACGGAGGTAATGCCCGTGAGATGATCCGTAATTCAACCTTATTGAATTTACCTCCCTGGTATACGCAGGGCCTTGTAAAATATTTATCTGAAGGCTGGACAAGTTACCACGATAATATTTTATACGACGCGCTCAAGAACGATCACTTTAATAATTTCAATAAACTAACCGGCAAACAGGCTGCCAATGCGGGCCACGCCTTATGGTATTATATTGTTGACAGTAACGGAGAAGCCATGATTCCGCACCTTCTTTATATGACACGCGTTACACGAAGTCCCGACCAGGCATTGCTTTTCGTACTGGCCACTTCACTCTCCAACCTTGTTTATGATTTCACCGAATCACAAAACCGCCGTTTGTTCATGTTTAAAGATTCTTTGCGAACTTCTCCCATTCATGACAACAGCGTTTTAAATAAGTATAAATCAACACGTCATTACTATCAGTTAAAAGTGAGTCCTGACGGAAATAAAGTGGTGTATGCCAGGAATGAGCTTAATCAGCTACGTGTTTACCTGAAAGTGGTGGGTGAAAAAAAACAAAAAAGACTGTTGAAGTTTGGCCCTAAGGTTGAACAGATCGATGACTACAATTATCCTTTACTGGCCTGGCACCCTAACGGCAACATTGTGGCGATGATCTACGAAAAAAAGGATCAGCTGATAATTCATACCATAGATCTTGAATCTAAGGAAACGGTAAAACGAAATTTACCAGGCTTTGAAAAAATAAATAACTTTTCTTTTAGTCCCGACGGTAAAAAAATTGTAATGAGTGCTGTTAAAAAAGGAAAAGGACAAAATGACATTTTTGTTTTTTCATTAAATACCAGTGCTATTGAGCAACTCAGTAATGATATATGGGATGATAACTATCCGGTGTTTTTAAAAGGAAATAAATATGTTGTATTTGAAAGTAACCGGATTAATGATACGATAAAAGCAAAAGACGATGCTCAGTATTTCTACAGGTTTAACCGGAACATGGATTTGTTCATGGCCCAATACCCTTTCAACAATAAAACATTAGTAAGGGTCACCAATACTCCCGATGTAAACGAAACACAGGCGCAGGCCTATAAAAATAATTATGTATGCTTCCTCAGTGAGAAAAACGGAATTTATAACCGCTACCTCGCGGAGTTCGACAGTTCAATTTCTTTTGTAGATACAACCGAACATTACCGTTATTTCTTTAACTCGAAACCCGCAAGTAACTTTGACAGGAATATTATCGAACATCACATTAACGCACAGGGTTCGCATGTTGCGGATGTTATTTTCGCGAACGGTAAGGACATGTTACTTGTGTCACCCCTGCCCGACCTCAATGCCGTAAAGATAAAAGAACCTGTGAATACCTGGTTTAAATCAGCTTCACGCCCTATTCTTTCCGATCCCTCCAATTATAAAGATCTGAAACCGTCTGAAAGTATTTCTCCGCCCAAGAGTGGTGACACCGGCCAGAGTGGGATTGACTTTGACAATTATCAGTTAACCGGCGAAAAAAATAAAGAAAATAAAAATGATGCTACTACCAACAATGTGGCAAAAAAAGACAGCGTTGTAAAAAAACCGGGAAGCACACAATCCAGGTTCCCGATCCAGAAAAATTATTACACTTCGTTTTACACAGATTATGTTGTAACACAATTTGACAATTCATTTCTGGCAAATAACTACCAGTTTTTTGCAGGAGGCGGCTCACCAATATACCTTAACCCCGGCTTTAATTTTTTAACTAAAGTTGGTATCAGCGATTTGTTCGAAGACCAGCGCATTGTTGGTGGATTCAGGATTAATCCTTCCCTTGACAATGAATTTATGCTTTCCTGGGAACAACGTAAAAAACAATTTGATCACCAGATCTTGGTAGACAGGCAAACATTTGCGCGCGTGCCTGTACAATCAAGCCAGGTGGATAATGTGTTCGCCAAAGTGAATACGCATACCGTGCGATATTCGGTAAAATATCCGTTCAATCCGGTAACTGCAATACGCTTGTCGGTTATGTACCGTAACGACAGGGCAACGTATTTATCCAATGGTGATGTTACCCTTCCTGTTCCGAGAGCGTACCAGAATTTAGGAGGCGTAAGGCTTGAATACATTTTTGACAATACCCGTAAAGTGATGCTCAACATCATGAACGGAGCGCGCCTGAAAGTGTGGACTGAATACTGGCGTTTCTGGGACACAAAGCAACGTGATCTTTTTACGTCAGGGTTTGATATCCGTCATTATCAAAAAATTCACAGACAGCTCACCTGGTGTAACCGTTTGGCGGGTGGTAATTCCATGGGTACTGATAAATTGATCTTTTACATGGGTGGCGTGGATAACTGGATCAATCCCTCTTTCAACAACAATATTAACATTGTACACCCCGAACAATATGGTTTTCAGACCCTGGCCACCAACATGCGCGGCTTTAAACAAAACATCCGTAACGGTAATAATTTTATCGTGTTTAATTCCGAGTTAAGATTTCCGGTTGTGCGTTACCTGATCAACCGTCCTTTACGTTCAGATTTTTTAAACAACTTCCAGGTGATAGGATTTACCGATATAGGCATGGCCTGGTACGGCGCCAATCCTTTAAGCAAGCAAAATACCGAAAACACCATTACCTATGTGCAGCAGGGAACCGGCGTGGTTGTAACCGTAATAAATGAAAAAAATCCTTTAGTAGGCGGTATGGGATTTGGTTTCCGCTCAAGGTTATTAGGTTACTTTGTGAGGCTGGATTTTGGATGGGGAATAGACGCCTGGCAAGTGCAAAAACGCATCGTGGCTTTTTCTCTGGCAACCGATTTTTAGTATCCAAAATACCCTTATCTTAACACAAAATTGTAAGGACACACCATCTCTAAAGACGCATATATGAATGAAGTTTTAATTTTATTACTCGTAGGTTTATTTGCCGGTTTTTTAAGCGGTTTAATTGGTATTGGCGGAGGAATAGTAATTGTGCCGGTACTTGTTTACCTTTTGAATTTTAACCAGAAAACCGCGCAGGGCACCACGCTTTTAATGTTTCTTTTTCCTATAGGGATTCTTGGCGTTTACAATTATTATAAAGGCGGGTTCCTGGATTATAAAACAGCACTGATTATGGGCGCTACCTTTGTGATTGGAAGTTATTTTGGCAGCAAAACCGTTATTGCAATTGATACAAAAATCGTAAAACAGATCTTCGGCGCTTTTATCATTCTTATCGGAATAAAAATGCTTTTGAATAAATAATGATCAGCAGCGATACAATACGTTCCTTATCAAAAAAATATTTCAAGAAAGTTGTTGATATCAGACAGCATCTGCACAAACATCCTGAACTCTCTTTTCAGGAATTTAAAACTTCTGAATTTATTCAACAACAACTTGCGGAAGCCGGCATCTCCTACACCACGGGTTACGTAAAAACAGGAATCATCGCGCTCATTGAAGGAGTAAATCCCAGTAAAAAAACCTTGCTCCTGCGTGCGGACATGGATGCTTTGCCCATCACCGAAAAAAATAACGTTGCATATAAATCGCTTAATGAAGGCGTGATGCATGCCTGCGGTCATGATGTTCATTCGGCAACAATGTTGGGCGCGGCTTTTATTTTAAATGACTTAAAAGATAAATGGGAGGGTACCGTTAAAATTATGTTTCAGCCAGGGGAAGAAGTGTTGCCGGGTGGATCAAGTCTAATGATCAAAGAAGGCGTACTTGAAAATCCGAAGGTTGATAAAGCCCTGGCGCTTCACGTGTTTCCGAATATGGAAGCAGGCACAGTGGGTTTCAAAAGTGGCATGTATATGGCCAGTACCGACGAACTTTATCTTACCGTTACCGGGAAGGGCGGTCATGCTGCAATGCCGGCTGAATACATTAACCCATTACTTGTTGCTTCAGAAATTCTTCTTGAAATAAATAAAACATTTATGCTGCCAGGCGCGCTAAAAGATACTCCGGCAGAAAACATTCCTACAGTTGTAGCCTTTGGTAAAATAGAAGGAAAGGGCGCCACCAATGTTATTCCCGATAAAGTTGAAATTGAAGGAACCTTCAGAACAATGAACGAAGAATGGCGCACAGAAGCACATCGCCGGCTAAAAGAACTGGTGAACATTATTTCATTAAAAAATAACTGCAGTGCCGAATTAAGAATTGAGAAGGGTTATCCTTTTTTGGTGAACGATCCTGCTTTTACCGATTCATCTTTTAATGCAGCCAAGGAATATCTTGGTAGTGAAAAGGTGGAAGAGCTTCCCTTAAGAATGACGGCAGAAGACTTTGCCTACATTAGTCAGAAAGTGCCGAGTTGTTTTTTCAGATTAGGAA
>JACDDR010000023.1 GCA_013816895.1 Bacteroidota bacterium
GGATCAGATAGCTCTAAGCGTCCGCTCTGCAGCCGCTAAGAGCTATCTGACTTGGCCTAAAGCCCGGGAGAGTATGTCGATGCCAATTTTAAGAATCCTCACTATTAATTTAGTGAGGATTTTTTTTTGATCCTCATTCCTAGTGACATTAATAAATATTCCTATATTTATATATGTTAAAAATTTTCATTTTCGCATTTTTAATTTCCCTCAGTACGTTTGCTCAACCAATTTGGGATTGGCAGAATCCTAAACCGCAAGGAAATACATTAAATTCTGTTTTTTTTACTGATCAAAATAATGGCTATTCAGTGGGGAGCGGCGTAATTTTAAAAACAACAAATGCTGGATTAACTTGGAGTAATTATCAACTTGGTACTAATGTCTATTTTGCTGATGTCACGTTTGCAGACCCAAATACTGGCTACGCAGTCGGCGGGAATGGTGTAATTATGAAAACTTCTAACGCCGGACTAAATTGGGTAAATCAATCGAGCGGCACCAATAAGACTTTACGATGTGTCCATTTTACTAATACAAATATTGGATTTGCAGTGGGAGCTAATGGTACAATTCTTAAAACTATTGATGGTGGAACTACATGGCAAGTTTTAAATAGTGGCACTACCACTGACTTATATTCAGTGCATTTTTTAACCGCAAATATTGGAATTGCTGTAGGTTTTCAAGGAATAATACTAAAAACAATAGATGGAGGAGCAACATGGTCAATTCAAAATAGTGGCACTACAAGCTCTTTATTTTCCATCGACTTTATAAATAATAGTATTGGATATGCTGTAGGTGCCGGTGGTGCCATGTGTAAAACAACAGATGGAGGAATAACCTGGACCTTTCAATATAGTGGTCAAGGTTCTACTCTTTATTCTATAAATTTCGCGAACTCCACTAACGGTTTTATGGCTGGGGATAATGGAACACTTCTTATGACAACTAATGGAGGAAGCACATGGACACCCCAAGTATCCGGAACATATACTTACTTACAATCAATTTTTTTTACAAACTTAACTACCGGATATGCAGTTGGAAACTATGGTATCATTTTAAAAACAACTGATGGTGGAGTTACCTGGGGAGGAATTTCCGGAATATCTACGACCTTAAATTCAGTTTTTTTTACTAGCAATTTAACCGGTCATATCGTTGGGGACTACGGTAATATTTACAAAACAATTGATGGTGGAACAAATTGGAATCCTCAAAGCAGTCCAACTTCTAATCTCCTCGCATCAGTTAAATTTTTAAACTCAAACGTTGGATATGCCTCTGGGACCAATGGCACAGTTATTAAAACTATTGATGGCGGTACGAACTGGTCATTATCTGTTACTGGAACAACCCTTAGTCTAAGAGACTTAGATTTTATAAGTATAGACACTGGTTTTGCTGTTGGAAATTCGGGCATCATTCTTAAGACTGTTAACGGAGGGGTGAGTTGGGTATCTCAAAACAGTCCTACGATTGCGGCCATTCAATCGGTTGATTTTGTAAATTCAAATATAGGATTTATTGTTGCTAATAAAGTTATATATAAAACTTTGGATGGAGGGCAAAATTGGTCGCCGGTTTTTTCGCCTAATTTACCAATAAGTAAAGTATTTTTTACAAATACAAATAATGGGTACATAGGTGTGGGAACCGGAACGATATATCGCACAGTAGACTGTGGTATAACATGGCAAGTCTGCAATTGTGCAACGTCAGAGCCTTTAGGGGCTATTCATTTTTCAGATTTAAATAATGGTTCTGCTATAGGACTTTATGGTACAATCTGCAAGACAAACAATGCCGGTCAAACTTGGACACCATATTTTAGTGGGGTCAATGGCATTATTACATCACTTTTCATGACAGATTCAATTACGGGATATATGGTTGGTTGGTTTGGCTTTATTTTGAAAACTTCAGGTAATCAATTAGTAACTAACGTGCTTTCCCAAACAACCAAAAAAAATTCTATACTTTATCCTAACCCTAATAAGGGTTCTTTCACGCTTCAATTGAACGAATTTACACATCCTGAAAAAGAATTAACGATTTCTGACTTATTTGGAAAAGTTATTTATTCTACTACTATCAATACACCTCAAACAGAAATTATATTGCCAAATATAAAAGGCGGAATATATATTCTTAAAATATCATCCAAAACACAAAACGAAGTCCATAAAATTATAGTGAACTATAATTAATTATAGCCTATCTTTGGCGTCCTTATGGATACTAACTTTGTCGACTATGTGAAAATTTGCTGCCGCAGCGGAAAAGGCGGCGCAGGGTCCATGCATTTTCACAGGGATAAATTCACCGCAATGGGCGGACCTGACGGCGGAAACGGCGGACGCGGCGGGCACATCATCTTAAAAGGAAACAAACAGCTCTGGACGTTGATCCATCTTAAATATCGTAAACATATTATAGCCGAAGAAGGCACCGGCGGCACAAGCAGCAACAGCAGTGGTAAACAGGGTAAGGACGAAATTCTGGAAGTACCCTTAGGTACAATCGCGCGCGATGCTGAAACCGGTGAAATTGACTGCGAAATTACTGAAGACGGTCAGGAAATAATTCTTGTTCCCGGCGGAAGAGGCGGTTTGGGCAATGCCAATTTCAAAACAAGTACACTTCAATCACCACGCTACGCCCAACCCGGCGAAGAAGGAAAAATGCTCTGGAAAATCCTGGAACTGAAAGTGCTTGCTGATGTAGGCCTGGTAGGTTTCCCGAATGCGGGTAAGTCCACCCTACTCTCCGTGGTAAGCGCGGCCAAACCTGAAATAGCCAACTACGCATTTACTACACTGGTTCCAAATCTGGGGATTGTAAAATACAGAAATTACAAAAGTTTTGTAATGGCCGATATTCCCGGAATTATCGAAGGGGCACATGAAGGTAAAGGCATCGGGTTAAGATTTCTGCGCCACATCGAGCGTAACTCTACCCTGCTATTTATGATCAGCTGCGATACGCATGATATTATCGAAGAATATAAAATACTTCTGAATGAGCTGAAACAATTTAATCCTGAACTCGTCGATAAAAAAAGACTTCTGGCAATTACAAAATGTGATTTAATGGATGATGAACTGGAAGAAGAAATGATTAAAGATCTCAACAAACGTTTGAAAGGGAAAAATAAAATTCCTTTCATATTTATTTCTTCGGCAACTGGTAAAAACATCATGCAGCTTAAAGACATGCTTTGGGAACAGCTTAATTGAGCGTATTACCCTCATCCATCCTTTCCGTTAGCTTTAGTTAGAAAATAATTTTTCCGGGTATTTCCATAACGATGATTAGTTTGAAAAAAGGACTAATATACAATGAACGCCCCTGAGAAGAAAAAAAGCAGCTTGGTTTGAGAAATAAAGCTAATTTTAAGCTTGAACATGAAAATTACTCCTAAAGCTCTCCATACTATTTCATGCTGCTTATTCTTTTTTTTTCTGCATTCGCAGACAAGAAAAACGGATTCCCTGTTCATTTTATTAAAAACCGACAAAGAAGATACCAATAAGGTAAATCACCTGAATACCATTGCACTTGAAGTAAAGAACACAGACCCTGTGCTTTCCTTTTCAGTTGCATCGCAGGCGCTGAAAATTGCGGAAAAATTAAACTTCTGGCCAGGCATTACCCAATCCTTTATTGGAATGGGTGCAGCCAAGCTTAACCTGGGAAAAACAGATGAAGCTGTCCGCTATTTGCAAAAAGGGAATAAACTCGCGCATGAATATCACCTGGATGCTTGGGAGGCTAAGTCATTAATCGGAATAGCTGGTGCCCAAGGGGCCTATGGAAATTTTAAAGAGTCGCTACAGGCATACCGCGAAGCTTTAAAATTACTGGAAACACTGAAGGATAAAAAAAATATTGCTACTGTGTACAACGGGATAGGCGCTGCATATAACGCGCAAGGCAATTACAATGAGGCACTGAACAATCATTTTAAATCTTTAAAATTGCGTACGGAGCTGGACGATAAGAATGGGCTGGCAGCTTCTTATAATAATATTGGCAACGTATACACAAACCTGGATAATTTTACGGAAGCGCTTAATTTTTATTACAAGGCAATTGAAATAAATAAGCAGACGCGGAACCAAAGCTGGCTTGGGAACAACTATGGGAACATTAGCAACGTTTATTATAGGCTTGCCATCTCCCTTAATCTTATAAAAGAGGGTAAAACACCCGACACCTATTTTATAGACGCCCGTGAATACGCGCTGAAAGCCCTGGAAATAAAAGAGAAGACGGGCGATGTGGAAACTATTGCATCATTATACAATAATATTGCCCTGATAGATGTTGAGCAGGCTAAATTAATGAAGAGCCGGGGGGACAAGAAAAACGCGGAGGAAAAAATAAAATTATCCCTGCAGAGTTATTTTAAAGTAATGGAAATAAGGGAAAGAACGGGTGATAAATACCACCTTGCAATAGTTCTTGAAAATATAGCGCTGGTACAAGGTGAAACGAGAAACTACACAGAAGCTAAAAAGTATTTCGAAAAAAGCCTGGCAATAGCTTACGAAATCGGAAGCCTTGAACAGATAAAGACCGACTACTCAGGACTTTCGGCAATTGACAGTCTTATGGGCAACTACAAAAAATCTTTTGCAGACTATCGCATGTATATAAAATACCGCGACAGCATTAACAATAACGAAAATACCAGAAAGGTAACTGAAACAAAATTGAATTTTGAATTTGGAGTGAAACATGCCGCCGACAGTGTTAAAACACTGGAAAGAGAAACTCTCGAAAAATCAAAACACGACCAGGAAATCAAACAACAAAAGCTTTACACTTTCTTTGGTGTTATTGGCTTTATACTCATGATAGTTGTAGCCGGGGTTTCGTTTCAGGCATTCAGGCTAAAGAAAAAAACGAACGCCACTATCACCGAACAAAAGCGAAAACTGGAACAAAAACAAAAGGAAGTAATGGACAGTATTAAATATGCTCAAAGGATCCAGAACTCTTTAATGCCGAGCGAAAAATACCTTCACAAAAAGATTCAGGAATTAAAAAACAAAATCACGTGATCACGCGTTTAGTGTTGTTAATACTTTTTTAACGCCCAGTCTTCTTTCTTCCGCATGAGTGTTGAGTCGGGTTTTGTTTTATCCTTATACCCACAGAGATGAAGCACTCCATGTATCATTACACGTTTTAATTCTTCCTGAAATTCAAGCTTTAATTTTTTAGCGTTCTCCCCCACTCTATCCACACTTATCATAATGTCAGCGTTCAAAGTTTTTTCTTCAGTATAATCAAAAGTAATTATATCTGTAAACGTATTGTGTTTCAGAAATTGCTGATTGATTTTTAAAAGATCTTTGTCAGTAGTGAAAACAAAATTCAATTGCCCTTGTTGTCTTTTTTCAAGCTCAACTATTTTCTTAATCCAGGTTTTAATCTTTGCACCCTGTTTTAATTTAAACCCGGTATGCTGAGTAATGAAGGTAATTGGCATTTAAAGAGGGATGGAATCTTTTATAATCGTTGGCATTTGTCCGTTATTTCTTGAACGGATCAGCATCTCAACGCCCGATAAAGAAAATTTAAACTCCTGTAGATTTGCCTGGAAGAGCTGCTGTTGTTCGTAACTGGCTTTTATAAGATCTTTGGCGGCCTGTTTTTCCTCCGAAGAAAATTGCGCAAGTTTATCCTGATCAACAGCCTGCTCTTTTACGTCGGCAATTAGTTTATTAATTTGCGAGTTTAATAAGCTCCCTCTTGCCAGAATCGTTGAGCGGTTATTTGAAAATTCAGTCAGGTTTTTTCCGCTAACATAAAATTGCTGCAAATGATTCGCCTGCTCTTTATTCACCGTATCATTTACATTTTGCTGAATGAACTGTTTGTAATTGTTGTATTTTGAAATCGCTTTTTTAAGAATGATCGTATCCACCTGGCGTAGTTCCGAAATCTTTTGATTTAATGCGCCACTCAGGCTATCCAGCGATTTTAACTGCGTTTCGTAAATGGCGTTTTTTATGCAGGAAGAGAAAAAGAAAATAAGAAGTAAGAGAATAAGAAATTTGGAGATATAGTTCTCGACTACGCTCGAACTGACAGTGATTGCCCGCCCGGATGAACATCCGTTCGGACGGACGCTCGAACCAACGGGATAAAAAAATGGATTTTTAAATATCATTAAACAATCATGTCAAAGCCCGTATAAGGTACAAGAACAGCAGGGATCTTAATCCCAACCTCTGTTTGATTATTTTCAAGCAAGGCCGCAACAATCCGCGGCAGAGCAAGGGCGCTTCCGTTAAGACTGTGCGCTAACTGCGTTTTACCGCCTGCATCTTTAAAGCGGCACTTCAAACGGTTGGTTTGAAACGATTCAAAGTTGCTTACACTGCTTACTTCGAGCCATCTTTGCTGCGCGGCGCTCCACACTTCCATATCGTAAGTTAATGCGCTTGCAAAACTCATATCACCGCCACACAACTTTAATATTCTAAATGGCAATTCGAGTTCTTTTAATAAACCTGCAACGTAATCGCGCATTTCTTCCAGAATCGCGTAACTCTTATCGGGGTGAGCAATCTGAACAATTTCAACTTTATCAAACTGGTGCAAACGGTTTAACCCGCGCACATCTTTTCCATAACTCCCCGCTTCCCTTCTGAAACAAGGCGTATACGCACAATTCATAACCGGGAAATCTGTTTCCTTTAGAATAACATCGCGGTAAATATTAGTTACCGGTACTTCCGCGGTTGGTATCAAATATAAATTATCAATTCCCATATGATACATTTGTCCTTCCTTATCCGGAAGCTGACCTGTGCCGTATCCACTGTCCTCGTTCACTACAATTGGTGGCTGAATTTCGAGATAACCCTGCGCTGTTGCCCGGTCGAGAAAAAAGTTAATCAGCGCCCTTTGTAAACGCGCGCATTTGCCTTTGTAAACAGGAAATCCTGCGCCGGCAATTTTTACTCCTAATTCAAAATCAATAAGGTCGTATTTCGAAGCAAGCTCCCAATGCGGTTTTGCGTTTGCGTGCAGCACTGGTTTATCTCCGTGTTCAAATATCACTTCGTTATCTTCAGGCGTTTTTCCTTTTGGAACATCCAGGCTCGGTGTATTAGGCACCTGCACCAACAACGCGTGCATTTCATCTTCCAGTTTCTTCAGTTGTTCATCAAAGGATTTTTCCTTTTGCTTCAGATCACCTGTTTTTGCTTTCGCCTGTTCCGCTTCTTCTTTTTTACCGGCCTTCATTAATTCGCCAATTTGCTTGGCTATCTGATTGGCTTCGGCTTTAAGATTATCGCCTTCCTTCTGAATATTGCGGCGCGCTGCGTCCTTCTCTAATACAGAATTAATGATACTCTCGGCATCTTTAAAGTTTTTTATCGCGAGGCGCTTCAGCACTTCGTCTTTATTTTCGCGGATATAATTTAGTTGTAACATATAATATGATTGTCAAAAATAAAAAAAGCCCATCGAATTATCGATAGGCTTTCTAATAATAATTCGTAAATAATTAAGCTTCGTTAGCTTGGATCGATACATACGAACGATCATCTCTCTTCTTCTTAAATACTACTTTACCGTCTATTAAAGCATATAAAGTATGGTCTTTACCAATACCTACTCCAACACCTGGGTTATGCTTTGTTCCACGCTGACGAACAATAATGTTCCCAGCTATGCAAGCTTGTCCACCGAAAATTTTAACGCCTAAGCGTTTAGCATGTGATTCGCGACCGTTCTTTACTTTACCTTCGCCTTTTTTGTGTGCCATTTTTTTAAATTTTAGATTTTTGAAGTCAGATCTTAGATTTCACTTCTGAAATCTTACTTCTTAAATTGTTTATTAATCTTCTTTTTTCTTAGTTGTAGTTTTCTTTGCAGCTGCTTTCTTCACAGGAGCCTTCTTTGCAGGGGCTTTTTTCTCTGCCTTTACTTCAGCAACTGGAGCAGTTTCAGTTTCAGATTTTTTAGATTTCATTCCAAAAACCTTCTTCTCGTACTTCTCAACTTTAATTTCGTCCTTCAACGTTTCGCCTTTACCAAGAACTCCCTGGATAAGGATTTGCGTAAAAGATTGACGGTGATTGTTCCATTTCTGAGTGGTCTTACGACGTTTCTTTTTGAAAATGATCACTTTATCCCCCTTTAAATGGGTGATTACGGTGGCTGCTACTTTAGCGCCATCCACGGTAGGGCTTCCAACTGAAATGTTATCGCCGTTACTAATAAGTAACACACGATCAAATTCAATTTTAGCACCCTCGTTAGCCTCAAGGCGGTGAACGTAAACTTTGTTTCCACGTTCCACTTTAAATTGTTGCCCGGCTATTTCTACGATTGCGTACATGCTCTGTTAATTTAAATTGTTAATAATTTCCTTTTAAAAAGGGATGCAAATATACGGATTTAATGGAAATGAGCAAATTTTATCTCCTATTTATCAGGTAAACGCTAAAAATAATTACTACCATGCTCATGACCTGAATGGGATTAATTTTTTCATAATCCATTAACCCCCAACAAATTGCAACAACAGGAATCAAATAAGTACAGGTGCTTGCAAAAACCGACCCCGCTTGTTTGACCAAAACATTAAATGCTATTACCGAAAGGGCCGAGCCTGCAATCCCCAGAATGCATATATATCCCAGCGAAGAGAGGGCAATCGGCGCTGTTTTCAAGTGGGGAATGAATTTGGTAAACCCAAAGAGATAAACCAGTGCAACGGGCCCGGTGAACGAAAAGGCCCACACCGTTGCGGTTACCGAGTTAAGATCGGTTAAATATTTTCTTATACCAGTAACACTAATGGCATAACAAAGGGTGGCGGCCACTACCAGCAAACCATACATGGCACTTTTAGAAGGTGCGTTGTTTAAATCGAAGTACATTAATGCCACCGCCCCGATAAACCCTACGATGATTCCGGAAATCTGAACGCCACCTGGCCTTAACTTCAGCCAGAAAATTCCGATAATGATCGTAAACATAGGCGTGAGCGCGTTCAGCATGCCTGTTAGACTACTGCTTATTTCCGTTTCTGCTTTTGTAAATAAAAAGGCGGGTATTAAGTTGCCAAAAACACCCATCAGCAATAATCCGAACCAGTATTTTTTAAGATCAATTTTATAATGCTTTACTAAAAACGGAGCCAGAAAAATAAAAGCCATGCCTATTCGCAACGCGGCCACTTCATCACTGGAGAAGGCCTCCAGGCCGCGCTTCATTAAAATAAAAGAGCTACCCCAAACAACAGAAAGCGCTATTAAAATGAGCCACGACAGCTTGTTTGGTTTCATACGGCGGCAAAGGTAGGAGTTAATCTTTACTAGTTTACTCTTTTCGCTTATTTCACATTTGATAGGGATTAAGCCCGCAAATTAAGAGTATCTTCGTGGTCGATAAATAACGAAATGATACAGATAGGAAAACTCAATACCCTCACCATTTTGCGCGAAACGGCCGTAGGCCTGCATTTGGGCGATGAAGATAAAAACGAGGTGTTACTCCCAAACTCATACAAAAAATCTGCCTACAAAGTAAAAGATAAAATTGAAGTGTTTATCTACAAGGATTCGGAAGACCGTTTGATTGCCACCCCGCAGGTTCCATATGCACAGATCTATTCTTTTTCTTTTTTGAGAGTCACCAGCATTTCTGAAATAGGCGCTTTCCTGGATTGGGGCTTGGAAAAAGATCTGTTCATGCCTCACAGGGAACAGCTGAATAACATGGAGGAAGGCGAATCCTATGTGGTATATATTTACCTGGATGAATTAACTCAGCGTATTATTGCCTCCGCCCTCATTGATAATTTTATCAGCAATGAACATTTGCTGGTAGAAAAAGGTGATGAAGTGAGCTTAATGGTTTTTGAAGAATCGCCCCTTGGTTACAGCTGTATCATTGACGGCAAACACCGCGGTTTACTTTACAGGAATGATATTTATAAGAACATTCAGATTGGTGATGAAATGACCGGTTATATAAAAAACATCCGTCAGGATAACCTCATCGATCTTAGTCTGCAAAAACCAGGATTCCAGAATGTACTGTCTTCAACAGATGTGATACTGGAATATCTTGCGCACAACGATGGTTACCTTAACCTCACCGATAAAAGCACACCTGAAGAAATTGCCAAACAATTTGCAATGAGCAAGGCCACGTTTAAAAAAAGTATTGGAGTACTTTACCGCCACCGTAAGGTAGTTATTAAAGATGATGGCGTGTACCTTGCTGAAAAAGGCGATGAGGATACCGATGAAACAGAAAAGGATCCGGAAAATAAATGAGTATAAAAATATTGATGAATTAAAATTTTAGTTTTTTACTTTTACGTCAAAATAAACTATGAAAATTGCTGTTGTAGGCGCCACCGGCCTGGTAGGCACAAAAATGTTAGAAGTACTGGCGGAACGAAATTTCAATGTAACCGAACTGATTCCCGTTGCTTCCGAAAGATCGGTGGGTAAAGAAATTGAATTTAAGGGCAAAAAATACAAAGTGCATTCGATGCAACAGGCCATTGACGCTAAACCGCTGATCGCCCTGTTTTCGGCTGGCGGCAGTACTTCCCTGGAATGGGCAGAAAAGTTTGCGGCTGTTGGAACGACGGTGATTGATAATTCTTCGGCGTGGAGAATGGATCCTGTAAAAAAATTAGTAGTGCCAGAAGTAAACGCACATGTGTTACAAAATACAGATAAGATCATTGCCAACCCTAATTGCTCAACTATTCAATTGGTTGTGGCTCTGAACCCCTTGCACAAAAAATATAAAATTAAACGCGTAGTGGTTTCAACTTACCAAAGCGTTACAGGCACCGGTGTAAAAGCCGTTGATCAGCTCATGAACGAGCGCAGGGACGGACATAGTCCGGATATGGCCTACAAGTATAAAATCGACCTGAATGTTATTCCGCAGATTGATGTGTTTACCGAGAATGGTTACACCAAGGAAGAAATGAAGATGGTAAATGAAACAAAAAAAATAATGGGCGATGATACCATTCGTCTAACTGCTACAACAGTGCGTATACCCGTGATGGGCGGTCACAGCGAAAGTGTAAACATTGAGTTTGAAAATGAATTTGATATAGAAGCTATTTTTGAACTGTTTAAAAATACACCCGGAGTTGTTTTACAGGATGATGTAAAAAACCAGCTTTATCCGATGCCAATGAACGCGCATAACAAGGATGAAGTGTTCGTGGGAAGAATACGAAGAGATGAATCGCAGCCCAAAACATTAAATATGTGGATAGTAGCAGATAACCTGCGTAAAGGCGCTGCCACCAACGCGGTGCAAATTGCGGAGTATTTGGTGAAGCAAGCGTTGATTTAAAACCACATAGAAAACATAGAGAGAATGAGGATGCTTTCTAATCAAAAAATTACAAAAAAATACCTTGACGATCTAACTTATGAAGTAATTGGTGCTGCCATTGAAGTACACAAAATAATGGGGAGAGGTTTGTTAGAAAGTCTATATCACCAATGCATGACAGAGGAACTGATACATAGGAAAATAAATTTTCACACAGAGTTTAAAATTCCAGTAAATTATAAAGGAAAAGAACTAAATGCTGATTTTCGATGTGATTTATTCCTTGAAAACTGTCTTGTTGTCGAATTAAAAGCGACAAACGATCACCACCCAGTCTTTG
Source organism: Bacteroidota bacterium (assembly GCA_013816895.1). Taxonomy (GTDB): domain Bacteria; phylum Bacteroidota; class Bacteroidia; order B-17B0; family Aurantibacillaceae; genus Aurantibacillus. The sequence goes on from JACDDR010000023.1 coordinate 11,696, forward strand.
AAGCGCAGCTTCTAACCTATATGAACCTATTAAAAGCCCCTAAAGGAATATTAATCAATTTTAATTGTGACAACATTTTTGCTGAAGGCCAAAAAACTTTTGTAAACGATATTTTTAAAAAGCTGCCTCTTCTATGATTCTATGTGGTTTAAGATTTCAGGGTTTAAATGGTAAATTGTAAATTAATAAATCGTAAATTTAATATATGCTAACACGCCCTTTTAATTTCAAAAAATGGATCGATGATAATCGCCATTTACTTAAACCGCCTGTAAATAACAAGGTAGTTTATAAAGACGCTGAATTTATTGTAATGGTTGTTGGAGGGCCAAATTCCCGCAAGGATTACCATTTTAATGAAAGCGAAGAATTTTTTTATCAGCTGGAAGGCGATGTAAAAGTGCAGATTCAGGAAGATGGCAAAGCTGTAGAAGTGGATATTAAGGAAGGAGATATTTTTTTACTTCCTCCCCGTGTGCCTCATAATCCAAAACGCGGACCCAACACCATTGGCCTTGTAATGGAACGCAGAAGGCGTGAAGGAGAAATGGACGGCCTGCAATGGTACTGCGAGAAATGCAACAACAAACTGCACGACGCTTATTTTAAACTAACAGATATCCAGTCGCAATTTCAAACTGAATTTAAACGTTTCTATAATGATATTGATTTACGAACCTGCAAATCCTGCGGGCATGTAATGGAACCGCCGCCGGTAATCAGCTAAGCACTTTATGGATAAAACTGAATCATTTAAACAACAATTAACTTCAGGGTATAACAGCACGGGAGGTTCGATTGTTCTTGGCGCAGCCCTGCTCGATGGAGTTCCGCAAAAAGATGTTCAAATTAAACTTCCTTTAAAAACATTAAACCGGCATGGCTTAATTGCCGGAGCTACAGGTACAGGTAAAACTGTAACGCTCCAGATAATTGCGGAAAACATGTGTGCGGCCGGAATCCCGGTATTGCTGATGGATCTGAAAGGTGACCTCAGCGGGCTCGCGAGAGGCGGTACAAATAATGCCAAAATTGAAGAACGTCATGCTTTAATTGGAATTCCATTTACAGTCAAAGGAACGGGAACAGAATTTCTCTCGCTTTCAAAAGAGCCGGGAGTAAGATTAAGAGCGACGGTAAGTGAATTTGGTCCTGTTTTATTTTCGAAGATATTAGAACTTAATGATACTCAAAGTGGCGTAGTTGCCGTGCTGTTCAAGTATGCCGATGATCAGAAACTACCTTTGCTGGACCTGAAAGATTTCAAACAGTTGCTACAATTTGCGACGGAGCAGGGAAAAGAGGAAATTAAAAAACTCTATGGTAATCTTTCATCGGCCAGTACTTCTACTATCCTTAGAAAGATCATTGAACTGGAAGGCCAGGGAGCAGAATTGTTTTTTGGTGAAAAAAGTTTCGAAGTCTCTGATCTGGTACGCACCGATTCAACTGGCTGCGGCATCGCGTCTGTGATACGTTTGAGCGACATTCAGGATAAACCAAAACTATTTTCAACATTTATGTTATGCCTGCTGGCGGAAATATATTCAACTTTTCCGGAGGCTGGCGATTTAGAAAAACCCAAGCTTTGTATTTTTATTGATGAAGCGCATCTCATCTTCAAGGAAGCATCTAAAGCATTGTTAGACCAGATAGAAAGCATTATTAAACTGATCCGTTCGAAAGGTGTGGGTATTTATTTTGTAACGCAGAACCCTTACGATATTCCTGATTCGGTATTATCCCAATTAGGATTAAAAATACAGCATGCGCTGAGGGCTTTTACAGAAAAGGACCGCAAGGCCATTAAAAAAACCGCCGAAAATTATCCGATTTCCGAATTCTATAAAACCGATGACTTATTGACCAGTCTTGGCATTGGCCAGGCTCTTGTTTCGGCCTTAAATGAAAAAGGCATCCCTACTCCGCTTGCGGCAGTGCACCTGAGAGCGCCCATGAGTCGTATTGGAACATTAACACCCGAAGAATTAAATCAAAGTATTTCTGCAAGTCATCTCGTTGGCAAATACAATGAAAGCATCGACCGCGAAAGCGCTTATGAATTACTGAACGAAAAGATAAAAAGCGCGGGCGAAACAGAAAACGAAGAAAAGGAAAAGAGTACTCCTAAAAAAGAAAAGAAAGAAAAGTCAACTCTTGAAAAAGTGAGCGAAAACACAATGGTGAGGCAGGTTGGCAGAACCGTGGTGAGAGAAGTAGCGCGCGGGCTTTTAGGGGTTCTTGGCCTTGGAGGGAAAAGGAAAAAAGGCTGGTTTTAGGCTTAAACACTAAAATATTCCCGCAATTGTTAAAAACCCGTTCCCGGATTTTATATTGAATTCGTAACTTTGTAACCTAATTATTATCTCATGAAATTTGGCGTTGTAGTATTCCCGGGCTCTAATTGTGATGAAGACATGGTGTATGTTTTAAAAAATATCATGAAGCAGGATGCCGTTAAGCTCTGGCACAAAAACACCGACCTTGAAGGCTGTACACATATTGTATTACCAGGAGGATTTTCTTACGGTGATTATTTAAGAAGCGGCGCCATCGCCAAATTTTCGCCCATCATGGAAAAAGTGATTGAACATGCAAACAAGGGCGGGTTTGTTTTTGGTGTATGCAATGGCTTTCAGATCTTATGCGAGGCAGGATTGCTTCCGGGCGCATTGATGCACAATAACAGCCGCAAATTCATCTGCAAAAATGTTTTTATTAAAGCGGAGAATAATAGCACGCCGGTAACTTCCAAAATTCCTCTTGACAAAGCATTACGTATTCCTATTGCTCACGGCGAAGGAAAGTTTTACGCGGAAGCTGATGTTATTAAAAAATTAAATGCCAATGGCCAGGTGCTTTTCAGGTACTGTGACGAAAATGGTAAAGTAACTGATGCGGCTAATCCTAATGGCGCAACCGATAACATTGCCGGGGTTTGTAACGAAGGCAAGAATGTATTTGGCATGATGCCTCATCCTGAAAGAGCTTCTGATAAAGAATTAGGCAATGAAGACGGAAAATTATTGTTTGAAAGCATTTTAGAATTATCTTTAGCTTAGTGCTAAACAAACATTCCTGAAAAACGTTTTCATATTCATTAAATCTTACTGGCTTGTAATTGTTCTCCTTTTAACTGGATTGCATATTTCTTTTTTTCAGATTTTCGGATACGACTTCAGGAATATTATTGGAGATCTGGGTGATTCGCGTTTTATTGTTTCCATCATAGAATATAATTACCAATGGCTCTGCGGTAATTACTCAGGTTATTGGGATGGATTCTTTATGTTTCCCGATAAAGAAGTTATTTCCTATTCGGATAACTTACTTGGCATTACTCCGTTTTATTCCATCTTCCGCTTGTTTGGCGCAGATAACCTGATGGCATTTCAACTGCTGATTCTGTTATGTCATATTCTAAATTACATAACATCGTATTACGTATTTAATAAGCTCACAAACAATAAATATGCTGCTTCGGCAGGGGCTTTTATATTTGCCTTTAGTCTAATTGTAAATGGCATTCACAATCATCCCCAATTCATCTTTCGTTTTTTTGTGCCGCTGGTGTTTTATTTTCTTTACCAGTATTTAAACACAAAGAATGTCAGAGATCTTTTATTGTGCACTTTCTTTATTGTTCTTCAATTTTACCTTGGTGTTTATTTGGGCTATTTCACTTTTTTCTTTGGAGCCTTATTTGCCTTATGTTTTCTGGTCTTTAATTTTCAAAAACCAGAACTAAAAATGATCATCAAAAGAACCGTTCATCTGTTGCTTACCGGTTTAGGGGCTGGCGTACTTCTTGGGCCAATGTTCTATTTTTATTATAAACGGAACCAGATAACCGGCTATTATACTGATTTTAATGAGGTTCTTGAGACTGTTCCCCAGGTATCTTCTTACTTTAAAGCATTTCCCGGCGCGGTGGCCTGGCATTTTCTTTCGTCGACTCCCGTTCAATCAAAATATGAATGGTTTCATTTTCTATTTCCTGGTATACTAATTATCCTCAGTTTTATTTTTGCATTTTTTCTGGCAGGAAAGGGTTACAACAAAAAACTATTACTAACGCTTATTGTAATGAGCGTTTGCTGTTTTATACTAACCACCAATTTTAACACACATTGTTTATATGATAATATTTTACTCCATATCCCGGGGTTTAAAGCCATACGCGTAGTTAGCAGGCTGGTTCTTGTGTGGGTGTTTTTTATGGCCTGGACGGTTTCTATTTCTGTAACTTACTTAGCAACACTAAATATAAAAGGAGTCAGGGTTGTTTTAATACTTCTGCCGTTCCTGTTGGTGTTTGACAATTACTGTAAAGCAGACTCGTTTGTTATTTATCCGAAAAGTGTTTCGCAAGAGCGCACAAACAGTATTAAAAATAAGATTCTTTCAACTCTAGGCTATAAAAATTATCTGGCGTTTGCTTATATTCCTTCCGGGCCAGATGAGGCCTACAAGATTCAGATTGACGCCATGCTTGTTGCTGTAGAGTTAAAAACAAAGACTATCAATGGTTACTCCAGCTCCTGTCACGGTCAGTTCGGGCCAGTATGGGAAAAGCATGATTCACTGAGTGTGGCAACCTGGCTGCAGCAAATGAAGATACCACAAGAGAAAGTTTTGTTTGTCAGGTAGTCTTATCTAAGCTTATATACAATTAAGCCGCGATGCGTGGTTACAATATTCTGCGAGAATGAGTTCGGATAAAACGCATTGAATTTTGTAGAATCAGAAATAACAAGATACTTATACCGTGGATTTTCTATAAGTTTTTTTAAATCTTCTTTTGAAATTTTTTCGTCAAAACTATACCCTAACTGGTTCATAAGATACAAACTGTTACAAAAAGATTTATCAAAACCGGCCAGGGTGTAATCTGTATTCTTAATTCCGAGTTTCCTTAACTTAGGCTCAAGGTCCCAATAGGATTCAAAATCTGAAACCCAACGAATATATTTAGGCTCATATTTTAAAGTGAAGTCTTTTTTACATGCTGCTGCCGACTCCTTCAGATTAAAAAATAAAATAACCAGGAATGCAAAATATATCAGCCTGGAAAATCTTAACGATACACGCTGTAAAAAATCACCAAACGTTAACACAAGCATAAATATAAATGGCAATAATGGAATGATATAATATTCATGATCATGAAACTGCGAAAAGAAAAGGCATATGAAAATAAGATTACCTATTAGTATCAGAATAGTAATAGTAAAATACAAACGGCTCACAAATTTATAACCCAGCAGTAGTACTGTAAACAAGCTGCCAAATAACACATAACCTTCGTAGGTAAAGTACTCGTATTTATGTACTTTGTTAATGTAACTCCAGATGCCCACAATTTCTGCCCATGCCGTTTCAACTGTTTGAGACAAAAGAAAACCTGCATTTTTATAATGATTTGAAAGCCATCGCGCGTATAAATACCATGCGGCAACTAAAAGAATAGTAAGAATATATCCGACTATTATTGTCCTTTTTTGGTTCTTTGAGAACAGGAACCCCCGCTCACTTGTCTTTTTGAAAAACCCCATCGAATCTAAAATAACAAGGCCGATAACCGCAGTAAGGGAAATAAATGATGTTATTTTTATGAGTATGCCCAAAAGCATGAGCAACCAATAAATTCTGAAATACTTTTTATTTTGTTCGTTCCGGAGAAATTTGAAAAAATAATACCATCCGGCAAGCACAAAGCCCAGACTGGGAACGTCGGGCATAAAATTATTGCTGTAAAATATAAGAGCCGGCGAAAAATAAGCAGCCGCTATAAGTCCCAACGAAAGAACGTAACTTTTGGTGACGGAATAAACAAGCTGATAAAACAGAAATAGCCCTGCCACAATAATAAGCAAAACAAACCCCCGATAATAAATTTCATTAAATCCAAAAAGCTTATAACATATAGCGGGCACATAGGGTACCAGTGGAAACTCCATTCCTGTTATTCCATCATCGCCATGATCGAATTTATGAATACGGGGAAGAAAGAAATTCATATCCCTTTCACTATAATTTAAAGCGATAGAAGCACGTTCGGTTTGACCAAAAAGATGAATTGAACAAGGACGTTTGCTCATGGTTGCCGGCAATCCTATGGAATTAAAAAACCATGCTAAAGCAATTACAAACAGAAAGATCCCAATTGTTCGTTTTACGTTTTCCGGTATGTCTATCCGCAATCTGAATTTCATCTGTTCTAATTCGTTCTTACCAGTTTAATATTTACTGAGTCGAGATCAAACCTTTCACCCCTCGCATTTGGCAGAAATGCCTGAACACATATTTTTGTGTAGGGAGCCTGCGAACTGTTTTTCATTAATTGTATCTCTTCGCGAAAATAACACCATTTATTCAAATCGGTAATGTGGTATAAAATGTTACTTCCATCCCAGTTATACTGACTGGCAGTATCGTTTAGAAAATAAGTAATGGTGCCGTTACAACGAACATAATTATCCCTGGCTTTACCGGTAATGATCAAACGGATAGGTTTATTTTTATCTTCGGGCTGTAAGTGGTACGTATAAAGTGGGCCGAACATAGCTGTAGAGTCAAGCCGGATAAATACATGCTCTTTAACAACAGAATCTTTTACCAAAATTCCACCCGGAGAAGTCCGGCCTGAACCCTGCATTAATTCGTCAACCATCACAGTCGTGCGTGAACACGAAGCCATGCAAAAAAGGCAAATGAAAAACAAAAACAATCTTAAGGCTTTTTTTACAGACATTAAACGTTTATAAAATTTAAACACTCATTTCAGGAATTTCACCTTCCACGATTAATTTACCTGCTGTTGCCTTTTTGATATCTTCCACGCTCACGCCTGGGGCGCGCTCCAGTAATTTGAATCCTTTTCCGGGGATGATTTCGTAAACCCCCAGTTCGGTTACTATTTTCTTAACGCATTTGATCCCGGTGAGGGGCAGTTCACATTTAGCAAGCAGCTTCGATTGCCCGGCCTTGTTTACCTGCTGCATAGCCACAATTATATTTTTTGCGCTAGCCACCAGATCCATAGCGCCTCCCATCCCTTTCACCATTTTACCCGGAATTTTCCAGTTGGCGATATCACCATCTTCACTTACTTCCATAGCACCAAGAATGGTAAGGTTTACCTTTTGCGCCCTGATCATGCCAAAACTCATGGCACTGTCAAATATCGAGGAGCCGGGAAGTAATGTCACCGTTTGTTTTCCTGCATTGATAAGATCAGCATCCTCTTCTCCTTCAAAAGGAAACGGACCCATTCCCAAAATCCCATTTTCACTTTGCAATTCTACGTTTATTCCTTGGGGAATATAATTGGCCACAAGAGTTGGGATACCAATGCCAAGGTTAACATACATACCATCCTTAACCTCTTTTGCGATCCGCTTTGCAATGCCGTTTTTATCTAACATACTTACTTTAATTTTAAATGTTCAACAATATTCCTGGCAATAATCATACGTCCTTTATCGGTGTAATGTTCAGTTGTCCAGTTCTTATCGATAAAATATTTCGACTCTATCGCCTCGAGATTATCAATCATCTCAATGTTTTTAGCTTTATAACGTTTTATGAGGTAATCCCGGTTTTGTCGCATTAAATATACTAATTCTTTACCTACCAGTGAGTCGGCGTAGTGAATGTTTTCGGCCAGGATATTAAAATAAACTTTCACGTTGTTTTTTGCACTCCAGGCTGCGATTTCATCAAAATCTTTAACACGCGGATTGTTATCATGGATAGTAAAGGCAAAGGCTTTTATGTAATGACAAGCCAGAATGATGCGGGCACTGTCTTTGTGACTGGCGCCATTATTTTTAAGTTTTTTATAATAACCATCATCCCACTCTTTTGTGGTTTTGTATGAAAAAGGACTTTTAAAAGGAAGTTTTTCGTTTCGCCAGTCGTTAATAATTTGCCGGTCACATTGCAACGGAGTTTGATCGGCAGGCATTCTTAAAGCAAGTAACAAACGGTTGATCCCGGCATAAGGAGTTTCAGACAGTCTAACGCTTTTGTTAAGGTTGCTTTCGATCTTCGAATGAATCCAGGCGGCACCGAAGGATCTTAAATTCAAGGTCACAATCACGCACTCCTTCCCTTTGGGGTTCAGGGACTTCAACCATTCTTTGTAAATTCCTGCATGAACCGCGAAGGTATCGATAGTAGCCATCTTTTTTTTGGGGATCATTCCGGCAACCATTTCTGAAATTGTTTGCTTCAGCGAATCTTTTTCAGCATAAGCAGTGTTGGAAGATTCTCCAAAATAAATTACACTCACATCCTTCGAAAGGGTTTTACATTGAACAAGCAACGGCGAATATTTTTTTAGATCTGAAGGATATAAAGTATAGAGATAAACATAATGAATAGCTAGCACCAGCGTGAAGAAAAGCAGCAACTTATATGTTATTTTTTTAATCATTAAAACTGAAAGTAAATAAACGGAAGACTTTCTACTCCCGCTAAACAAAAAATACAAAACAATACGATGGAATAAAAGGACCACCGCCACACTTCTACCCTATTATCAAGCCATAGATCTATTCTTTGCCTGAAAAGCATAGCATCAGAAATGAAAAGAATAAAAGCAAAAGCCACCGGCATCAAATAATGCAACCCATGAAAAGAAAAACTCCAGTTATTAAACAGAGAACTGATCACCAATTCTGCTTTTGAAAAACTTTCGGCTCTGAAAAAAATCCAGATGAGCGATACCACTAAAAATGTTTTTATTCCAAGAAAACAGTTTAACAAAGTAACGCCCGTTTGCGGTTTAAAATTAAACACTTTGTTAAACAGTCGCTCCAAAAGATAGAAGCAGCCGTGTAAAAGTCCCCACACCACAAAGGTCCAGCTTGCACCATGCCATAAGCCACTTACAAAAAAAACAATTAAAATGGTGATGACCCATTTTGCTGTGCTTCCCCTGCTGCCACCCAGAGGGATGTACAGATACTCCCTGAACCAGGACGTTAATGAAATATGCCATCGTTTCCAGAAATCGTTAATGCTGATGGCAAGATACGGCGTTTTAAAATTATCGGTTAAATGAATTCCAAGCAGGCGCGCGGCACCAAGGGCAATGGTGGAATAGCCGTAGAAATCGGCGTAAATCTGAAAAGAAAATAATACTACTGCCAGCCACACCTCAGCGGAATGGAATGCCGCGGGGTTTTCGTAAACAGTATTTACCAGCGGGGCAATATTATCGGCAACCACCATTTTTACGAATAGGCCAAATAAAATAAGCCTGAATCCGTTTGAAAAATTATCGTACAGCGGCCTTACTTCGTTTTTAAGTTCGTTTCCAAGGTTTTTATATTTTTCAATTGGTCCGGCCACCATCTGCGGAAAGAACAATACGTAATTGGCAAAATATCCGAGATGTTTTTCAGCTTTCTGGTTACCGCGGTACACTTCAATAATATAACTCATCGACTGAAACGTGTGAAACGACAAGCCAATGGGTAACACCACGTTTAAATGATACATTTTAAAGTTAACCCCCGCAGGCTTCAGAATTGAAATTACATTTTCGTTTATAAAAGTAAAGTACTTGAAGAAAACCAGAAGACCAACGTTTGCGGCTATACTTAGAATAAGGTAAGACCGTTTTGCCTTTTTTGTTTTGGCATTTTCAATAACACGCGCAAGGAGGTAATCAATAAGAATAATGAAAAATAAAATGAAAATGTACTCGGGAATAAAGGCCATGTAAAAATAACAGGAGGCGATGAAAATAAACACCCACCGGTATTTTGGCGTTATCAGATAGTATAAGCCTATAACAAGAGGCAGAAATAATAAAAAATGTAATGAGTTAAATAACACGATGGTATTCGTGAAATTATTTTTTCCTCACCGTTCTCTGTTCGATACGTTTCTCGTATTTTTCGCCCTGGAATACCCTGTGAACGTATATGCCGGGCGTATGAATATGATCCGGGTCCAGCTCTCCTGCAGGAACAAGCTCTTCTACTTCTGCAATGGTAATTTTACCGCCCATTGCCATCATCGGATTAAAATTTCGTGCGGTGCTTCTGTAAACAAGATTACCTGCGGTGTCGCCTTTCCACGCTTTTACAATAGCAAAGTCGGCTTCAAAGGCCTTTTCTTCAAGATATTCTTTTTCTTCGCCGTTGAATGTAAATTTGCGTACTTCTTTACCTATGGCCACTTCGGTACCAACACCCGCGGGGGTATAAATTACGGGCATGCCATATCCTGCAGCCATGCAGCGTGTAGCCAATGTGCCCTGAGGCACCAGCTCCACTTCAAGTTCGCCGCTGAGCATTTGTCTTTCAAACTCATCGTTTTCCCCTACGTAACTGGAGATCATTTTTTTAATCTGTTTGGTTTGTAGTAATAAACCCAATCCAAAATCATCTACGCCTGCGTTATTACTGATGCAGGTTAAATCCTTCACACCCATTTTTACAAGCTGGGCAATGCAATTCTCAGGGATACCGCAGAGGCCAAAGCCTCCAACCATCAAGGTCATTCCGTCTTTAATATCCTTTGTTGCTTCTTCAACGTTTTTTACTACTCGGTTTATCATATAATTTAATGTTTCCTTCTCTTACAAATATATTCATTTTATCTTTTTTATAGGGAAAGTATCTTTGAAAAGGGTATTCTGCCAGCAGTTTGAAGTTTTCCTGCGGTTTGTCGAACTGTATCACAAAATTTACACTTTCAATATCAAGATAACTGTATGATATAAGATACCCTTCATCTGTCCAGCAGGAAGTTTCAAAACCCCCGTTAATAAGCCTGTGAGGAATTTTGCAGCGTTCATTTAAAAACCTGTATGCTGCCCAGCGCTTTTCATTCCACTCGAAATAATCTTTTGTACCACTTACAGCCATATACACCATAACACAAAGCGGCAACAGAGCCAGCGAAAAAGAGAACCGCCATTCTCTTACGAAATAAGAAAAAAGCAATAAACCGGTAAGCACAAGTGGAAGCACATACCTGTCGAAATAACTCTCCGTTATAAATAACATAAACGAGTAACCGAGCGCAACAAGCACCAGACAAATAACTACGGGATTTATTTTCCTTCTTAAAATATTGGTTTTAGCATTAAGTATCAAAAGAAAAATCACCCATAACGAAACAGAAGGCGCGAGTATTTTAAGTACATTCATTATTTTCACAAATACATCCGACACGTTGTGCGGTTGATTATGCAATGATTGGTAAAAAACCTCAGGACCCAGTTTCATGTTGGTAAAAATATTGTGAAAAGGAAATTCTTCTTTCGAGAACACAAACCAGGCAAGGGCTGCAGCCAATATTGCAGTGACACTTGTTTTCATGAAGCCTGATCGCTTTATTAAGCCCGGTAACGGAAGCAGCGCAAGGGGAGAAATGTAAATCAGCACCTGTAAAAGCACCGAACAGAATTTGTCTTTAAAGCCCAGAAAAAAAGTATCCCAGAAAACGCGTTTTAACAGGCTCACTTCACCTGAGAATTTATAAGTAGGGTTGTCAGGTAAAATTCGTTGCAGATAACCTTCGTAAATTTTAAGTATCGCCATTACACCCGCCATAACAAGCATAGCTATCAAAACCTTGTTTATTGTTCGGTCAGGGCTGAAAAAGCATGATATTATAAAACAAACAGGCATAACAACACCGAATTGCCGAACCAGGACAAGTAATCCCGAGAATAAAAACACCAGAAAAGCATACCATAGTTTGCCTGTTGCGTGAAACTGGTAAATAAAATAAAAACACAACATTGTTAAGGTGCAAAAGTTAACATCCGTCATGTAGGTATTTGCAAGGCTGAAGTACACAGGATTAAACAGCAGAAATGCACAGGCAAGAGTTGCAAGCCTTTTATTGTTGCTTATTTTTAATGTCATCTTATACATAACTATTGCGCTTATGAGAGCGGAAACAAGCGTGGAAAAACGAAGAATGAAGTGCGAAAATCCGAACAGTTTGGTAAACAAACTTCCCCATAAGATATGCGAGGCAAGCGTCATTGCCGGCCAGATGCCAAAATTAAATTCTGCTTTTTCGTTAAATACAATTACTGCTTTAGCGTACGACCAGTCATCATTTAAAGGAAAATCACCGATGGGACAAACAATAAATTCAGCAATGATAAAAACACCGAGGAAGTAACAAAAGAATTTATTTTCGAGAAATTTATTTTTGACTGCACCGGCCAATAACAAAGATTTCATTTCCTGTTATTCAAACTCATTAAATTCAATACTTCCATCGTCTTCTTTGGAGTCGTATTTGCTGCAGTCGAGTTCAAGATTTGGATCAAGGTTTTTAGGTTTCGGAAAATCTCCCTTACTTACTTTCAGATTTTTATCGGCATAAACTTTACTGAAAAACTTACCCCAGATCGGCAAGGCCATTGTTGCTCCCTGGCCTTCCACCATAGAGTTGAAATGCACACTGCGGTCTTCGCCCCCAACCCAGGCTCCGGCAACAAGCTCAGGCGTTAAACCCATAAACCATCCATCAGCATTCTTTTGTGTTGTACCCGTCTTACCCGCGATCTGGTTCATCAATTTATGACGCGAACGCAAACGCGAACCTGTTCCGCCATCAACCACACCACGCATCAGCTGAATCATAGCGTATGCTTTTTCTTCGCTGAACACCTCATCGGTTGTTGGAATAAATTCTTCAAGCACCCTTCCGTTCTTATCTTCTATGCGCGTAATAAAAGTTGGCTGAATATAAGTTCCCTTATTGGCAAAGGTTGAATTTGCGCCCACCATTTCAAACACACTGATATCTGCGGTACCCAAACAGATAGAAGGCACTTCCGGAATTTCGGAAGTTATGCCTAAACGTCTTACCAGGCTTACTACAGCATGCGGACCATATTGCTTCATTATCCAGGCCGTTATATAATTAATTGAGTTGGCCAGCGCTTTTTTCAGCGTGATCATTTTTCCGTTGTTCTTATCATTAGGTCCATCTGAGTTTTCGGGACACCAGTCTTTACCATCCGGCAAAGGAATACAGGTTTTTACATTGGGTACCTGGTGGCAGGGCGAAAAGCCTTCCTGTATGGCAAGCGCGTACACAAAAGGCTTAAACGTAGAACCTACCTGCCGCTTGCTTACCTTCACGTGATCATATTTAAAGTGTTTGTGATTGATGCCACCCACCCAGGCTTTCACATATCCTGTTTGCGGTTCAATGGCCATAAAACCTGTTTGCAAAAAGCCTTTGTAATATTTAATACTGTCGAAGGGACTCATGGTGGTATCAATATCACCGCGTAGGCTATATACAGTCATTTGCACAGGTTTGTAAAATGTTGCTACAATGTCGTCGTGACTCATTCCCGCTTTTTTACCGGAGCGATAACGGTCGCTGCGTTTAATGGAAGAGTTCATGATGTTTTCAATCTCCTGTTTATTTACATTCCATGCAAAAGGCGCGTTCTTTTTTTGTTTCAGATCCTTGTTGAACATGCGCTGTAAATCGGCCATGTGTTCGTTCACCGCTTCTTCGGCGTACTGCTGCATGCGCGAATCTATTGTCGTATAAATTTTTAAACCGTCTTTATAAATGTTGTAGGGTTTGTTGGTTTCCGGGTTGATATGCTTTTCGCACCAGCTCTTCATGAAATTATCACGCAGGTATTCGCGGAAATATGGAGCAAGTCCATCGTTATGATCTTCGGGGCGAAAACTTAACCCAAGCGGCAATACTTTTAAACTGTCGTATTTTTGTTTGGAAAGATAACCATACTTCACCATCTGATTCATTACCACATTGCGGCGATGCATGGTGGTATCGGGGTGACGCACAGGATTAAACAGCGAAGGGTTTTTAGCCATACCAATTAACATGGCGGCCTGTTCCAGTTTTAAACTATCCTGGGTGCGGTTAAAATAAATTTGCGAAGCCGATTTAACGCCTACCGCTAAATTAAGAAAGTCGAATTTGTTTAAATACAAACTCATGATCTCGTCTTTGGTGTAAAGTTTTTCGAGACGTGTGGCAATGATCCACTCTTTCATTTTACGGATAACCAGTCCGGGCTTGGTAAGTTTTTCATCGCGCGGGAACATCATTTTGGCAAGCTGTTGGGTAATGGTACTTCCCCCGCCCTTACTGCCGCCGGTAATCGCACCGGAAAGGGAGCGCCCAAGGGCTTTAATATCTACCCCGCTGTGATCATAAAAGCGCGCGTCTTCGGTTGCTATCAAAGCATTTACAAGATCTTTATCCAGCTGGCTGAAATTAACGTTCACACGGTTTTCGCTGTAATACTTTCCGAGGATCTTCATGTCGCCGCTGTACACCACAGTAGCAAGGCTGTTTTTGGGATTAAGTAGTTCGTCTACCTTTGGCAGAGAGCCAAAAGTGCCAAAATTAATAAGGAGGATTAATACAAAGAGGGTAATGATTGGGCTTAACAGTAAGATCCACAACCATTTCACGAATTTGCTCCGGGGGCTTTTCACCATATAGTGGTAAAAATACTAAAAAGGCGCATGGGTGAACGTGAAATAAAGCAAAATTATTAAACAAGCTCGAGGTAAAGTCCACAAGGTTTTAGCGAAATATCAGAACCGATTACCCCAATAAGCAAATTGATAGATACGATGGGCGTAATTAGCGGCAAAAAAACGAAGCAAATAAAAGACTTAAAAAATATTTTAAGGGGCTTGGAAATAACCATAAATTGTAGTAATTTTAAACTATAAATTATAGCAATGAGTAAAATATCATCCAACATCCGTTTTTTACGCCAGTTAAAAGGGCTCTCCCAGGAACAACTAGCCGACGAGTTAAGTGTAACGCGTTCGCGCATTGGCGGCTATGAAGAAGCCCGTAATGAACCACCGATTGATCTTTTGATCCGCCTCTCGGAATATTTTCACATAGCTATAGATGCTCTGGTGAGAGGTGATCTGAAAAAAACAAATCTTGATGGTTTAATGAAAGTAGGTAAAAACAGGATTTTGTTTCCCATTCTGTTAGATGCTGATGGAAATGACATGGTGGAACTTATTCCTTTAAAAGCGTCGGCCGGTTATCTGAAAGGATATGCCGATCCGGAATACATTGAAAAATTACCGCAAATGCGTTTGCCTTTTTTACCTACGGGCAAACACAGGGCTTTTCCTATTAAAGGAGACAGTATGCCGCCTATTAAAGAAGGTTCGTTTGTAATTGCAAAATACCTTGAGCGCATGGAGGATGTAAAAATTGGCCATACGTATATTGTAGTAACAAAAGACGATGGTCTTTCTTACAAGCGTGTAATGAATTACAATAAAAAAGAAGCTTCGCTTGAGTTACATTCAGATAATAAAATATACCAGCCCTATAAAGTTAAACTGGAAGAAGTGCTTGAGCTTTGGGAATATACCTGCTGCCTAAACATGAACCAGTACGATCATACCGAACTTAACCTTGACAGCATCATGAATATGTTAAGGGGATTAAAGGTGGAGATTGAGCAGATAAAAAGGAAGTAGCGTCTTGATGCCTTTTTAATTAGTTTGCGGAATTCATATTTGTGTTTACTTTTGTTTTAATCCATGCGACCGCTTATCTCATTGTTTCTGGTATTCTATGCGTTTGGCGCAATCTGCCAGACAACGAACACTATTAACGAAAAAATGATTTATATCTCCTTTGAAAAAAATCCGGCATCGCCTAAAAGGAAACTACTTACATTTAAAAAAACTGCGTCCTATTTTAACCCGATGAATTACATAAGTGCCGGAGCGCTGTTTTTGTACCAAAATCTATTTTCGGAACAGATACAAGCCGCTTGCACCTATGAAACCAGCTGTTCAGAATACACTAAACTATGCATACAAAAATATGGATTTATTAAAGGCACACTGAAAGGGTTCAATCAGCTTTCAGAATGCGCACCCACCGCGGTTTATGAACATGAACCGGTAAACGTAAACAATGGAGGCAAAATAATTAATCCCCTTGAAGAAACAACTAAATAGTTTAATTTTCTTTTTTTACGCCTCCTTTACTTTTAGCCAGATTGATATAAAGTTCATACATCACCTTGCTGCTAACGATCTTCAGACAGAACATTCTACTTACCTGACTTCTATTACACCATTAAAAGACTCAGTTTTTTATTTCAGAGCAAAATTTGATTTAAAATACAAACAGGATTCGCTTTTTTTTGCCGATTACTTAAAAAGCAAAACCTTGTGCAGGGCCGACACCGAATTTATAAACGAAGCCGGAATTTATTTTTTAAAAACAAGGGACAAAGACGCAAAAACCTGGTTTAATAATTTACCCGCCGGAGTGAGTAAAACGGCCGATTGTCTTTCAATTGTTTATGCGGCGGCAACTGCCCCGAACTTATACCAAAAAGAAAATTTTCCGGAAGACTTACAACGCCCTTATGAGAAGTATAAACGGGCCTACAATAAAAAACCATTCGTTGCCGGACTTCTTTCAACTATTATACCCGGAGCAGGCAAACTGTATGCGGGAAAAACAAAAACGTTTTTCCTTACCTTTCTGCTCAGCGCCGCCTATGCCGCTCAAACAATAGAGAGCGCGAATAAACTGGGAATAAAACACCCGCTCACCATTATAAACCTTACGGCCTTTTCAGTGTTTTATTTATCCAACATTTACGGCAGCTACCGGGCCGTTATTGATCTAAGAAAAGAAAGAAAGAAACAATTTTTAAGTGATGCAGCGCGTTTTTATTATTAATATTTTTTTATGCTGGGCGACGCTCACGCATGCACAAAGATCAACCGGCGACAGTCTTCTTGACCTTGAATATGCTTATTTTAAAACTACCGATGAATTTAAAAAGCAGGAACTCCTTTTAAAAAAAATAGCCTGCTATTTAAAACAAAATAATACTGAAGGAAAGGTTTTTAGTGAGGTGAAAAGAGTGAAGCCTGAAAAAATAAATGACAATAGCCAAAGGTCGGCTTATCTCTGGAACGCTACCGTTATTGCTTATCTTAATAATGAAACTGACTACGCGCGCTTTTACATGAGCGAATACATTATTCAAACTAAAGACAGTTCTGTAACCTGTGACCTGTTATACATACTGGTGAATAAATATACCGGGATTGACGCTGTTAATCAAAAAATAGAGCAATTGGCTCAAAAGGACTCATTATTTCGCGAACTTACTTGTTTTGCAGATATAGCCAGTTACAGCCGCAAACATATTAACCGTTATCTGATTGCTTCCGCTATCTTGCCTGGTTCGGGAACCATGATGAATGGTTATGTTTTAAAAGGGCTCATTTCTCTGGCGCTAACAGCGGGCTCGGTATATGGTGTAATAAAATTAATTGAGTATGGACTATATATCAATGCCGTTTTATGGGGCACAGGCGTAGGACTGAAGTTTTATACAGGAAACATAAAACTTACCGAACAAACTTTTTACAAGGCGGAGGAGAGGAAAAAAAATAAGCTCACAACTGATTGTGAGCTTAAATTAAAAACCATTCTGTCTAAATACCCTCTTACTTTAAGGGAGCTATAGTTCCGAAATAACCTGTTCCTTTACGGGAAATTCCGTTTAAATATAAAAAGTAAAATACCGGTGGGCATAAACACGAAATATAAGTAAGGGGCTTAAGTTTTGTTTTTACGCAACTGGTATACATCTTATTGTCAAACACCTGGATTCCATCGGCCTTAACAAATTTCTTATCTGCTTTTTTAGCATTGATAGTATTAATCTGGTATTCATTCTTTTTAAAATCACCAGTTTGGCCGTTAAATACAGCGTATTCGAGCCTATCGGTTAACTGCTTATTGGATTTTGTTGACCTCCGGTTTTTCTTTTCAGCGTTCATTTGAAAGGCCGAACCATAGGTTACATAATAATTATTATCCTTTCTCATTACATTCAGATCATATACGGTCCATCTGTTATACGTTATCGAACGGTCAAGATTTTTAGCCCAGAGGATATCTCCTTTGCCGTTTAACCTGAAGGAAGTTACATTGCTTTTTGTACAATAATAATAAGTGCGACAGGTTGTTCCTCCATTACTGCTTGTTGTACACACTGTGTTAGACCAATTACGCATAATAGAGCAGAATAATAGAATATCCTCTCCGTCTTCGACCACTTTTTCAATTACGTAATTGTCATCAATACTTTCATCATCTGAAGCTTTGTCTTTTTTACTTTTAAATAAGCCCTTTCCTTTTTTTTGATTCTCCTTATCAGCCGCATATAATTGATCTAAAAAAGTTTTATCAAAGTATGAGAACTTGCTGTTTTTTTCCTTTAAAGTCTTGTTATCAAGAGTAATAAAAAACGTACCATGTGTATCGTAACCTTTCGCGTCTTTATCAAGGTCGCTAAAAAAACCATAAAGCTTTATACTATTTTTGGATATTAAAGAAGAAAACTGAAAGGTGTTTTTGCCAGGAAATTTTACGCGGTATTCCTGAATGTTTCCTGTTTCCATATCTACCTGCATAAGGTGAGGATAAACAGAAGCTTCACCCTTCTTTAGCGCTTTCCTTTCTTCCTCAGAAACCTTCACAGTTTCCTGGATGTATAAGTTACCGTCATTTCCAAATTCGTAAGAAGCAATAATATTATCTATTGATTCAGCAGGACTGGAACTGAAAAAGCCTCTTCTTACTTTAGTAATTAATATGGGTAAGGTGATTTGTTTTGAGCTAATGAAGGAAAAATCAGGATTTAATAATTTATACTCTACTCTCAGGTTTTCGTTATCTTTTGTAACCGGAAACTCTTTTATAATTACCATTTTATCTTCAAGATCTTTGTTATATAAAATCACCAGCTTTTCGTAACCTTCTTTCTTATTGGATTTTAGTTCGTATATTTTTTTAATTCCATTTATCTTTTTGAGCTTAGAATCGAATGACTGAACATACAACTCTGTAATGCCCTTGGCCTTTTTTGTCCAAAAAATATAAATAGATTTGTTTAGGGTAACTGTTTTATAATAGTCGTAGTCTTCTTTGTCGGACGATTTTCCATAACCCCTCAGTTCGGCCTCACCGGCTTTTTTCATAGTAACTTTATCAAAAGCCACCAATTTTATCTTACGATTTTGCTTACGTGGACTAAGGGCAAGGTTACTGAATTTTCCATAAATATAGGTGCTGTTACTTCCTACAAAATCATCAAAAAATCCATCCGCCTTATTGTCGAATGCAAACTGATCGCTCCACTTTAAATCAATGGTCTGAGAGTAGAATTCTGCTGAAAGAAGTGCCAGAAAGAAAAGAAAAATAACTTTTTTCATATTAGGGGGTTTAAATGATTGGGGTAAATATAATATAATATTTGGTTGATAAAAATATCTCAAACTGTTTTAAATAACTTTACTGCTTTCGGAACCACCCCTGTTTTAAACGCTAAGTTAACAGCAACTTAAATTTAAAAACCGAAGCCGATTAAATAGCAAACGTTAATTGAAGGTGCCAGCCTTACTTTAGCTTCTGCTCCAGTTGCCCTGTAAATATTTTGGTTTGTATAGCCCGTGGATATCTGGTACTCTTCAAACTCTGTGTAGGTATAAGACCTCAGTCCGCAACTCACAAAAAAATCATGAGTTATATTACCTTTTATGCCCGTCACTCCTGAGAAGCCAAAAGCGGTACTAAACGCATTCATTGTAAATGTCACGATTCTGTTGCCCTCTACCTGATTGCTGTTTATCATCGGATTGAGAAGATACTCCATTGTCTCTCTCCTGTATCCTAATTCAATATAGCCACCCTCAAAAGAAGTACCCGAATAATACAAGCGAAGACTGGTTGTTATAAGGGGCAAACTTCCGTAAAATGTAGAATTATTAAGCATTAGTCCCGGTGCTATTCCTTTCGAATAATCATCGCCAAATGTAAAGGCTTCCAGCCCTACCGTTTCAATATAATCGCGACCGAAGGCTTTGGCAAGACCAAAAGTTATTGAAAAACCATTGGTTATACTCCGCTCATAAAAAAGCCCCGCTTTTTGTCTGAACAGCAAAGTAGGACTAAATTTTAAAATGTTTTGAAATTCAATACTGTTTCCCGAAGAAGAAGTTTCCCTGTTCTTTTTATTAAGGCCATTAAATATCGAGTTATGGTCCGGAGTGTATTTCTTATCAAACTCATTGTCATTGTTGGGGATAATAGTTTGAGCAGTGATAAAAGAAATAAATAGGAGGGCTTGTCCCGTTAAAATATATTTTACCCTCATATTATTTAACTTTAATTAGTACCACGTAATTCATCAATACTTTAATCTGTTCTTCCAGCGTGTTGGCTTTTATAGCATTGTCCGCTGGCAGATCCACTTTATCAGGAAGAACTTCGATAAGGTTTTTTATGTAGTTGAGTTTAATAGTGTATGCCACATTCTCGGTATTCCGGATGGTAGAATTGACAACACCTATAAGCTGACCGGCATCGTTAAAAACCGGACCCCCGCTGTTGCCGGGCTGGATTGCTATGGTGGACTGAAATGAATTAATGGCGCCATCGTAACCGGTCTTGGCGCTTATTTTGCCATCCGTAAATTTAGCATCTTTTCCCATGCCCGTTAATGCGTGAGGATAACCAATAGTAAACACCATTGCGCCCACATCTAATTGCCCGTTCTCTTTAAATGAATATTTTATTGGCGGTAAATTAGTGAACCGCTCATCTTTTATTTTCAAGATCGCAAGATCATTGTCTTTATCCTGACTTACAACCTCCGCTTTATACTCTTTTTTTACAGAGTTTTCCACTATATCCACTACAAGTTTGCTGGCATTTTCCACGACGTGATGGTTGGTAATTATGTACCCGCCTGAACTTATGATAACACCGGAACCAAAGCTTTTCACTTCCCTGTCGTCAGCATTTGAGTTTTTAATACCCGAACCCGAAACGCCAATTTCCTTTATTGTGAACTTATCTACTCTCAATTTTGTGTTTCCACTTAAAACAAAACCATAATTATTGCCAAATAATTTATTAGCCTTGGATGTATATTGGATTTCGCCGTTAACCGAAAAGTAACTTTTATCGCCATTCGATAAAATTTTAATTGTATTGTTTTCAAGAGAATTTATAGCCGATGAATACATTGCATCCACCTCCACATCTTTCACGCCTTCGTACATTCCACCCACATAAATGTTTTTTTTCGATATAACAAAGTAGTTGTAGTTTTGCCAATCCTTAAATCCGTAGATGACGCCAATCTTATCGGTCTCCTTGACGTCTTTAATATTAATAACTGCTTCAAGTGTCCATTCATCCGATTCCACAGCGTGATTGATGTAACGCGATGTTCCTTCTTTTGAAGTAGAAATAATTTCAAAAATACCATTTGAAATGGAGGCCGTACTTTTATCACTGACGTACAAATCCCATTCATTATGGTTGTTATCAAAATTTTCCTCAAATATTTTATTTTTAGAACCATTTTCATTGTACTCCACAAAAGCAGTTTCTGAATATTTTCCGTTGTGATATTCAATTTCCTTCCAGATCTTCCCCGACTCATAATAATATCTGGAAGTACCGCTCTCTTCACCTTTTTCATTAAAACTCCTGATCATTTTTAAGTTGCCATTTTTGTAATGCCAGGAACAAGTACCGGTATAAATGTTTTTATTTTCATCCTGAGTGGAGGGAGTTTTTATTGCACCCTGAAAATAAATTTTACCATTTATAGAATAAAAACTTCTGTAAAAGCCCGCTGTATCACTTTCTACACGATAATAATAAGCTATGTTATCAGAACAGGAGTGCCCCGCCTTGTCGAAATACTGTTTTGGATGATTGTTTTGTGAAATAAGAGAAGGCAAAACGCAAAAGAATAACAAACTGGAGGTTAATAGCTTTTTGATCATGTTGGGGTTTATTAAAACAAGTTTAGTTATTTTTATTATAAATCGCGGTGTTTATTTTTAGAAATGTCACTCAGAAACTTAATACTACTATCCACAGGGCATTCAAATTGTCGCCCTTAAAAAAGAATGCTTTGTTTTAGGTAAAAAAACACCAGGAAAAGCTCACAAAAAGGAACGATTGATCATAAAAAAAGCCGCGAAATTATCGCGGCTTTTTTGTTTTAAATATTGCTTAGAATTTGAAGGTCAAACCACCGCACATAACCGGTGTACCAATAGCTATCTCAGCATTGATACCAATGTTGTCGGTAAAAAAATACCTGAACCCAAGCCCTGGCTTAAAACCATAAGGTGGTAAAACACGAGGTATTACGTAGACAGACTTATTAAAAGAAGGATCGTTAGAGTTAACTGTAAAAGTGGTACCGCGATATCCGGCGCTGATCAAAAAATAAGCGTCAAACTTTTCGCTTTTCGCGAAGTGGAAATTAGCTCTGAACATTGCTCTTGTGGTGGCGAACTTTAGTTCCCAGTTATAATTGTTAACGGTACCTGTACTTTGGTTGGTAGACTTATCAACATACGTTAAAGTGGTAGAAGCATAACTTATTTCTGCACCCAGACCAATTCCATCGGTGACCATGTGTTCATAAACAAGACCAATAGGGCCCACACCTTTTACCTTAACATCAGAAGCTGTGGTTGTGGCAAGGTTCTTATAAAAGCTGGTTAAAAGATTAACACCGTAATAAACGTTGATAATGTTCTTACCCTTAGAAACTGCACGGTCGCTGCTTTGAGCAGACATGATACCGAAGCTCAACAAACCCGATACTAAAAAAATAATTGTTTTTTTCATATATATAATTTAACCAAATATAATATTTTTTTCCATCCTTATGATTTTATACTGATTAAATTAATAATTTAGATTTTAGAAAAAGCCCTATTCCCCTACTTCATGAAAATTAAACTGTTTCTAGTGTTCTGTTTCGCACTCCAAAGTGTGTATTCACAATCCTTCAGTTCGCACGCGATAGCCCTCACGCCTACTGCTATTCCTGAAAGTAATTTTGACAAAAAATTATATGAAGAAAAATTGCACAAAAAATTTTCAACCGAAAAACCTTCGGCAGATCTTGACCGTTATATACAATCGGACGCCATTAGCAAAGAATATTTTTTTTCTTCTAATCAGATTTACACCAACTGGCCTGAAGCTACCAATTACGTAAAAAAAGTTTTTAACGCCGGAATACCCTCGGAGTTTAACAAGAATGAAGTTAAGATCTACATAGTAAGGGAAGCAGAAGTAAACGCATTTTGCATGGAAGACGGTAACATTGCCGTTACTGTTGGGTTTTTAGCCTACATGAGCAACGAGGCCCAGCTTGCGGGCGTGTTAGGTCATGAATTTGGTCACTATTATTCCAATCACATTTATAACGATTATAAAAAAATAAACCATAACAAGGTTCTTAAAGCACTGGTGCGCTCACAGTCGTTACTGGGCGGATTGATCATTGCTCAGGATCAGAGTGAATTCAGACAAGACCAGGAACGGCAGGCAGATACCTTTGCATATAATTTTTTTAATAAAAACGGTTATTCCCCCGAATCAATGGCTGAAACATTTAAAGGATTTCAGAACATCACCAATAAATATAAAAAACTTCAGCGTTACCGGAGGCCGCTGATTTATTTTAAAACGCATCCTTCAAACGAAGAGCGCATTAAAAATGCTCAAACCGCTTTTAAAAATAAAAACATAACAGGCAAGCGTTTCCAGGTAGATTCGCTGGAATTTGCCGCGATAAAAAAACGCGCTACAGATGAAACCATTTATCTGCTCTTTGAAGAACTGCGATACGAAGAATGCCTCGAAATGGCTTACCTGCAATATCTCTATCATCCCAACGATGAATTCTATTTGTTTTTTATTACCGAATGCCTGCGAAGGCAAACGGTATTTGAAGAAGGCTTCGCGGAAGAATTTTTTATCACCGGCAATTATAAAAATCTTACACAGCCTTTTATGGATCCCTCGAAAGTGCCGGCACATCTCAAAGGTAAATATTCTAAAAAACTCAACTCCCGAAACTATGCTAAATCGGTGTTCACCAATATGAACAACGAAATTTTTAACCTTACTGATGCCGATCTGGCAGCTGTGCAGGCAAAAGAACTTGTTACCAACGATACACTTGAATTTTTGTTTAATGAAGACGCACTGGATTATTTTTCCAAAAAAATTCCTGATTCCAGCTGTATCTTTAATATCCGCCGGGTGTCGCTCAACCAGCCATTAGCAGCGGGGTGCGAAGAAAAGCCGGGAATGACAGACCTGGAAAAAGATTATACACGCGTAATAACAGATTATAATATTCTTAAAGAAGTGGTTCATGCGTATAAAAAAGCTCCGGTAATACTATTAAACATCAGGACATATAGCGGGACAGGACAATTAATTCACGATCCTGTTTTGTCTGATGAGTTGTATGAGAGTTATGAAAAAGTAGTGGCGGCAAATCCGGATCAAATCCTGGACACCAAAAACAAATTTAACTTCAGGGAATATCAGAAAATAAAAAATGCCAGCGGATTTATTGGTTTGCTTGAAATGAACCGGTTTTTTGGAAAAACCGAACATAATTGCGATTTCATAAACGTGTTTCCTGAACTTACATCAGAAATTAATACTTACGGGTACCGTAAACTCATTTTTATTGAGCTCACAGCACTTAACGTGAGTTCCTCTGAGAACATTACTTTCCGGCCAACTATGGGCGGAGAGAGGTGGGCGGCCGCCATTTACGTGGTGGATCTTGTGAAAAAGAAAATTTATGTAAAAACCACTTCTTCTTCCATGTTCGATCTTAGCCGCAACAGGGAAAATAAAATTAAAAATATTTTAAACGAATGCGCTCTTATAGCACAGGAATAATCAGACTTTTTTTCTGCTGGTAAAGTACCCGATAATAATCGGCAGAACAGAAATGAAAATAATTCCAAGGCAAACCATGTCAACATGCTTTCTTATAAAATCTACCTCGCCCAACAAGTACCCGGCAGTGGTTAAACTTCCAATCCATAAAGCCCCGCCAACAATATCAAATAATAAATATTTCTTATAACTCATCTCTGCAATGCCTGCCGCGAAAGGCGCAAACGTTCTTACAAAGGGGACAAAGCGTGCCATGATAATGGCCTTGGTGCCATGTTTTTCAAAGAATACATGCGTTTTATCAAGGTATTCCCTTTTAACCAGCGGCTTTCCCTTTAGTTTCAGATCAAAGATCCGTACGCCAATTTTTCTTCCGATCCAGTAATTAATATTATCGCCCAAAACGGCGGCGACAAATAAAAGAAAGAACAGGTAACCCAGGCTCAAATGCCCCGCGCGTGCTGATAACCCCGCCATGAATAAAAGAGAATCCCCCGGAAGGAATGGCATGGCCACAAGTCCGGTTTCCACAAAAATAATAAGGAACAGGAGTACATAAATTTCGGTGTTGTAGGTTGCTACGATCCAGTCGAAATCGAGCGGAAATAAATGTTTAAATAATTCGATCATGATTACAATCCTATTTCTTCAATGTACGCTAATATACCACCTTTTAAATTATAAAGGTTTGTGAAGCCGTGCTGACTTTCCAAAGCCTGGATAACGCTCGCACTGCGCCTGCCACTGCGGCAATGAATTACCACCTGCTTATCCTTCGCAATTTTGTCAACGTTGTTCATCACATCGCCCATCGGTATAAGTTCGCCCTTAAGATTAGCTTCGTCAAATTCGTATTCTTCGCGAACATCAATAAGCTGATAATCCGCCTTGGAATCCTGCAATGTTTTTAAATCCTGTACCGTTATTTCTTTAACCATATTATATATTTTTTTATTTTAATTCATGTTTCATTTCTTCCGGAAGGAAAGTAAAAAATGTATCTCCCCTTAATCCAAGACGAAGTGTTTCCAAAGGAATAACATCGTCTACCCCTATGTTTCCAACATTTACATTGGCACCAAACAATTTCAAGAAATATACCTGCTGACTTTTTTGCGGTGTTTCCCAGATAATATTTTCAATCTTCACCTTGTTCACAATTCTGCTGATGAGCATGGTGTGGGCGCTTCCGTTCTTGTGGAAAATTCCTACTGTACCGCTTTCACGCGCCTCTGCAATCACCTTAAAGGCACCGGCTTCCAGTTCGCTTTGCATCATCTTTATCCATCTTGCAGGATGAATGATCACACCTTCCTCTTTGCTTCCTACTTCGCTTAAAACCGTAAAATCTTTTGCAAGGCGACTAATATAACTGCATTTTTTATCATGATCCAATTCTATGCTTCCGTCGCTTACTTCAGCTGCATCGCAACCAAGGTCAGAAATATAACGCATGTAATCTTCGAATTTTTCGCGGATCAAAAAAGCTTCCAGCAAAGTACCGCCTACATACACTTTTAGGTTCGCGTTCTTGTACAGTTTTATTTTTTCTTTTACGTCTTTTGAAACAATAGAAGTGCCAAAACCAAGCTTAACAAAATCAATATAATCAGAGCTTGAAGCAATCATGTCTTCAGCCTGACGCAGACTGATACCCTTATCCATCACCATGGTTACTCCGTTTGCCCTCGGTTTTGCAGGCCGATCGGGTAAATGCGATAAGCTAAAATTGTAATTATCTGCCATAGTTTATTTTTTATAATGAGAAATTAAGTTCACCAGTTCAGCGTCGATCTTAAGTGTGGGCGCATATTCAAAAATTGTTTCGTGTTTGCTGTAATCCAGTTCAAGGGCATGTTCAAAAAATCCGAGCGCTTCTTTTCTGTTTTGTTGTTCGAAAAGAATAATACCCATCCGGTAATACAACTCGGCAACATCCGGAAAAAATTTTATCCCCTCAGCTAAGGCCTCTACAGCATCTTTAATATAACCCGCTTCGTGCAGAAGTTTGCTGTAATCCAGCCAAACATCAAAATCACTATACTCCAGTTCTATCACGCGCTGAAACGCCAGAGCGGCTTCTTCTAAAAAGCCAAGTTTTTGTTGTACTTCCGCGAACACATACCAATACTCCGCGTCGTTCGGATTAATTTCAATGGCTTTTTTTATGTAATGAATTCCTTCAGTTAAACGGTTCATGGCATCCAGCACCACGCCTATTCCCAACCAGGCATCGCCATTGGCCGGATCGAGCTTCACACATTTGTTATAATTTACAAGCGCTTCTTCAAATTGATTTAAATTTTCATAACACTCGCCAATATAATAATAGGTTGTTGGATCGTGTTCTTCGTATTTGAATGTTTCTTTATATACTTCAATCGCATCCAAATACCTTCCCAATTGTGCCAGGGCATTTGCCTTGTTAAAATAGGCCGAACCAAATTGCTCGTTAATGGCCAGTGCGTAATCGTAAGCCTCAACTGCTTTTTCATACATGCCCACTCTGCCGTAAGAAAGTCCGAGGTTAAACCAGGCGTAATAACTGTAAGGATGATTATCGATGTACTCTTCAAAAAACGAAACTGCTTCGTCGGACTTACCCGTTAAATCATAACACAGCGAAAGCTCATTCAAAGCCACTTCATTTTTTGGATTTAAACGAATTGCTTTCTTCAGATAATACAACGCGTCATCGGGTTTGTCTTCGTTCAGGAACTCAATGCCAAGAGCCACGTAAACTTCGTCCTTGTACTCGGCAAGTGGTAGCGCATTCTTAAAATTTTCAATGGCCTGCTCACCTAAACCCATTTGACTGTATATATAACCTCTTGCCATATACAGCTCTAAATTACTTTGCTCTATCTGCTCAACTTCATTTAAAAGGGTTAATGCTTCGTGGGTGTAATGCTGACTGGAAAGATACTGCGCATAACGTATTTTTATAATGCTTGAATACGGGAAGCGTTCCAGTCCGTAATCAATTGCCTTTTTTGCAAGTTCGTAATTAAGCCATTGTAGGTAATAGTCAATGATCTCCTCGATATCATCTGCATCAAAAAACTGGGGCTCACCATTGGCCAGCATATCTTCAAACCGCTTTAGATTCCCTTCAAACTCTTTATCGTTCTGCCCTTCAGCGTCATCGTTAAATTCACTCATATCTCTAATAAAAATTAAAGTTACAAGAATAATTTCAGGAAAAAAGGTTGTTTTTTTAATAAATTAATGCCAAAACATAGTGTTTTTACCTCATAAAACGATCCTTTTACGCGTAAGAAGCTTTCCGTGTTTTTTGGGGGTGTCCCTAAAGGGTCGGGCTTTTTGCTTCAAGTCCTCACCTTCGTACCCTCCTTAGGTCGGCTACTCAGGTTCCGGGCTTTTCCCGCCCGTACGAAACGTCGCACGTTCGGGCGCGGCGCTGCAATCCCTCGTGAAACTTTAATCAGTTCTCGATACGCTTTTCCGCTCCGCTACAAAGCTACTCGAACTGACATATCACACAGATTTAATAATCTCTGTATCCTTTCTACCCTCTTATTCCTTGTCTGCCGACAGGCAGGTCTGTGTTTAAAAAATCTCTTTGTGGTTATAAATTTCACGCAGAGGCCGCTGAGACCGCGGAGTTGTGAGAGATCCTTAATACGCTCTGCGACCTTTGTATTCTCTTATACTCTGTGGAAAAATCCTAACTGGAAGTTCACACAAATCGATTTGTGAAATTTAAATTAGTGTGATCCGTGAAATTAGTGGCTGTGTTCTCGACTGCGCTCGAACTGACATCCCTCGACTGCGCTCGGCCTTAAAGTTTCACGCAGAGGCGCGGAGCACGCAGAGTAATTATATTTCTCTGTAGTCTCTTCTGTGCACTCTGTATACTCTTATCCTCTGTGTTGAAATGTTCTATGTTTGCCTATGTGGTTTATTTGGCCCGGATCTTACGAAGCCAATACCTGCCTGGAAATTACAATGCGTTGTACTTCACTGGTGCCTTCGTAGATCTGCGTGATCTTCGCGTCGCGCATTAAACGCTCCACATGATATTCTTTCACATAACCATATCCGCCATGAACCTGAACTGCTTCCGTAGTTACCCACATGGCTGTTTCGCTGGCAAATACTTTGGCCATTGCGCTTTCTTTGTCCATTGGCAAATGATTGTCTTTTAACCAGGCTGCACGGTAAATCAGCAACCGCGCGGCTTCAATTTTTGTTGCCATATCGGCCAGCTTAAACTGAATGGCTTGGTGCTGGCAGATTTCCTTACCAAATGCTTTTCTTTCTTTAGAATATTGTAATGCCAGTTCGTACGCACCACTTGCTATTCCCAATGCCTGGGAAGCAATGCCAATACGGCCGCCGCTTAATGTCTTCATGGCAAATTTGAAACCAAAACCTCCTTCACCAATCCTGTTTTCTTTAGACACCTTTACGTTTTCAAACATGAGTGAATGTGTGTCGCTTGCGCGGATACCCATTTTATTTTCTTTCGGACCTACCACAAAACCCGGCATTCCTTTTTCAAGAATTAAACAGTTGATGCCGCGGTGACCAGCCTCTACGTTGGTTTGCACCATCACTAAATAAACAGAGGCGCTGTTACCATTCGTGATCCAGTTTTTAGTTCCGTTCACCAAATAATGATCGCCTTTATCGATAGCGGTAGTTCTTTGCGAAGTGGCGTCAGATCCTGCCTCTGGCTCGCTTAAGCAAAAAGCACCAATTTTTTCTCCTTTAGCCAAAGGCACTAAATATTTTTGTTTTTGTTCTTCTGATCCAAATTGTTCAAGTCCCCAGCACACCAGCGAATTGTTTACGCTCATTACCACGCTGCAGCTTGCATCTACCTTGCTTATCTCTTCCATGGCAAGCACGTAGGAGATCGCGTCCATTCCGCCACCGCCGTACTTGGGATCCACCATCATGCCCAGGAAACCCAGTTCCCCCATTTTTTTAATCTGCTCCACAGGAAATTTCTGGTGTTCATCGCGCTCTATCACACCCGGTTTTAATTCGTTTTGCGCGAATTCGCGGGCTGCTTTCTGTATCATTAAATGTTCTTCAGATAATTCAAAGTGCATGATATTAATGTTTTAAGTTTATGATTTTTTTGTAACCTTGCAAATATATACGATTTAGCCCACCAAAACAACAAAAATTGAACAGCGAGCTTCCACATAAAATGACGGTTTTAGGGGTAATGAGCGGCACTTCGCTGGATGGTTTAGATCTTGCGCTTTGCTCTTTTGAAAAGACGGGAGAGTCATACAGTTTTAAAATTGAGTCCGCTACAACTATCGCCTACTCCGGTAGCTGGAAGGAAACTCTGGCCAACGCACAGGACCTTAACGCAGAAAAGTATTTTCGTTTACACCATAACTATGGCAGCTTTATTGCCAGTGAAATAAACAAGTTTATCAAACACGTCGCGAAACCCTTTGCTGTGGCTTCACACGGACATACGGTGTTTCACCAGCCGCATCTCGGATTTACAACGCAGATAGGCTGCGGCGCAACAATAGCAGCGCACACAGGACTTGTAACTGTTTCAGATTTCAGAAGTCTGGATGTAGCAAAAGGCGGACAAGGCGCACCATTAGTGCCAATTGGCGACAAATTGCTTTTTCCGGAATACGGCGCTTGCCTGAATATCGGTGGCATTGCAAATGTTTCTTTTAACGCGAATCATTATCAGAAAGCCTATGATATTTGTTTTGCCAACATGGCGCTTAATTATCTGAGTGAAAAACTAGGCAAGCCTTATGACGAAAACGGTGAGCTTGCGTGTTCAGGTAAATGCAATGAACAGTTGCTCGAAGAAATTAACAGGGCAAAATCTCCTGTTGGAAAAGTTTCTCTTTCACGTGAGCAATTTGAAAAAACAATTATTCCACTTTTAAATTATTCAAGAATTCCTGTTGAAGATAAACTGGCAACAATGTGCGCGTATTCAGGTAATGAAATTGCGTCAACCCTTTCCGAAAACAATCTGGAAAGCGTCCTCGTAACAGGCGGCGGAGCTTATAACAAATGCCTGGTTGACAGTATACAAAATGGGTTCAAAGGAAGGCTTATTATTCCTGCCGATGAAATTGTTCAATTTAAAGAAGCGTTGATCTTTGCCTTTTTAGGATACCTGCGTTTGCACGGAACTATTAACACTTTAAGTTCTGTCACAGGAGCCACCTCAGACAGCGTAAGCGGCGCGGTGTATTTTAACCAGCCTGTTTAATTTTTAAAAATATACTTAATTCCTGCCTGCCCCGAAATGTAATTGGGCTTATAGTTAATCTCACCCGAAGACAAACTGCTTAACGAATATTTATACACCGGCGAGAGGGTCAAGTAAAGGTTATTCTTCAATTTAACATCACATCCCAAACCAAACAGCAGTAAATAATTAAGTCTGTTGACTTTTACCTCGGAATAAGAAACGCTATTGGTCACGTTTTCTTTTATTACTGATAAATGCGAGCGCTGGCTTAAAATATAAGTTGTATTAAAGCCGGCAGAAAAATGAAATGTAAAACGCGATGTGTTTAAAAAATTTACCTGCGCCTCAACCGGAATATTAATGGCGTTGATAAAGGCATCGTATTTGTATTTTGCCGGAAATACCAGACCAGGCGCCTGAATGAACAAGCCATCCAGCATGTTTTCCTTGCTCATGTTGAGCGGACCGGCAGCAGTATTAAAAATATAATCGGATGTTAGGTATTTATCAAACAGGAAATCAGTTTCCGCTTTAGAAACTGAGTAATTGGAATAACCAATTCCCGCGCTAAAACTAAATAATTTAAAAGGCCGGTATTGAAATTTTAAATTGCCGGAGTAAGTGATCGGGAATTTTTCATTGGATGCTCCGTTAAGTGGCATTTGTATATTTGGTCCGCCCTCACCCATCATCGCCATTTGCGGCGTGAATAAAGGCGTCGGAATAGCTGCTTCAGGCTTCAGAGTTACAAGAGCAGAAGTATCCTTTTTGATTTCGGGTTTTACAACAGAATCCTGTTTTATAACAACAGGCATAATTGTATCAGTTTTTGCAACCGTTTCGCGACTCTCCTGTTTTGTGCTTTCATTACCCGATGGTGCGGGAGTATTTGTGTTTAAAGAAAGTGTGTTGACATCGGACGAATTTTTACCATCCTGTTTATTGTCCTCCTTTGAAATAATAAGGGAAGCCTGTCCTGTATTAATAGCTCCATTATTGGTTTCGGTTTTTGACGATGCGCTATTAGTTGTTGTTCCGGAATCTATAATACCATTGTTGTTACCGAAATCTTTAGTGTTTGGCGGAACGGAAGGGTTACTGTTTTTTGCAACGTCAACTTCTGTATTTTTTACCGGATTGTTTTGCCGTGCCGTTTTATTTAACGTTACCAACACCTGTGCATTAGTATTCTTGTATTGCTCTTCGCTATTTTTAACTTCAACCAGACTGGCATTTGCAAGATCTATTCTCTCTTCCGGGATGTAAATATCGTTGATGCCAAGTCTTTTTAACTCCTCAGTCATCTGATCTACACTTTGCCCGGAAACAACATAATAACGTGTTAAACCATTGTTTCCTTTTTTTGAAACAATTTTATAAGGAACATTTTTAAAATAAGAATTGTTTGGTTTGTTTCTGAAAGATCCGATTTGAACCAGCGTAACATTACCGGCTGTCGGCTTGTTTTTTTCAATTGAAAGAACACGATCTTCTTTCAGGCCTGAGTTTTCGGCATTATCAGTTATTTGCCCGGAAGATCTTTGTGCGCTGTTATTATTTTCTTCTGATGGAGAAGAAATATTTTTTTCAGGGCTTTTCGTCTGCAATTGTTTTGCTTCACCGTTTGAGGCCGCGGAAGACGTCACATCACTAATATGTTTATCAGTGCCCATAATCTCAGGATATAAAAAATATCCACCCACTAACAATGTTATCAAAACACCGCTCATGCTGAACCACCAGAAAAATTTCGGGCGTTTGTTTTCTTTTTCTAATTCAAAT
>JACDDR010000155.1 GCA_013816895.1 Bacteroidota bacterium
CATCTAAAGGCAAAGGCATAAGACCAATATCAAAAGTATTAAGGTCGCTTACTTCTGTACTTTCTGTCCATGCAACAGATTCAAGTTGAAGAGCAGGATCTCTATAGTTTTTATCACCAATAATTTTAAAACAAATTTTTTCTTTATACTTTTCCTTTAAACGAATTAATACAGGTGATAATGACTGAAAATGTTTTATGGTGCTGATGCTTCCGCTCCATCCAATTACCACGCGATCCTTATTTCTTAAGTCCGGCATCGGTATATGATGATCGGTGTTAATGGTGGCGGGTATTACAACGGTATTCGAATTTATGATTTTTGCTTTTTCTGCGAGATAATCATTCCCCGCTATAACTGCGTGAGCATATTTTAGATTGTCAAAAAATTTTGAAGCTTTTTTTATCCAGGCCCATTTTTTATTGCCTGGACTCGTATCTTCTAACCAGATACTGTCATCAAAATCAAAAATTACTTTTGCGCCTGACTCAAAAGCTTTTTTTTCATAGCTGGACGAGCCGAGAAATGTGGCCTCGCGTTGAATAAAAATAATATCAAAGTCTTTAAACCGTTTTACATCTTTGCGGCGAACAGAAATGGTTTTTAATAGTATCAAAAATTTGGCAACAATATTTCCCTGCGAATAAAAAATAGTATCATCTTTTTCATCCAATAAATACGACCACGTAAAACTAAATCCTTTTTCTTTAAGAAAAGAAAGATATTGTTCGAACCTGTATCGCTGACTGGGAGAGCGTTTTGGGCGGTGATCACAAAGAATTAATACAGCAGGCATTATTGTTCTACGTCTAATCTGAATTTGTGCAGGAACCTGTGCAGAACAGGAGCAAAAATAACGGCCACGCAGGTAAGAAAAGCGACGCCGCTATAAATAGCATAAAATGAAGCAAAGATTTTTCCGCTTTCACTGATGGGTGTATCTACCGGACCCATTCCGGTAAGGATCATGCTTGCATTATAAAAACCATCCACCCAGCCAATCCTAAAAAAATAAACGTAACCGGTGGTTCCAATGGTGAGAGAAAAAATTAACATCAAAGAAGCCGCTATTACATTTCTTAAAAGAGATGCAGCGAAGTGTTTTCTGTGAGGAAGTCGTTTAACGCCGGGGGGCTTGATCATTCCTGGCCGAATTTAAAACCGAGAGTTGCGCGTGTACCGTTATTTACAATCTGGAGGTGTTGCACGTCCTCAAGACTGAGTTGAACAAGGTCTTCTTTTTTACGCATATCCGCAGACATGGATGCAAGTCGAAGATTTTGCTTCATCACCACATCTCCAACTACCTGCCGCGCTGTACGGGCGTTTCCAAAATAACCATCCCTGTTTTCATACAAACTTGTGAGATAGTCTTGGATATGCTTTTCTGCTTCGGGTGTTGCCGTCAGGTTTTCTTTTGCCAATAAATTTTTAGTGATCTGCCACAATTGTTCGGGTTTGTAATCTTCAAAAATAAATGTTTTGTCAAATCTTGATTTAAAGCCCGGGTTACTTTCAATGAACATGTGAATGTTTTCGGTATATCCCGCAACAATCACTCCAAACTTTCCGCGCTGGTCTTCCATGCGTTTTAAAATTACCTGAATGGCTTCCTGTCCGAAGTCGTTTGAAGAGCCTTTATTGGCAAGGGCATAAGCTTCATCAATGAATAAAATTCCTCCCATCGCATCTTCAACAACAGAAGCTGTTTTGGTTGCGGTTTGGCCAACGTATCCTGCTACAAGCCCTTCGCGATCAACTTCTACCACATGGCCTCTTTCAAGTACGCCAAGCGCTTTGTAAATTTTTGCGATGATACGCGCCAGGGTAGTTTTGCCTGTTCCGGGGTTACCGGTAAATACGGAGTGCAGAGAAAATTTATTGACAACATCTTTTCCTGTTTCATTGTAAAAACGGATCAGTTTAACAAGCTCCTGAACATCCTGCTTTATCTTGTCCATTCCAACAAGATCATTAAGTTCTGCAAGCGCTTCATTAAGTTGTTTGTCGTTAATGGCCAGTTTAAGTTTTTTCTTTTGTTCAGTAAGAAATACTTGCTGTAAATCTTCAACTAAAATGGTAGAAAGATCCTCGTTGGAAAGCGCGGCTAGGTCTTTCGACTTCATAAGCCTTAAACCCATGTCCTGCTTTGCTTCATCCACCACGGCGTTCACAAAACGCGCGTTGCCAAAATTCTCATCGCGTTTGCGGTAAGCTTCTGTTAACTGCTCTTTCAAATAGGAATCGGCATCCGGAGAGAAGTTAATTTGTTTTTGTTTGGCAGCGTACGCAGCAATCTGATAAAGTTCTTCGGGCATGTAATCCTCAAAATGAAAATAATGAGCGAAACGTGATTTTAATCCCGGGTTGCTTTCAATAAAATGGTTGATCTGCTTTGGATACCCTGCGCCAATAATAGCGATATCTCCGGGCCCATCACTCATTTCCTTTAATAAAATTTCAATTACTTCTTTTCCGAAATCTTTACTGTCGTCATCAGAACGGGCCAGGGAATAGGCTTCATCAATAAATAAAATCCCTCCCCGCGCGCTGTCGATCATCTTTTTTGTTTTGGGCGCTGTTTGGCCGATGTATTCACCAACGAGAGCTGCACGGTCTACTTCCACCACATGTCCTTTTGTTAACAGGCCCATCTGGTGGTAAATCTTTCCAAGCATTTTTACTATCGTTGTTTTTCCTGTTCCCGGATTGCCGGTAAACATGCTGTGTAAAGCCAGTTTGGAAGAATCATCAAAGCCTTTTTCTTTCCTCAGCTTTGTGAAATTTAAATAGGTGATATTTTCCCTGATGGATTTTTTTACATTTTCAAGTCCTATAAGCGCATCAAGCTCTGCCAGTAATTCTTCAAGTGTTTTGATGTTTTTGGAATCATCCACTTTGGAATTAATGCCTGCAGCTGAAGACCCAGAAGCAACGGCCTGCTCAATTGTTTTAATCATTGGCGTTTCTCCTTCTTCTGCGGCAGCCCCGCATTCAAAGGTGGTCGCTGCAAGGAGCACGTCGTTGAACACAACTTCAACCAGGTACTTATCATCCGTCCAGATCCCGCCGCTATCGCTTCCCCAGGCTTTTTCAAAAGTATAGGTGTAGTCCAGTTTATTGGAATCTACAAAACCGGTTTGGGATAAAGACGCCTTGGGCTGACCTGCATCATCATAAAAATTAATGAAAATTTCGTAATGGTAATCCAGGTTGGTAATGTTTTTGAATTTCACTTCGGCCCACACATATTTTGTTTCAGATTTGCTGAAGGTTTTTAAATACTTTCGGTTCTTTTCCTGCCAACCATTGGAATGACTATCGTACAATTTGATATGTTCAATTTCAAGATAGGGATTTGCTGAATTGCTCACCAGGCCTACCTCGTTTACATGATAGACCTGTTCGCCGATAAATACATCGTCGATGTATGCCATCCATTTATAACTTCCTTTTTTCCAGAAACCGCCTTTTGTTTCAACGCCCCATCCATCGCGCAGGTAGAAAATATTTTCATCTTTCTTCACCGTAATGGTTAATTCGCGGTTACAGAATTCTTCTTTGCCTTTCAGGTCAAAACACTTCAGGTTAACTTTCGCGGTCCAGTCTTCCTCATCAAACAACTTATTGTAGAGCGCAAGTTCAACGCGTATATAATCAATCTCTTCTTTATCAAAACAGGAACGGTAACGTTTCAGGTTATTCACCATCCACTCATTATTACAGAACGTCAGTAACGATTTAAACTTAAATCTCTTCTCCATAGTAGCTTTTTATTTACATAAAAATAAAACTTCTTAATCAATATTTAAAACAAATTTTCGGTGTGATCTCTTTATTTAACACTAATTTCGCGCTATGGTTTTTGATATCGTTGAAATACTAAAAGTTTCCATGGTGCTGTTTGCGGTAATCGACATCATTGGTTCAATCCCAGTTATTATAGCGTTAAAACAGCGTACCGGGGCCATAGATGCGCTTAAGGCCTCATGGGTGTCGCTGCTCATCATGATTATTTTCCTCTTTGTGGGGAATTCGATACTCGACATCATTGGTATCTCCATCGGCGACTTCGCCATCGCGGGCTCCATCCTTATTTTTATCGTAGCTTTTGAGATGATTTTAGGCATTCAGATCAATAAGGATACTATGCCCAATGCCGCTACCGTTGTGCCGCTTGCTTTCCCGCTTATCGCCGGAACAGGAACCTTAACCACGCTCCTTTCCATCCGGGCAGAGTACAACATTTTGTCTATTATTATCGCCATCATCTTAAACGTGATTGTGGTTTATTTTGTGTTGCGCTATCTTAGTCTTGTGGAGAAAGTGCTGGGGCCAGGCGGGATTGCTATCCTTAAAAAAGTTTTTGGTATTATACTTCTTGCCCTTGCTATAAAACTCTTCCGGAAATATACAGGATTGTAAAAATGTCGCGGGCATTATCTACCATATTGCTACTTGCGGCGTCCAATACGTTTATGACCATTGCCTGGTACGGCCATCTGCGATATAAGGATATTTCTTTTCTTAAAAATTCAGGATTACTTACTGCTATCCTCATCAGCTGGGGCATCGCTTTTTTTGAATACTGCCTTATGGTGCCTGCCAATAGACTTGGAAGCTCGATCAACGGCGGCCCTTTCAACATGTGGCAGCTGAAGCTCATACAGGAAGTGATTTCTATTTCTGTATTTATAATTTTTACGTTGGTGGTGTTTAAGACAGAAACCCTCAAATGGAACCACGTTGTTGGATTCTTTTTTTTGGTTGTCGCGGTTTATTTTTTCTTCAGGAAATGAACTGGTATTGTTTTTTAGTTTAAAACATGGTCTGGTCTCGGGTAGTTCTAAACAAATTAAAAAACCTTCATGAATAAACACATTTACGTTTTACTTTTCCTGGCAATGTTGGGGAGTAACCAATCGCAGTCCTTTGTCAGAAGTGAATTAAGTACTACTCTTACAACACCCTGGGAAATGACCTATGGGCCGGATGGATACCTCTGGATAACCGAAGCGGGTGGAAAAGTTTCAAGAGTAGATCCAAACTCGGGAGCAAAAAAAATTGTGTATGCAGCGCCGGATTATTGCGCCGGATTTGCCTCTGAACAATGCACAGCCTGTCACCAGCCAAGCATCGGTGTTGGCACTCTGGGCTTGGCCCTTCACCCGAATTTTTTAAATATTTCAACGCCCTTTATTTATTTTGTTTATTCCTATAACAGCGGCAACACGACAACGCCGGCCACTAAATTTAAAATTGTAAAACTCACCTGGGATGCCACTAACGACAGTGTAACTTCCGCGAACGACATAGCCGGCCAATTGCCAACGGGTTGGGATCATTTGGGAGGAAGACTTCTGGCCGTTTCTCAGAACGGTAACAATTATCTTTATTTCACTGCCGGTGATAACGGCGTATCAGAAACAAATTCTCCAACGTGCTATAATCCTCAATCGTTAAATCCAAATAACTATTGTCAGGATACTTCCTATAAAAACGGAAAGATCCACCGCTTTAATATTGATGGTTCTATTCCTGTAGATAATCCGATTCAGGGTAAGTCGGTGTTTACAAGAGGACACAGAAATCCTCAGGGATTGATCTTTCATCCGGGATTAAAAATCGTTTATTCTATAGAGCATGGCGACAGAACAGATGATGAGATAAACGTTCTTGAATCGGGAAAAAATTATGGATGGAAAAATATACGGGGTTATCACGCGGATAATAATTATCCCGGGGAAGCCGCCTCAATTGCCAGTTTTACGGCAAATCCCGGAATTGTTGGTGACGGATTAAAAGAACCTTTATACTCCTGGTGCGCCACACCGCAGCCGACTACAAGTGCAAACGCTGACTGGTGTACTGTGGCGCCTTCTGATGGTGTTTATTATAACGCTAATGGAACCGGGATTCCCGGATGGGACAATAGTTTATTAGTTGTTACACTTAAAAAAGGAACTTCTACGGCTCAGGAGATGTATCGTTTTCAATTAAATCCCGATGGTGTTACCCTTGCTCCTTCCACAAGCACAACGCCAAATCCCGAGCGTTTGTTCGGCGCGGATCAAACGTTAAACGGACGTTTACGCGACATTGCTGTTTCACCAACGGGTGATAAAATTTATCTTATAAATAATTACGGAGCAGATCGCGATAAGATCACCGTTTATACGTATAGTAATTCAGCAATAGGGATAAAAGAAAATGAAGCTAGGGAATTAAAACTGGAAATTTATCCAAATCCAGCGCATGATAAAATACAGATTACTTCAAATAAAAAAATAGTGCAGGTAAAAGTGTCTGATCTGCTCGGGCAATCTGTAAAAGAAGAGCTGAATAATCCCGGAGAACTGAATACTTCAGGCCTCTCAAGAGGTTTGTATCTAATAAAAGTTACCGCTGAGGATGGAACGCACATTTCACGCCGCTTGGTTAAAGAATAAGATAAGGCAATAACTAAATTTTTTACTTCGATCATTTTTCGCAAATTTGCAGCCTGCTTGTATACTCTAAATGCACGCAGGTAAAAACTATAAATATGCAGCGCGTTAAAATTAAAGAACTTCTTAAAACAGATCCTCAAAACCAGGAAGTAGTAGTTAAGGGATGGGTGCGAAGCTTTCGCAACAACCAGTTCATAGCTGTAAACGACGGCAGTACCAACAATAACATTCAGGTGGTTATCGATTTTAATAATTTACCAGAAGAAACTATAAAAAGAATTACTACGAGCGCTGCCATTAGTGTGAGCGGGCTGCTGATTGCCTCGCAAGGTAAAGGACAAACAGTGGAAGTAAAGGCCAACACTATTGAGATTCTTGGAGACAGCGATCCGGAAAAATATCCATTGCAGTTAAAAAACAAGCCGAGCCTGGATTACCTGCGCGAGATAGCCCACCTGCGTTTCAGAACAAATACGTTTGGAGCTGTGTTCCGTTTGCGTAACGCGCTGGCCTTTGCCATACATAAATTCTTTAATGAAAAAGGATTTCTTTATATCCACACACCTATTATT
>JACDDR010000156.1:0-2845 GCA_013816895.1 Bacteroidota bacterium
AAACCAGACAGGCATTGCCACCTTATTTAATAACCTTGGTTCAATATACTATAGTCAGGGTGATGTGGAAAAAGCGTTGGACTATTATCACCGGGCTTTACAGATGGAAGAGAAGCTGAAAAATAAAACCGGTGTTGCGCGTGCGCTGAATAATCTTGGCCTGGTATATGACAACCTGCATGACAATGAGAAAGCGCTGGAGTATTACAAAAAGAGCCTGGCTATCCGAAGGGAGATAAAAGACCTTCCTGGCCAATCAACCTGCCTGAACAATATTTCAAATATTTACCATGTAAAAAAAGAGCTTGATACAGCCATGCTCTACATTCGCGAAGCACTCGGGATTTCAGAAGCTATTCATGATGAAACCACCCAGGCTTATTGCTTTAACAACATGGGGATGATATTTTTGAATAAAGGTAAAGTGAACCTGGCGATTGCTAATTACAAAAAAAGCGCGGCGCTGGCCGAAAAGAATGAGGACATAGAAGTGCTCGCATATTCATTGAATTACATTGCCAATGCCTTGTTTAAAGAGGGAAAATATTCAGAGTCGATAGTTTATTCAAACCAGAGCATGGCTATCGCGAGAAAGCTGGGCTACCCTGAAGTGATCAAGGCTTCTGCAAACACCGCCAAGAGCGCCTATTTCAAACTCCACAGGCCTAAAGAAGCACTTGAAATGTTTGAACTGGAAGTGCAAATGCGCGACAGCATTATAAATCAGCAAACCAAAAAAGCTTCTATTAAAAAACTGCTTCAGTACGAATATGAAAAAAAGGCAGCGGCCGATTCTGTTGTGCACGCCGAAGCCCAGAAAGTAAAGAACGCGCAATTAACCGCACAACAGGCGCAATTAAAGCAACAGCGGTTTCAGCGTTATGGACTAGCCATTGGTCTGCTAATGCTTATCGGAGGCTTTGCGTATGTATTCAAACGATTCAGGGTCACCCAGCAGCAGAAAAAAATTATTGAACAGCAAAAGGTAATGGTAGATCATGCTTACGAAAAGCTTGGCGAAAAAAATAAAGAGGTTATGGATTCCATTCATTATGCCAAACGCATACAAACGGCTTTAATCACCAGCGAGAAGTATATTGATAAATCGCTGAGAAAACTAAAGCAGTATTAATTATCTGTTTTTTCTAAAACAGAATAGCCGATTGGTTTGAAAGAATAATTGTTTGACATTTCCGCCGAACAGGCCGTTAATCCAACCACCAAGTCCATTTTAGCCTCCAGGATGATATAATCGCCGGATTTACTTTTTGGTGGAAGCACAGAAATCTTCCCGGATTCTTTTACATCTACGTTCATGAAAATATTAAAGCTGATTGGAATATCATCTGGCCCAATCCCATATTCTTTCAGGGCTTCGGCCAGGTTACCGGCACAACCTCTGTGCGGATGTTTGTGACCATAAATAATTCTGAAAGTATCTGCACTGCATGGCGTTAATAGAAAGTCGTGCCGGCCTACCGTATCTTCAATGATCTCAAACATCACATTGCTGCGGTTCGAATAAAAAGGATGTCCTGTGGTAAGAAAAATGGTTTCTGCATAATCAATGGTTCTGCCCGAAGAGAGATATTCTTTTGTATCGTGAAGATTAAAACAAATAAAATCTGAAACCTGTTCGCCCTGTATGTCAGTTACCCTAAGCCTTTCGCCTTTATTTAAAACGAAGGAGATCCCGCTGCATGGAGGAATTATTTTCATACCTGAATTAGAGTTCTGGCTTTCTGATTTCATCTTTTGGTTGTGTGTGATTAATTATTAAAGGACATTTCCATTCCTTATCATGATGAATACCGCTGTATTGCTTCGCCTCGGAACCGTTTCCAAAATCATTCAGCATAGGATTAATGGTTCCAGAGAGTGCAATATCCCTATGTCGGATGGCTTCCTGCATGTGCTCGTATTTATGCGTTTCCTTTAATTTTTCAAACTGATGATGCGGATTAAAAACCAATACCGGGTATTTGAACTGCCTTGCCTGCCTGCTGCTTGCCGGGTGCAAACCTATTATAAAAAAAGCTTCCTGGCCAAGACTATAACTAAAATTGGGTGAATCAGGATCAGCATCCACGCGGGGGTCATAAGAATAATTTTTAGCGTCCAGGTTCGATAAGCTTTGGAGTCTCTGCCATAGGAACGTTTCAAACATCTTCTCGCTGTGCATTACAGGTTCGGTAAAAATTACGGCCGCGCTGTTAAATAATTCGCCGGACGTTTTATATTCGTTGATAAAATTATAAATGAAAGCGAGTATTCCTTCGTCATCTTTCGGACAAGCCATATGGCCTGCCACCATGCATTTTAAGTGATGATGGGCCACAGCGGCCTTTGCACCAACGCACACAAAATATTTATGTGCAATGTGTGTGAAGAATTCTTCTATTACCAGCTCATTGTTATAATCTGTTGTCATCATTTAGTAAGGGTTACCCGGGCGTCGAGTTGTTTTAACAGGCGAACGTGTTTGTTTGCATTCTTAAAAAATTCCCAGCCCTGCCGGAAATTCCAATATGGTGTGCCAAGAGCATTGTTCATTTTCGAAATGCGGTACATGATCCTCCAGTGATCAAGCAATATGCTACAAGCCTTTACAAGTGTATTACCGTTGCCGTAAACGTGATGTGGTTCGCCGCCGCTCCCATTGTATTCAAGTATTTTAAAATTCTTTCCCTCTTTAAGGTCTTCAATGGAAGAACACTTGATGTCGTAACGTCCGTAATTAAAATGCCTTGAATATTTACTTATGTTATCAAAAACACTTAAAAGCTTATCGTCTTTTTCATGCTCCATACTTACAAGTCGGCCGCCGCGACTCAGGTTTAATGCA
>JACDDR010000156.1:2855-5448 GCA_013816895.1 Bacteroidota bacterium
GAGATAAACAGTACGTTTCATCCTTTGCGGGGATATAATTCAAATGTTCTTTATGTTTTTGCACAAGCTCTTGCATCCTCATGCTGGCCCTTGAATCTTTTTTCATGAGGTTTAACAGCGTGGATCGTCCATCGCCTTTGACGGTCATGTATTCCTTTTTTATAAAACCGGTAATAGTCCCTTTGGTTTCATTCGGATAACGATAATAGAACACGCTTACTTCGATGGGATGACCAAGAAATTCCTGAAGGATATAGTTAAATGGCATCTTTTGATGATACCTTGCCAGCTCTTCCCGAGTTTCAATTTTACGGAACATAAGTCCCATCCTTCCAATCTCTGGCTTTGCCGCAACCGGATAAATAAAGCCGCTTTCAGTCAATAGCTCCTCAACCTTGTCTATCGAAAAGCCGTGGGAAATAAAAATGCTTTTCGGGTAACTTCCCGGGGGAAGTTTTTCATACATGTCTTTTTTGCTTACTCCATCAAAACCTCCGAAAACAAGGCCCGGGTTAGAAGGTGTGAAAAACCAAACGGAACGGGAGCGGATGCTAAACCAGATCCAGGACGGAATTAAAGGAACATATTTTAAACGCCAATCCCAGTTTTCCCAATGAGTTATACGGTATAATATTTTTTTTAAGAGCATGAGACAAAACTCATTCTTCAAAAAATATACCTGTTATAAGCGGGTGGTTTAATTGATTTTAAATAACAAAAAGTCTTTACTTTGACAGAGGGTGGGTAAATTCGTACCCGTAAATTCTCTACGGTATTGTAAAGTTAATCTGCGTGGTTGTACTTGCTGTTCCCTGCGAGCCGAGTGTAAATGTAATGTTTGATGTACTTATCCAGTCGCCGCTGGTTGGCGCGGCATTTCCGTCAGCATCATACCATGCATAATAATAATAAGTGCCTGGGTGCATATAGTTGAAATTAAAATTAGCATCGTTGGCGGCAAGTATAACGTAACGCGACCTGTATTTTAAATTGGCGGATAAAAACACCGGCCCCGAAAATAACGGTTGTGTAGTAATGATAAGCACTGCTTTTTTTGAAGCAGCCGGCGTATATCCAGCAGCATAGGAATAAGCGGCATTGGTTATTCCTAAATAAGGCTGAGCGTTTTCAGGAAAGGGATCGGTGCTTAAGGAATAATAAATGGCTTCTGCCTGACCGCTGAATGTAGTGGAAAAATCTTTCTTAAGCGTTTTTTTAGGAAAGGAGAAATTTGAGACGGCAGGCTGACATGAGGTACTGTCCTGCAGTTTAGCGCTCCATACCATGTGAGGCGTTGCTGTTGTTTGGGTATTATATTTATTGGTATAGGATCTAATGTATAAACTATCAGCCTTGAAAATCACTTCGGTATACGCTCTTTTTTTTCCTTTAATAATTTCAGCGAATCGGTAAAAGGAGGAGGTGCCCAAATCAGAGACACTGTCGGCTAAGAAGTAAGAGACGCGTTTTTGTCCGCCAAAAGAACCTCCGTTACGGAATGCTACTTTATACTGATTATTATAAAGCGCTATGAAAAATGACAAATGAATATCGTTTAATGTATCCAGTTCGTTCTTTGCCGAAATCTGGTTTTCAGAAATGGGCCTGAAGTCAACGATCCATTCGGGATAACCACCCAACGGAGTAGTAGAGGTAACAGGTCCGTTCCAAATCCCTCTCAGTTTCTTTAAAACAGAAAAGCCATAGGTAGTATTAATATCAGGTGCTGTTGGCGTTACAACCG
Source organism: Bacteroidota bacterium (assembly GCA_013816895.1). Classification (GTDB taxonomy): domain Bacteria; phylum Bacteroidota; class Bacteroidia; order B-17B0; family Aurantibacillaceae; genus Aurantibacillus. The sequence goes on from JACDDR010000156.1 coordinate 4,600, forward strand.
GCGTTACAACCGGCGATACAGGAGGAGCGGGTTCTGGGGTTTCCTCTTTATTGCTTTTATTTTTACACGCGAAAACAAGCGTAAAGGAAATCAGGATAGTGATGAGTTTCTTCATTTAGTTGGTATTGGTAAGTTGTGAATGCGCAAAAAAGAAAGCTTATCCCAGTAACCGCGCTGGTATTTTATTTTACCGTTTTCGAAATGAAAAAAACCACAGCCCTGTAAACCGTCGGGATCCTTCCATTCAAGAATAGCACAGTTTCCATCCTCGTAAAGATTATCAATAATGCATACCATGTTGGCGGTGGTAAATTCTTCTCTGAACATTTGACGGATGGCTTCCTTGCCATGATAAGGTTGGTTGGCTACCTGGTGATTTGTTGCATCATCGGCATAAAATTCCGCGAGAGCTAACGCATCCGCATTGTTAAACACTTCAACCCATTTTGCAACAATTTCTTTCGGACTCATGCGATTATTCTGATATTCAAACATAACCAAATAAAAGCAATATTAACTATTTCCCCTCCTGCGTCTGGAGAAGGAAGCCGGCGGTACGCGAATTGGCTTTATAGGAATAGAACATAAAGGCGTTCATGCCATAGAGAAAAACTTCTCGCAGCATTACCAGCGAATTGGTTTTGGCATTGAGGTAAAATTCATCAACTTCTTTATAGAGGTTTGGATCCTCCTTTTTCTTCTTTTTTTTCTTCGGCTTTGGGTTAATGTTTTTGTAACCCATTTTTTTTAAATCAGAAAGATAACCGTCAAATATTTTACGATCAGAAAATTGATAGGAAATATGATTGTCTTCTACCTTTTTATTGAACTCCCAGAACTGCACATACG
>JACDDR010000156.1:5458-6964 GCA_013816895.1 Bacteroidota bacterium
GCTATCAGCCACAAATTCAAGATTGGAGTTTTCCCATCCTTTCTTTTTTAAAGATAGTTCTGTAGAGTCAGGTCCGGCAAATGGAAAACGCACAAGATCATTAATAGGCACTACCTGCGCGGAAGAATTATTAATTGTAAAGCATACAATAAAAACACAAAGAATTTCAGGTCTGAACACTTTTAAATGGATGACTTTATTTGACATTAATTAAAATTACCGCTTATTACTTCTTAGCAGGCCGGTATTTAAAGAAGTAAGTAAGTTGAGATTGTTGATAACTGACTTAGGGTTGCTTTTCCTGGGAGATCAGGTGTTGCCCCATTTTAGAATGAATATTATAAGAACTGATCACAAAGGAATTCATTCCGTAAATAAATATCTCTTTTAATACAATTAAAGAATTGCTGCTTTCTTTAATAAAGAGCACATCTTGTTCTTTATAAAGATTAGGGTCGGATTTTTTGTTTTTCTTTTTTTTAGATTTAAGTTCCTTATAACCCAGTTTCTTAAGTTCGGGGATGTAGTTGTCGAAAGTTTTTCTTTCTGAAAACTGGTAAAAAACATAGCTTTGTTCAGGCGCTTTAGTAAAATCCCAATATTGAACATAAGATTTGAGATCATTATGTTTATTATTGATTACCCAGGTTTTCCGGGTGAGAGAACTATCTGAAATAAATTCCACGTTGTAAAACTGCCATCCTTCTGCCTGAAGTCTATCCCCAGTTTGTTCAGATCCAAGAACGGGAAAAACAAGAATATCCTGCAAACTGATAACCTGAGCTTTTGCAGTACTTACCCAGAAACACATTCCCAGCATAAGACTAAAGATGCTCTTGTTAGTATTTCTGAGAATAAGTGCCATATTTATAAAGTTACATCGTAACTGCTTAACTCTTTAACCATTCATCCTAATTTGATAAGGGTGCTTTGTTAATAACCTCGAAGGGACTTAAACAGAAAGCTCGAAAAGCGCGAGAGTAATGCTGCTGTAATGCGAGGGAAGCTGGTCGGTTTTTTCCGGAGTAATTATTCCAAGGTAGTTAAATCCAAATTTAAGGTAATGTTCTTTTAACTTTAAATTATCACCCCAGGTATCCATTCGTATATATTTTAAATAATTTTCGCGCGCGAAGTGCTTTGCCCATTCCACAATGCCGGCTACAAAGTTATTTCCTCTGAAAAGAGGATTTGTTACGATGCGGTGAATGTATATTGCGCTATCAGAATTCTTTTCTTTCCAGATAAAGGGATCGCTGAAAGCGATGGCAAAAACACAGGCCACGTCACCATTCATCATGATCTTCCATTGACGGTCCTCCTTCAGTTCCTTCTCCACCAGACTCCTCTCAAAAGGCAGCCAGTGCTGGGTTGAATTAACTTTTTGAAATACAATTGCTTTATCGTAAAGGTCGAAAATCACATTAATGTCTTCTGCAGTACTTTTAATAATTTGCATACTCCAAAGATAGGTTATATTGTGTTTTTTTGGAATGCTAATTAACC
>JACDDR010000024.1 GCA_013816895.1 Bacteroidota bacterium
GTCTTAACGACAGTGGTGGCGCGCGAATCCAGGTAGGTGTTGTTTCACTTGGAGGATATGCCGATATTTTTTACCGTAATGTGAGAAGCAGTGGCGTTATTCCTCAGCTTTCCGCGATCATGGGCCCTTGCGCTGGCGGTGCGGTCTACAGTCCGGCCATGACCGATTTTATTTTAATGGTAGAACATACCAGTTATATGTTTGTTACCGGGCCTAATGTTGTAAAAACTGTTACGCACGAAGAAGTAACCAGTGAAGAACTTGGAGGAGCCCATACACACGCAACTAAGAGCGGTGTAACGCACTTTGCCTGTGCAAACGAAATTGAGGCCATTAATTATTTAAAGCAGTTACTGAGCTACATGCCACAAAACTGTGAGGAAGATGCTCCCTCGTTGCCATACGAGGCAGGGAACGAAGAACGTGAAGGTTTGAATTCCATCATTCCTGCAAACGCCAACCAGCCTTACGATATCAGGGAAGTAATTGAACAGGTTATTGATACCGATTCATTTTTAGAAGTACATAAATTATTTGCAGAGAATATTGTTGTTGGTTTTGCGCGACTTGCAGGCCGGAGCATTGGCATCGTTGCCAACCAGCCTGCAGTGCTTGCCGGAGTACTTGACATTCATTCGTCCACTAAAGCTGCGCGTTTTGTACGTTTCTGCGATTCATTCAACATACCTTTACTTGTATTTGAAGATGTACCGGGCTTTTTACCGGGTACCGACCAGGAATGGAATGCCATCATCACCAACGGCGCAAAATTATTATATGCTTTCAGTGAAGCCACCGTTCCAAGAATCACCGTTATTACCCGTAAAGCCTATGGCGGCGCTTATGATGTAATGAACAGCAAACACATTGGAGCCGATATGAACTATGCCTGGCCATGTGCTGAAATTGCCGTAATGGGCGCAAAAGGCGCCGCTGAAATTATTTTTAAAGGAGAGATCTCAGAAGCCGCTGATAAGAACGCGAAGTGGAAAGAAAAAGAAACGGAATATCAAACCATGTTTGCAAACCCTTACCGCGCAGCTGAAAGAGGCTTTGTGGATGAAGTGATAAAGCCTTCTGAAACCCGTATTAAACTTATCCGTGCATTTAAAATGCTGGAGAATAAAGTAGACAAACTTCCAAAGAAAAAACACGGTAATATCCCTTTATAGTACATGGGCTCAGTGGTTCTGTTGATAGTGCTGTCAATTCTGCTCGGTTTACTGACCGTGGTAGCTATTGTGTTCAGTATTATTTCCTTTGCCAATCGCGGTAAACACAAATTCACGTGGCTTGCCATTTTTGTATCGGCATTTATTGCATTGTGTGTTTGTATTTATCTTGCAGTTTCTACAACTGTAGACAGGGTTGCAGGCTTTGCAAAAGATTTACCGGTAACTTACAGCAATGATAACGGAGAAGACAAAGGATATAATTTTGCGGATAGTCTTCATTCAAAACAAATTGAATATTTAAAGTTAATCGAACCTGAAAATTTCAAAGGCAAAGTTCCTGCGCAGTTTTACAATTACCTGGGCTATCAGGATTATTACCGTATCCCGTTGAAATATCCATTTGCACTGCATTGTGAGAACGTAATAACAAACGGCATCTTATTTAATGAAGAAGCTGTGGTAAGCTTTAATGCCAACGATAATGGTGAAAAGGATTGCCACATCCACAATATCATAAAATTTATTTTTGATGAAAACATATTGGTGGCCGAAATTGTTTCATCACCGGGCACCAAAGAAAATGATGGTTATCTGATTTATCATTTCGGAACGGGTGACCGGGAGGAAATAAAAAACCTGGCCGATGTAGAAGCCAGGTTGAAGCAGCTTAATTTTACACGGCCATTAAAATTGCTAACCTGCAAGGAGCATTACGATTTGTTTAAACCTGAATAGGTCTGAAAAAACTCAGTTACGAACAGACAAATCTGTTACCAACATCAACACAGTTTACAGGTCGCTCCTACGGAGCTCTATATCGTAGTTACATTTGGGTTATAAGTTGTGCGCCCCGATGGGGCTAAAGAAAAGCTCCCTAAGGAGCGCCCTATCTTTAACGATAGCTACCCAACAGAATTAGCCCCAGAGGGGCGACCTATAATACACTGCTGGATAAAATATATAAAAAAAATACCAGCCCGTTAGGAACAACCAACATTTAACGGACGTTATCACAAAACCTTAACCCAGTTGCCCGGCGCGTCATTCCGAGCGAGCTGAATAAACTGGTGTGAGCGAAGGAATCTCTTCAGCGAACGGTGGGTGACGATAATAAAGATCGCTTCGGCAGGGTGGCGCACAGTGTAGCCTCAAGGACACTGTTAGGCAATAAGAGCTTCGTTAGGAGCGACCTATCTTTAACGAAAGCTGCCCCCCCACAGCATTAGCCCCAGAGGGGCGACCTATGCAGGCGACTGCCGGACTAAGAAATATTAAAAAACTAATATAGGTCTGTTATGAGCGACTAAATTGAAACCCTACTTCCGTCTGTTCCTGGGATGATAACTCAGAATATTATCTCTGAGAAATTGCCTGTCGATGTGCGTATATATTTCGGTGGTAGTAATGCTTTCATGTCCCAGCATTTCCTGCACAGCTCGCAAATCTGCTCCGCCCTCTACAAGATGTGTCGCAAAAGAATGCCGGAAAGAGTGCGGACTTAATACCTTTTTTATTCCCGCTTTTTCTGCAAGATCTTTAATAATGTAAAAGACCATTACCCTTGAAAGCTTTGAACCGCGCCGGTTTAAAAAAACCACATCCTCATTGCCCTTTTTTATTGGAACGTGACATCGTATATTCTTAATATAACTGCTAATTAATTTTTTCGCGTTATCACCAATGGGTACCAAACGTTCTTTACTTCCCTTCCCTTCCACCTTTATGTAATCTTCTTTCAAGTGAAGGTTGCTGATTTTAAGATTAACAAGTTCACTCACACGTAACCCGCAACTGTAAAGAGTTTCAAGCATGCCTAAATTTCTCTCTCCTTCAGACGTACTTCTGTCGATACAATCCATCATCGTATCAATCTCTTCAACGCTCAGGAATACCGGGATCTTACGGGTTATCCTCGGAGTTTCCAGAAGCTCAGCGGGACTGTCTTTAAGATCATTTTCAATGACAAGAAATTTATAAAAGGTTTTTAGGCCTGATACAATACGTGCCTGCGTAGTGGGTGACAAACCTATTGAAGCAACCCATTCAACAAATTTTGAAAGTTCTTTGTAAACAAATTTATCGGGACCTTTTTTATTATGAAATAAATCGGAGTAAGCTTCCAGCTTCTTAATATCATCGGTATAGGCTTCGATCGAATTTTTTGACAGCGACCGTTCCAGCAAAAGATATTGTTTGAACCTGGTGTAATAAGTATTCCAGCTGTACATGAGATTACCGCGTAAACCGGTACTATTTTTTACTTATTTCCTTTTCATAGAAAACCATAAGCGTGTCTTTATTATTCATAAACACAAGGTCTCTACCATTACATTTATAATAAGAAATTTTTGGAAGGATACTCTTTAAATCTTCTTCAATGCCTAAAAGGATGTCCGGGCATGGGTCACCTTCGGCTTTAACAGTGGAAAATTTAATAGCCTGCTTGTTCATTGAATAAGTAAGGTGAATAAAATTGCAGGAAGTAAAACAGGCTGCTGTATTCAATTTAGTATCGAATACAATATGACCTTTATCCTTCACCAGCGTGTTTTTCTTATGATCTACGAATACGGAAGAAAGAAAATACATGGTATTGTTTTTAATACCGGGTTTTTGCGCGGATGCCTGTTGTACCGTGTAAATAAAACTTAGTATTAAAATTACTCGTATTTTCACAAAATGAAGTTAGCAATAATTAACGGACCAAATTTAAATCTTTTAGGCAAGCGTGAAAAAGATATTTACGGAAATTTAAGTTTTGAAGACTTTTCTGCGGAACTTAAAAAAAAATATCCTTCCCTTGAAATTATCTGTTATCAAAGCAATGTAGAGGGAGAACTCATTACCAAGCTGCAGGAGCTTGGTTTTTCTACTGATGGAATTATACTTAATGCCGGTGGATACACTCATACCTCAGTTGCTATTGCCGATGCTGTAGCGGCAATTACCACTCCTGTGATTGAAGTTCACATATCAAATATTTTTGCGCGTGAAGATTTCAGACACGTATCTATCTTAGGAAAAAATTGTATTGGAAGTATTTCAGGTTTTGGATTACAAAGTTACGAGCTTGCAATTGAAGCCTTCATGCGTAAAGTTTAATTCAAGACATCAAGGCTCCCTATGCCTTCTCGGATAACTGTAATTTCAGGGCCACTGCAATCCAGAACTGTTGAGGGATAGATATTACCAAAACCACCATCAATAACAATGTCAACTTTATCTGAATACTGACGGTGTATGGTTTCAGGATCGGCAAAGTATTCAAGTATATCGTCACTGTTGTCGTGCAGACTCGTTGATATAAGTGGATTTCCCAAAGCATCCACAAGGGCCTTGCAAATTAAATTCAATGGTACACGTATACCAACAGTTTTCCTTTCCTGTTTTAATACTTTTGGAACATTGCTGTTGGCTTCAAGGATAAAGGTATAAGGGCCAGGCAGCGCCCTTTTCATGATACGGAAAACATTATTAGGAATTGGCTTTGTAAATTCAGAAAGGTGGCTGAGATTACTGCATACAAAAGAAAAATATGCTTTCTCCGGCTTAATGTCTTTTAATTTACAGATACGTTCAATCGCTTTTAGGTTAGTGATATCACAGCCCAGTGCATACACAGTGTCGGTAGGATATATAATTATTCCACCATCTTTAAGACACTTAACAACCTGGTCGATGGTAGAAGAAGAAATGTTATGTTCGTTTAAATGTAATAGCATTGTTAAATTTACAAAAAAAAGGTGCCAGTGTGTATCCTTTTGCAATATTTGCATTATACTCCCCAGTAATGATTAAAAAAGCGCTGCTATTATTTTTTATCGTTTTAAGCGCTGCTTCTGTTTCCCAAACCATCAAACTATCCGGCAATATAAAAGATACCACGGCGGGCGGACTCAAGCTTCCAAATGTGTTGCTGATGGCCATCAAGTTTAAGGATAGCACCCTTGTAAATTTTTCGCACTCTGATAAAGATGGAAAATTTGCCCCCATAAAAGTACCGGTAGACACTTACATAGTAATCCTCTCCCATCCGCAGTTCAGCGATAAGACGTATTTGCTGGTTCCAAACAAAAACGATTCGGTCTTTAATTTCCGAAATATAAGCATGCCGCCTAAATCCATCGAACTCAACGAAGTTGAAGTAATCGCCTACAAAGATAAAATGTATTATAAAGGAGACACACTGCAGTTTACAGCCGACTCCTTTAAATTAAAACAGAACGCGAATGTAGAAGACCTTTTAAAGAAATTACCGGGCGCAAAGGTTGACGCTGCCGGAAAAATAACCATCCAGGGAAAAGTGGTCGACCAGGTTTTAGTGGATGGCGATGAATTTTTTGGAACCGATCCAACGATTGCCACAAAAAACCTGAATGCGAATACGGTGGAGACCGTGCAGGTGTACGAAAAGAAAAACGAGAATACTGAAGGAGGCGGAGATGAAACAGTAAAAATTGTCAATCTCAAACTCAAAGAGGATTCGAAGAAAGGATACTTTGGAAAAATATCGGGGGCTACCGATGCACAAAAATTTTATGAAAATGATCTTCTGATAAATAAATTTAAGAAGAACCGTAAAGTGTCCCTATTTGGTTTGTTTGCCAACACTCCCAAGCAGGCCTTTGGCTGGAACGATGCCAACCAGTATGGATTAGGCAATGAGAACGGAGGCAATTATGATCCTGAAACAAATACCTGGACATCCTTTAACAATAACAGTACCGGGGTTCCTCAAACACTAAAAACGGGGTTCTATTTCAATGATAAGTTTGGAAAAAGCACGAAAATTAATTCGGATTATACTTTCAAACAAAACCAATTAGTAGCAGGTTCGGAAACCAACACCCAATTTTTTTTAACGGATACCAGTTATTCCAATTCGCAGATAATTCATAACAATACCAACAACCAGGCGCACAGTTTTAATTTCAGGATAACTCAAAATCTGGATTCACTCACGGAATTAACAGTAAGGCCAAAAATCAATTACACGGCCGCGAGCAATAACAATTCAAAAAACGATGATTTCATTTCGCAGAATAATATTCTAACCCGGCAAACAAACATTCTCAACACAGGCTCTTCTGAAATCACTGATGCAAGCCTTCAGCTGAAGCTCAACAGAAATTTTATGAAGAAAGACCGCAGTCTTAGCCTTAATTACCAGCCTTCCTATTATAATTCTTCTTCGCTCAATAATCTTAACACCAGCTTCAAATATTTTCAGGGGCAAGCAACCGATTCTTCGATTCTTCAAAAAAGAACAACAGACAACCTGAAGACCGAACAAAACGCCACCATTACTTACATTGAGCCCTGGACAAAAAAAATAAAAACAGAAATAGGATACGGCGTTTCCCACAATCAAAACAACAGTAACCGAAAAACGCTTGATTTCAGCGGCCAGGGCTATGACCTCGTTAATCCCACACAATCCAACGACTTCAGAAATGTGCGTATTTCACAACGCATAGGAACAAAATTTATTTATGATGTTAAAAAATACAGGGTAAGTCTTGGTGTCACTTACCGGAACATTTACCAGCAGAATATTAACGTGAGTAAAACACAAACGTTAAGCTCAACCTTTAATAATGTATTGCCATTTGCAAATGTAAATTTCAGGATCAACCAGGGATCGAACCTGATGATCAATTACAATACCAGTGCGCAGCAACCCGATCTGCAACAGCTGCAGCCGGTAATCGACAATACCGATCCCAACCGGATAAAAACAGGTAACCCTGCATTAAGACCGCAATTCAGCAATAACTTTTCTTTAAACTATTATTTTTATAAAGGCATCAGCGATGTCAATTTTTATTCAGGCTCACAATTCAATCTCGTATCAAACGAAATAAATGAAAAAACAACTTTTGATAATTATGGACGGTCGTTAACCACGCCCGTAAATGTTAATGGCAATTATTTTGGAAATATCTGGCTGGGCGGTGGATTCCCTATTCTAAAACGCTGGATGAAGATCATGTATAATTTCAGTGGAAGTATCAACAAGAACATTTCGTTTGTTAACGACCAAAAAAATACGACGCAAGTTTTGAGCGTAAATCCGGGATTAACATTAGAAAAAGAACTTGATTACCTTGAAGTAAATATTGGGGGTAACTACAGCTATAACCAGCCGAAACAAACCATTAGCTTAAGCTCAAATCAGCCTTACTATACGTATGGTTTTACAGGCCGCATTACTACTAAACTGCCGAAAAAAATAAGAATCTCTACAGATGGAGACTATACGAACAACGGCAACCGCGCAGCAGGCTACAACATCAATTATTTTATACTTAATGCGCAGATCAGCAAAACATTTTTTAAACGCGAAAATCTGATTATTTCTATTGAAGGAAACGATATACTAAACCAGAATATAAGCAATCAACGCATCGTAGAAGCCAACAAAATTGTTGACACTAAAACGCAGGTGATCAAGCGCTATTTTTTATTACGCGCAGTTTTTAAATTCAACAGCAATAAGGAAAAAAAGGAGGAAGGAGATGATGACTAAAACCTGGATGATCCTGTTTTTTCTTTTTTCAGTTATATCTGAGGCCCAGATAAGGTCAGGTAAAATAACGTTCGAAAGAAAAACCAACCTTTATAAAAAATTTAAGGGCGATGATGTGTCGCGCTGGCTAAAAGAAGAGGACAAAATTAAAATTGATTTTTTTGAACTCACGTTTAACGACACTTGCTCCTTGTTTAAGCCGCAGGAAAGTGAACTGCGGGAAACTATGGAATGGGCCACCGCCAAAAACACCGTGTATCAGAACTTTAATACCGGAACACGCTATCTCATAAAAAATCTTTGGGGTGAGGAGTTACATTTAACAGACAGTTTATTTAAACGCGAATGGAAAATCACGCAGAGTTCCCGTAAAATTGCGGGCTATAATTGCCGTAAAGCCATATGGCAGGCGAATGATACCACCCGCATTTATGCATGGTTTAGCTATGATATCGTTCCTTCAACAGGACCAGAAAGCTTTAACGGATTACCGGGAACCATTCTTGGATTGGCCACGGAAGATGGTGGCATTATTTATTTCGCTAAGAAAGTAGAGATTTTACAGCCCCCGGCAAACACCTTTATTCCTCCGAAAAAGAAAAAAATATATACCGTTACCGAACTGAAGGCCGAAATGACAAAACGTTACGGAAAAGAAAAATGGTTTAAAGGAATGATCCAAACGCATTTTGGGATTTGGTAGCTGTAAATCAATTCTCACAATTGCTTTAACACCTTTACTGTTTGTGCCAGCATTTCATCTGTAAAATCAAGATGTGTTACCATACGGATCGTTTGTTTTCCGAAAGCTGCTATTTTGATATTGTTCTCAGCTAACTTTTTTTCAAAAGCTTCGCCTGTGTACTTATCCTTTTTAAGATTGAAAATGATAATGTTGGTATACACTGGCAAAATAGAATCAACGTAAGATGTTTCCTGAAGTGCATTTTCAAGAACCCTGGCCTTTTTGTGATCTTCGGATAAACGTTCAACATTATTTTTTAATGCGTATAAACCCGCTGCTGCTAAAAACCCTGCCTGGCGCATTCCGCCACCAAAGACTTTCCGCACTTTACGACCTTTTTTAATTTGTTCCTTAGTGCCTAACAACAAGGAACCAACCGGAGCCCCCAGTCCTTTCGATAAACAAATAGAAATCGTATCAAAATATTTTCCAATTTCTTTTGGTGATTCTTTTGTTTCCACAAGTGCATTAAACAGGCGGGCACCATCCAGGTGCAAAGCAAGGCCTTTGGATTTACAAAGTTCACTGATTGGTTTAATTCTCTCCAGGGTATAATAACTTCCTCCTGCCCTGTTAACCGTATTTTCAAGCGATACAAGCGAAGTGCGCGTTAACCAGTCAAGGTCGGGGTTTATAAATCCTTCGATCAGGCCTGCAGATAATCTTCCTTCTTCGCCATGCACTAATTTTGCCTGAACTCCGGAGTTAAAAGATATGCCACCACCTTCGTAATTATAAATATGTGAATTCACATCGCAGATCAATTCGTCACCGGGCTGCGTATGAATTTTAATCGCAATCTGGTTAGTCATCGTGCCGCTTGGGCAATACAACGCCGACTCTTTTCCAAACATCTCCGCCGCGTACGCTTCCAGCTCATTAATTGCCGGGTCTTCGTTAAACACATCATCTCCTACCGGCGCCTTCATCATAGCTTCCAGCATGGCCTCTGAAGGTTTTGTTACCGTATCACTTCTCAGATCAATAATCATTTCTAATAATTTTTAAGCTTCATTAATTTTTCCTTGAACCTTTCTTTCGGAAGAAAATTAATTTCAAGATCCGCATTCATCGGTACCGGTGTATCTAAACTTCCTTCGCGCATTACCGGCGCATCCAGGTATTCAAAACAATTTTCAGTAATCAGTGAAGCAATCTCCCCTCCTATTCCGCCTGTGAGCGTATCTTCATGCAACACAAGCACTCTTCCTGTTTTTTTAACTGAAGCGTAGATCGTTTCTATATCCAGCGGTGCAAGGGTTCTTAAATCAATAAGATCAGCACTTAATCCCGGGTTTTCATTCAACGCTTCGAGCGCCCAGTGAACGCCTAATCCGTAAGTAACGATTGTAAGATCATTTCCTTCCTTAACTAATCTAGCTTTTCCAAAAGGAATGGTATAATAACCATCCGGAACATCTTCGCTAATACTTCTGTACAATCCTTTATGTTCAAAAAACATTACGGGATTAGGGTCTTCGAAAGAGGCTAACAACAATCCTTTTGCATCGGAAGGAAATGCAGGATAAGCAATTTTCAAACCCGGCGTTTTAAAAAACCAGGCTTCGTTACTCTGACTGTGAAACGGTCCAGCGGCAACACCCGCGCCGGTCGGCATTCGCACTACCACATCCGCATTTTGCTCCCAGCGGTAATAACTTTTTGCCAGGTTGTTTATAATCTGTGTCATCCCCTCAGTCACAAAGTCGGCGAACTGCATTTCTACCATCGCCTTGTATCCGTTGATGGATAACCCAAAGCCGGTTCCAAGGATCGCGCTTTCACATAAAGGCGTGTTCCTTACACGGTCTTTTCCAAATTCCGCAACAAAACCATCGGTAATTTTAAAAACACCGCCATACTCGGCAATGTCCTGCCCCATTAAAACGAGGTTTTTATGTTTCTGCATAGCAAGTCGCAAACCGTTACTAATCGCGTCAATCAAACGCATATTGGTTTTGCTGCCCGTAGGTATTGTATCCTCTATAGTTACGGGTTTGAATAATTCATTCAATTCCTTCCTGGTGTCAGGCGGGGGCAATGTTTCAGCAAAGGCAATTTCCAGCCCCTGTTCAAGTTCCTTTTTAATGTCGGCCCTTGTTTTTTCAATCATGTCTTCGGTTAAGACACCTTCGCCTAAAAGAAATTTTTCAAACGTACTCACAGGATCTTTTCTGCCCCACACATCAAACAATTCCTTTGGCACATATTTCGTTCCACTGGCTTCTTCATGGCCACGCATGCGGAATGTAACGCACTCCAGAATAACCGGACGCGGGTTTTCGCGAATGCTTTCCGCAAGATTCTTAATTGTTTCAAACACTTTCAAAACATTATTGCCATCGATCGATACCCCTTCAATTCCATACCCCACCGCTTTGTCGGCAAATGATTTACATCTGAACTGTTCGTTGCTCGGTGTACTTAAACCATAACCATTGTTCTCAATGATGAAGATCACCGGCAGATCCCATACAGCCGCGGTATTGATGCTCTCATGAAAATCACCTTCGCTCGCTCCGCCATCACCGCTAAATACCACCGTAACTTTTTTATCCTTCCTGATTTTATCGGCAAGTGCAATTCCATCGGCCACTCCTAATTGCGGACCAAGATGCGAGATCATTCCAACAATTTTATATTCCTGCGTTCCAAAATGAAAGGAACGGTCGCGGCCTTTGGTAAAGCCACCGGGTTTTCCCTGGAACTGCGAAAACAAACGGTTTAAGGGAATGTTACGCGTAGTAAAAACACCCAGGTTACGGTGCATGGGTAAAATAAATTCATCGTTGTTTAAAGCCGTGGCAACGCCTACAGAAATTGCTTCCTGACCAATACCGCTGAACCATTTGGCGATCCTGCCCTGACGAAGAAGAAGCAACATTTTTTCTTCGATCATTCTGGGCTTTAAAATATTTTTATAAAGGGTGAGAAGTGTCTCATCTTTATGTTTTTTACGGTCGAACTTAACGGGCATCTCAGCTGTGATCATATCTCCTTTGGAATTTAATAATTATTAAGCTTTTGCTTTACGGTCCAGTAATACAGTGAACCCAAATCCAATGTTGAACCAGCTCATGTAGTACCTGTTATTTTTTTTACTGACTTCCTCAAAGTGATTAAATCGCGGGCCCTTGGGATCAAAATTACTTAGCACAGTAGCATATGCCACGAAAATGGATAAAGACATTTTTTGTTTTTCGTCCACTATAAAATTCACAGCCATTTCAGGCTGAAGGTAAGGAGTGATATAAGTCTGCAAACCGTAAGGCCGGTTCAGGAGATTGGTATCGGCATTTACATGAAGATAATTTACCTGCATTAAACCTGAATTGAGGGAATAACTCATGTAACCAGTAGGCGAAAAAAATTTGTCGATCCCGATTTTCATAAAGCCCGAGTGTGCCATAAGACGTGTGTTATATGGAATACTGGCTTTGAAATACTGAAACTTTAAGAATTTGTTGTTTTGAAAATGTGAATTCTGATACCCCACTCCGATAAAAAAATTACCGAACAGCCGAACGTTCACACTTAAATTAGCTTCGTACACCCCGGCAAAACAGGTTCGGAACATCTGGCTGCTGATGCCCCTGGGTATGCCTACGTTTCCGCGAATGGTCACCAGTGCGTTCCGTTTATCAAGGATCTTGTCCTGCGGGTACGCAAAAGCCGTGAACAACAGTAACAGCGCCAAAATTAGGGTTCTCATTTAATCTTTAAATATAAAGGTTAAATCGCAACCTAAAAACTATTGTTTTTACTATTTTTATGGCATGACCAGGCCCATTTTATTCGCGTTGTTTATTCTTTTAAGTTTCTCACAGCTTTCACAGGTTAATATAAAAAACAACCTGGCCGTTGCCGATAAAATTAAAACGCTTTATAACCAAAAAAAATACAGCACTATCTACGTTTTACTCAATAAGGATTTTCAAAAACAAATGAGCGAAAAAGAGTTTATTGATTTTATTCAAAAAAACATTTTTACGTATCAGCGCGATCTGAATAATTTCGAACACCTCAAAGATGAAAATGACCACTCACAGTTTATAGGACATTTTACCAATGGCGAGCTGCTGATGAAGCTGAATACCGACAGTGCCGGCATGATCAGCCTTCTACAGTTCCTGCCGCATCTGAGCATGCCCAAAACTAAAATCACCGATTATGCGAGCGACAATAAAAAAATCACGGGGATTGACTCACTGATCGACAAAATTGTTACTGATTATATGCAGAGTCCGCAAAACTGTGGATTGAGTATAGGCATATTTGAAAACGGACAAGAATACTTTTACAATTACGGCGAAAGCAAACGTTTAACAAGATCGCTGCCTGAATCTTCAACCATTTATGAAATAGGATCGGTTACAAAAGTGTTCTGCGGAATTCTGCTGGCAACAGCCATCACAGAAAAAAAAGCAAAAGCCACTGACGATATCCGGATGTATCTGCCCGCCGGAAAATATCCGAATCTTGAAACGCATGATAAATACATTCAACTCATTCATTTGGCCGATCATACCTCTGGATTACCACGCCTGCCCGAAAACATTGAGAAACAGGCAAACTACGATCCGCTTAATCCCTACAAAAGTTACGATGAAAAAATTCTCCTGGAATATCTCGGGAAAATACAACTGACCTCCGAACCGGGTGCTATTTGTGATTATTCCAATCTTGGAATGGGGCTTTTGGGAGTGATCCTCGAAAAAATATATAAAAAATCATTTCACGAACTGGTGCTTGAAAAAATATGTAAACCAATAGGCATGAATAGCACTGGCGTTCAGTTAACCCCACACCAGGAAACCTTTTTTGCAACAGGGTATAATTCCGCAGGCAATGAAACGCCACACTGGGAATTACCCGGTCTTACAGCCGCTGGTGGACTGCGATCGTGCGCAAAAGACATGATGTTGTTCCTGGAAAAAAACCTCGAAGAAAAAGACGAAGCTTTAACGCTTTCACATCAATCTACCGTTAACAAAGGCGACAATGTAGCAATGGCCTGGCACATTCTTAAAACAAAATCAGGCAATACGCTCACCTGGCACAATGGCGGAACATACGGGGCCAGCAGTTTCTGCGGGTTTATCAAAGAAAAGAATTGCGCGGTGGTTGTATTAAGTAATTCCGGAACCCCGGTAGATCCTATTGCCCTTGCAGTCTTAAGATTTTTGCAGAAGTAAAAGAAGCCACAGATCCGATAGCTATCGGATGCACCGATAACGCAGAATACTTTTGGACTGATCTTGCAGAGATAAATGCACTATTTTTTGAAGAGCTTTTCTGTGTAATCCGCGAAATCTGTGGCTAAAAACATACCGTGATATTACAGCGTCCCCAGCCGTGATCCACGCCGGTTACAAATTCTTTCGTGATATACGTTCGCGCGTACTCCAGGCTTATTCTTTTATAAGCAAGCACAACGCTGAAATAAGATGAAAACACTGCCCGCGAAACATTTTTTGCTGTGATCTCGTGGATGCTGCTGCTGAAAGGTCCGCCCTGCAATGTAGCATTATAACCCACCCATTTTTCTTTGGCCTTTACGGTAAAGAATAACTGGAACTTATTTACCTGAGCATTTTTTATAATACCCAGTTGTTTGAAGTAAGAATTCATTTTACCAAAGCGCAAATGAAGCGATCCTCCTAAATCATCGTAGAGTGTTCCTCCACGCACATCCGCTGAGCCGATAAGTTCAATGAATTCTTTAGAGAAAATTGCCTTTTCGTAAGAGGCAGAATAATTCAGTACAATGTCCTGACTCAATTGATTTTCCCAGCCAAGCGGCGCAATGTTATCAAGCCCTTTGTGAATTCCTTTTTGCTCTTCCTCGCATTTAGCGCAGGGACCAATGATGCCAATATCCAGCTGTGTATTTAAACGTTGCTTTTTTACCGGATCAATGGACGAAAGGAAATGGCCCACCGCAAATGTTCCTGTAAAAGGCCTCTCAAGCCTGTTAAGGGTATCAAAACGGATGCTTATGGGTGTAAAACAATCCTGTTCGAAATGCAAACCATAATAATTCTGCACATTTTTATTTAAGCGGATAAGTGTTTTTGAAAAAGGAGATTTTTTAATCACCGGTAAAATTAACTCCGAGATAACTCCCTGCGTGTAATACCTGTCTGTTGCACTAAAGAAATCATTTTCGTAAATAAAACTGTAATAGCGGTTATTTTTTACCAGTTCCCGGTTCAGTGAATCCTGCTGTCCGAATATTCTGGCGCATGCAAAGAGAGCGCATCCGATAAAGAAAATTTTCATCTTAATTATTTTGATAATACCTCAGATAATTGTTCCGCCAGGCTTTGTTTGCAAGGGCATTATACTTTTCAAGAACCGGCAGGTCATCGGTATTCACAAGCGATGTAGCAGGGAGTGGTTCATTAAGCACGTAACCCGAATGGATCGCTGAAAGATTATCTTTATTTAAAGAAGCTGCAAAAATAATATTGCGGTGATCCTGCTCTTTGGAAAGAGATGTTAGTATCACCTCAAAACCTGATCGCACAAGCGTGTTGTAAAGAACAGAAGTTCCCTTTCCAAGTTCATTATTTGTATATCCATGCCAGTTTATATAGATTACAGCTTCCTTGTTTAAATTCGTTTTTAGTCGTTCGAGGCTTTCCATTGTGATCACATGAGAAGGCTGCTCTTCTGCTTTAAAAATATCCACCAGCACCAGATCAAATTTTTTGTTACATGTATTGAGATAGTATCGTGCGTCACTGCACACCGTTTCAACTTTTTTTGCGAGATAAAAATGTTTCAGGGATGCTTCAATAATTCTTTCGTCAAACTCTACACCTGTTACCTTATAATTTTTCTGGAGCAGCAAATTAGCGGTTAATCCTCCGCCCAAACCAAGAACAAGCGCTTCTTTAGGAGATGCCGCCCGATCAATAAGTGAATCAAGAAGGGTAACGTAACCCGATACCGAAAGATGAGTTTTAAGGTCCATTTCTGTCTGAATAATCTCGTTTATCTTTAACAGACGAACTGACTGGCCATTGCTTACAACATCTTTAACCTCCAGCCGTCCTAAAACGCCGTCAGATGTCAAAAGCGTTTTCTCCCTTTTTAACTCAAATTGCAGGTTCAGGTAAACAAAGGCTATGAATAAAAGCAACTGTCCTTTTTTAAGAACCTTAAATACAAAAAGTGTAACGGTAAATAACAAAGCGCCAAAAATGAGAAGCGTGTAGTTTAAGCCAATGGAAGGAATGAGCCAGAAGCCGCAGAGAAAAGTTGCAAGGATACCACCAGCAGTAGAAACCGCGTACACTGTGCCGCTTACCTTCCCGGAAGAATTGGTATGGGTTGTTTGCAAAAGAATGAACAAAGGAGAGGTGGCTCCAAGAAAAAAAATCGGAAAAAATAAAAGCGCGAATGTGCTTAATATTACCGCGGGTAAAAATGAAATATAGGAAATACGAGGCACAAGATAACGGCTGATAACCGGCATGATTAAAAGGAACAACGCCGCAACTATCAGAATATTGAATAATTTTTTCGAAGAATCTTTGGAGTCAGCGCTAATGGCACCTCCATAAAAATAGCCAAGAGCAAGGGCTGCGAGTGTTATTCCCAAAACGGAAGCCCATACGTACAAACTGCTTCCGAAAACGGGCGACAGTAATTTTGCACCGCAAAGTTCTGCGGCCATCACGGCGGCACCTTCTATAAAACTGAGGAATAAAAATTTGCGTAACATTGATGACTAATTTACGGTTTTAACCACAACGGTACAAAGCGTTAAGGATAACCAAAAACACGGAAAATTAACCGCAAGGACGCCAAGAGCTCGCAAGGGACGCGGAATAATTTGCGTAAATAAGCTATTAACTCTGCTTCCTTGCGCACCCTGCGCCTTCTTCGCGTTCATCGCGGTTTACTTAACCCACAAACCCAACTGCTATCAGCGCACCCATTGCCATCATAAAAACACCGACAAACCATTTAAAGAAATTGAGGCTGGTTTTTTTAAACAATTTATTGCCTGCCAAAGCGCCAGCCCAAGCGGAAAGTACGGCTATTGCCAATAAAGACCAATTGGTTTCGGCAAGTTTTAAACTATCGAAATTACTGTACAAGGAAATGCGGATCACATCTACCATACATGCTACCATTACACCTGTAGCAATAAAAACCGGCTTCTCTAAATTTAATCGTAATAAAAAAGCGCTTCGAAGAGCACCCTGATGTCCTGTAAAGCCGCCAAAAAATCCGCTTAGCAAACCGCCGGGAACAAGGTATGTTTTACTGAAGCTCAATGATGAAAGTTTTTTAGACAATTCAACGCAGGCAAAAAAAATGATAAGAACGCCGATTATTAGTCCGGGCCATGTGATGCTAAACCTCGCATTCATCAACGTATAATTTACAATCACAGTATCCTCCTCACTGATTCTCTTTAGGAGATAAGCTCCGGAAACCGCCGCTAACACAGAAGGAACGCCAAACCGTAAAACAATATTCCAGTTAATATTTTTAAACACCAATCCTAGCTTAAACAAATTATTTAAAAGATGAACACAGGCCGTTAAAGCAATTGCAACCGGCAAAGGATAGTAAATGGCGAAGACGGGAAGCAGGATAGTTCCTAATCCAAAACCGGAAAAAAAGGTGAGGAAGGAAGCAATTAAAGCCGTTAACGCAATTGCGAACCAGATCATTAGCTTTTTGAATGAAAATCGATAAGACCTTCTATTGGAGAACGGATAACGTTTCCAACTTCGTAGCCATGTTCATGTGCCATTTGTGCAAAAAGATCTTTGTAATAAAATCCGATAGAACCAACAGTATGAACTTTATAATCTTTTGAAGAAGTGTATTTATTTACCTGGTGAACAAAAAAAGAATTGAAACAGCTGAGCAATAATTTTTCAATGAAGGGATGAGCGAGGTGCTGACATACAAAACTGTTAACGGAAGCAAGGTAACGGCTCGGCATGCTGCTTTTGTAAACCCCGTTTAAAATGGCTTCGCGGTTATAGCCTTCTTCTTCGAACGCAATAACAAGATCTTTCGGAAGATTCCCTTCAAAGTAAGCTTTAATAAAATATTTTCCGATCTGCGCGCCGCTGCCATAATCGCCCCAGAGGTAACCCACAGATGGAATGTTTTGCATGATATATTTACCGTTAAACAAACAACTGTTGCTGCCTGTTCCTAAAATACAGGCTATGCCCCAGTCTTTCTTGCACAGCGCGCGTGCGGCGGCGAGTAAATCGTGCGCCACATTTATTTTACGGATATTAAGAGTAAGGCTCAGGCAATCTTCGAGCATTACACAATTCTCTAATGTTGAACAACCGGCTCCATAATAGTAAAGCACACTGGTTTTATGAAGGAATTCGTCCAGTTGTGGTTTAAGGCTGGTAAGCACTTCAAGCACAATCTGATCTTTTGACTGGAAGTAAGGATTAAACCCTATTGTTTTCACCTGTTTAACAATAGTAGAGCCATTGAGCAATACCCAATCGGTTTTTGTTGATCCGCTATCGGCAATTAACGTGTACATGTTGAGACAAAATACTTTAAATAAAAAAACCGCCCAAGAGCGGTTTTAATTTGTTATAAACTTTAGATTAACCCTTGTTTTCCTCGGTTGACTCAGGAGTTTCCGTGTTTTCGGTTTTTTCAACTTCAACTTCAGGTGCAGGTGTGTTTTTAGCAAGCACTTTAGCAGCAGTTGCTTCCTTCTTAGCAGTTTCAGCTTTAAAACGATCATTGATCATTTTTTTGGCATCCGCGCTTAAACGGTCTTTTTTACCACTTACCTTACCTTCTTTATCTTCTAACCATTTATTAAATTTCTGCTCAACCTGTGCTTCTGTTAAAGCACCTTTTGCAACACCACCTAATAAGTGTTTTTTCATCATCACTCCTTTGTACGAAAGGATGGCGCGACAGGTGTCAGTTGGCTGAGCTCCCTTTTGCAACCAGCTTAACGCTGAATCGAAGTTAATGTCTATAGTTGCCGGGTTTGTGTTAGGGTTATAAACGCCTAATTTCTCAATGAATTTTCCATCACGAGGTGCACGACCATCGGAAACTACTACGTGAAAGAAAACTGAATCTTTCTTACCGTGTCTTTGTAGTCTAATCTTTACTGCCATTTTTTTTGTTTTTAGAATTCGAGGCGCAAATATAAGTAATTAACTCTGTTTCAGCAAAAAAAAGCGTTTATTATCTTGCCAAATTTAAGAAAAATGGTAATTTTGCCCCTACAAAACGTATTAAAGTATGCAAGTTAAAGAAAGAGGTATTATTCTTATTCCAATTGATTTCACAAAACAGTCCCTGTTAGCTGTAAAACAGTCGTATAACCTGGCAAAGTATACCCATTCAAAATTGGTTTTACTGCATGTTTATGAAAAAGTGGGTGAAGAAAGTTATGATGCCCTTAACAAATTAACCAAGCAAACTGAGCAGGAAAGCGGTGTTCCAACCGAATTCATGAACGTTAAAGGCGATATTTACGCTGAAACCGACAGGGTTGCTGAAGAAATTAAAGCCACTTTGATTATTGCCGGTCTTGAAAGCCATATGAAATTTCGTAACATTATTGGTTCAAGCGCAAGTAAACTTATCCGTAAAGCGCCTTGTCCTGTTATTACCATCCGTGGCACCGATCACCGCGATGGAATTGAAAACATCTTATTACCATTAGATCTTAGTGATGAAACCCGTGAAAAGGTTGATGCAGCGGTTCAATTCGCGCAATATTTCGGAGCTAGTGTTCGTATTCTTGGTGTATTCAGTCCTAAAGATGCCAATTACGAAAACAAACTCCTCGCCTACTCTCACCAGGTAAAACAATTTATAAAAAGCAAAGGAATTTCCTGTACCAACAAATCTATTCCTGCAGATAATGTTGCGGAAACGGTGGTGGAATATGCCAATAAAATTGAAACCGATCTTATCATGATCATGAACAAACCAACCCTGAGTGTTGGGGAGTTTTTTGGTGGAACCGATACACAGCGTATCGTTGACATTAGCAATATTCCTGTTATGACCGTTCAGCCAATGAAACGTGAGAGCGTGACGCACTTTGGTACCGGATTTTAGTTCTTTCCTGATTCTGTTTTTTATCATTTAATTAACATTGCTGTTTGAACCCGGCCCTATTATTTCAATAGAGTTATTTTCTTCTTTAATTATTTGCTTATATTCGTATAACAAAGTTTAAAACCTATATTATGAAAAAAATATTTTACACCTTATTTGTTGCTGTTTTATTTTCATCATCTGCCTTTGCCCAGGAAGATGCTGATAAATGTAAGGATAGCCCTATGTTCCCGAACCGGATGCCGAATTTTTTAATAAGCGGATGCGCTTCCAATTTTGACGAGGTTGAATTCAGCATAGTGGCCGGCGGCGAAAAAAATATAAAGAAAGAAGGAACAAAATCATACATCAGATATGATTTTAATCAGGAAAGTGGAAAACCGAAACCCAGCGCTTTTCAGATCTTAAAGAATTACGAAAACGCGGTCAAGAGCCTCGGAGGTATCACCGTATTTCAAAGCGCGGGTGAAGCTTATGGCTGTTATAAGATTATGAAAAACGGAAAGGAATCTGCCTGGATTAAATTAGAATGTGGCGGAAACGAGAACAGTGATTTTTATGAGCTTACCGTTTTACAAATGGAAGAAATGAAACAGGATATTACCTCCAACGATATTTTAAACGCTTTGAATGCGGACGGACACATTGCCCTTTACATTAATTTTGATTCCGGTAAATCTACCATTCTGCCTGAATCACAAAAAACAATCGATCAGGTAGCTGTGATGTTAAGAGAAAATCCGGCATTAAAAATAAGCATCGAAGGTCATACCGATAACGTAGGTACACCCGCTGCAAACCTTAAACTGTCTGAAGACCGTGCGAAAGCCGTTATGGCTTACCTGGTAAGTAAAAAAACAGATCCTGCGCGACTTGCAGCAAAAGGATTAGGTCAAACCAAACCAATTACCGATAATAAAACAGAAGAAAACAAAGCAAAAAACCGCCGCGTTGAAATTGTAAAACAATAATTATTTCCTTGAAACCTAAATTAAGTCCCGGAATAAAACCGGGATTTTTTTATGAATAAATATTTTAATATGAAACATTACAAACTAAGCCTGCTTTTCTCTTTTGTGATACTGCTGTTTACGGGATGTTCCAGCCCAAACAAGAACGAGGCAGGAGTAGAAGTGAGTAAAAACAAACATTACGAGGCGCCCGACACAACGTCTGTAAAAAGCAAAATCCTTAAACCCGGAGAGTCTGACATTACCTGTCCGGTCTGTAAACATACGACCACCGAAAAACTCCCAACCCAGGTTTGCCTTATTAAATATACCTGCCCTACCTGCAAGACCGACATTTATCCTAAAGAAGGAGATTGTTGTGTATTTTGTTCTTACGGAACGGTTAAATGCCCTTCAAAACAATAAGCCTTGTTTTTAAAATTAATTATACCTGTTACCTGTTCCGTTTTTTTATTTGCCTGTTCCATTAAAACAGAACCATCTGAAAAGAATAATATATCATACTATTATGATAAAGATTCAATTAAAAGCGGTGGCGTAAAAACACTAAACCTTCAAACACCCAAAGGCAGTTTCAAGATCTGGACCAAACGAATAGGCAATAACCCGAAAATTAAAGTGCTGTTATTAAATGGTGGTCCGGGTTGCACGCATGAATATTTTGAATGTTTTGAAAGCTTTTTACCTGCAGAGGGCATTGAGTTTATTTATTACGATCAGCTGGGATGCGGGAATTCAGACAACCCCAACGATACCGCATTGTGGGATCTTGCGCGCTCTGTGGATGAAGTGGAGCAGATACGGACACAGCTGGGTTTGAACAATTCTAACTTTTATTTACTCGGTCATTCCTGGGGCGGCATAGTGGCCATGGAATACGCTTTAAAGCATCAGCTTAATTTAAAGGGACTCATTATATCCAACATGATGTGTAATGCAGTGGAATATGGGCGATATGCAGACAGTGTGTTATCAAAACAAATGAAGACTGAAGTATTAAAGGAGATACGCCAAATCGAAGCAAAAAAATATTTTAGTAACCCGCGTTACATGGAACTGCTAATGCCTAATTTTTACGCCGAACACATTTGCAGGTTGCCTTTAACCCAGTGGCCTGAGCCGATGAGCAGGTCGCTTAATAAAATCAATCAATCACTGTATGTAACTATGCAGGGCCCAAGCGAATTTGGCATTTCAGGTAAACTCACTAATTGGAACCGCAAGCCGGATATGCAAAACATTCATGTGCCTACTTTAATTATTGGTGCCGCCTACGACACCATGGATCCTGAACACATGCGATGGATGGCGCAAAACGTACAGCAGGGTACTTTTTTATTATGTACGCATGGCAGTCACATGTGCATGTGGGATGATCAGGAAACTTATTTTAAGGGTCTCATCAGTTTTTTGAAAAAAGGTGAAGAATAAAATTTTTACGTCCTGATGAAATCAGCCACGGATTACACAGATTACACTGATATAATTTGAACTCCACGAACTCTGCGTACTCTGCGCGCTCCGCGTGAAAAGTCCTCGAACCGAAAATAAAAAGCCACAGATCTGCCTGTCGGCATACAGGTTACACTGATTAAACTAATCTGCATGAATCCCCAAAACCCTGCCTCTCTCCGCCTCTGCGCCTCATCGTGAAATATTAAACCCATAAAAAGGCTTCAAATATTTATCTTTTTCTCTGTCTTTTTTCGCAAAAATCCATCTTCTTTTTTGGCAAAAACCATTTTACGGATTTCAGTTATTTGCAAAAATCAATAATTTTCGAGGAACCATTATTAATGCAATAAATCCGCTTGCAATTCCTGCTGCCGTTTGTGTTTTAGTGGCGCGAGGTAGTTTTTAATAGCTATGAAGTCGTTCTACTTTTATGCTCATAAAATCACACAATTATGAAAACAACATTTACCATTTTTCTTTTATCAATTGGTTTAGCCAATTATTCCAAAGCAACCGCTCAGGACGACACTTTAAAAGTAATCCTGAAACTAAGGTCTATAACCGACGTGCTCACGTTTAACCAACCCCATGTTCCGCCTAACTCTCTGGAATACTCCTGGGAAATTAAAATTAATTCAGATGATAATAATTCTACAGGAGATAAAGATGGATATGACGTTGGGTTGGCTATGGCAAATTTCAAATTCGGAACGAGCCCTTCTTACACAGGAAGTATTATCAGTGGAACCGATCAGCATACCTGGATCTATAACAACTCTGGCTCCTCCTATGGAAATCCTCTCAGCGCAGTTTTTAACTTTAGCGATTCAACTATTATTCTGTCAGGATTAAAGTCATTACCGGAATTAGCGCAAATTAAATACGGAAACAAATTCATCGTTAAAACATTTTTTAATTCGCCAGGTGGCATTCAAAGCGATTCTACCACAGTTGGCACACTTGGAAATTCACCAACGCCAGATCCTGCTGCGGATGTTGCCAGTCCATTTATGGACATTCTTTCCTGCAGAATGGAATTGGCCGAAGTCGTAGGGTTGGCAACACAAGCATCCATACTAAACAAGGCGAATGTTTACCCGAATCCCTGCAGTAATAAACTTTATATACAATGTGAGAGTGGCTCCAAAGTAACAATACACATTTATGATCTTTCGGGAACGCTTGTTTTAACTTCAGTTGATCAAACGGAGGTAAATCTTGCGTTGTTACCGAAAGGCATTTATTTCGTGAAAATTCATAATGGTCTTTATTCAAGTTCCCAAAAAATAATTGTTAATTAAAAATAATACTTAACACTTTAAAAAATAAAATCATGTCAAAACTAATTGTTGTATTATTCACAACCGTAATTCTTGTATGTTCATGGACCAAACTTGCTTTTGCTGCTACTTCTTCGGATGAAAAAAACACCGCTGCGCCCGATAAAAGCCAGGGATTACCGCATTATATTATACGTAAAACAAAAATAAAACAGATCGAAAAGAAAGATAATATTGTATTAAAAGATGGTAAAAAAATAGAAGGTAAATCAACGGAGCTACATGTAACGGAAATAAAATACCTGGATCGGAAAGGAAAAATGCCGGTTAAAATTGTATCTATAAAACGTTTATGAGCTCATAAAGGCGGTACTGAAAAAAAATACCGTATTTTTATATGTATGTTCAGGCAGTTCACAGTCATTTTCTTAGTAAGCCTTTTGGTTGGTTCTTCATGTGCTATCTCTAAAAGACATTACAGGGCTGGCTATTACCTTGCTTTTAAAAAAGCGTCCCATGCGAAACCATTTGCAGAAAACGCCAGACCCGGTGTCATACAAGCCCAGGTAAAAACTGAAGAATCAACAGCGCTAACAGCCGTTACAGAAATTATTAATACGGGGGTAAAAACTCCTTCGAAAGTAACTCTGATGGTCTTTCCAAAACCAAAAATAAAAACAGTTAACATCTGCGATACTATTTTCTTAAAAAGTAAATTTAAAATCATTGGTAAGGTGGTTGAAGTTAGTAAAAGCGAAGTTAGATACTCGGACTGCAATGGTAATACGGTGGTAAGGGTTTTAAATGCGGCAGCAATTCAAAAAATAGTATACGGCTCTAATTACACAGATTATTTTAATTCAGGCAAGAAGGATGAAACAGGAAGTGAAAAAGCGAAAGAAAAGCCAGAGCCTGTTGGAGTTTATGGCCTGATGGCGGTAATTGTAAGCTTGTTTGCAGCGCTTTTGGCAATAATAAATATATCCCTGATCGGACTGTACATTTCCATTGGTATTTTTGTTCTTGCCCTTATTCTAACCCTGGTATCATTTTTTATAATAGCCAGGAACCCGGAACGTTATCCAAATTCAAAGATGACAAAAACTGCTTTAGGCTTTATTATCGCAACATTTTTTCTCCTGTTGCTGCTTTTTTATACAGGAAATAGATTCATTTAAATCAGGCATTTTTTTCCTCTAACATTTTTTTTAAATTTTTAAGAACCGTCATCCAGTTTTGTTGAGAATGTTCTTTCATTTTCTCATCGGGAATATTTTCCTGTTCAATTGCGAGAGTCGTGATCCCGTCGCGCTCTAATAAAATATATGAAATCACGGCGTAATTCTCCGGCTTGTCTTCTATACCAGACATAGAGCTCCAGTAGTTATAACTGAACCATTTATTTTTTTCAACTTTTAAAATGGTACCTTTATCCTGGTATTTTTTTCCTTCCCATTCCCCACTAAAGGTAATCGGGCTCCCCTCTTTCCAATCTGATTCAGCATCGGTATTAAAAAAATATTTTTTGATCAAGGCAGGCGTAGTTAAGGCTTCCCAAACTTTTTCTGCCGGAACATTAATTTCAAGCGTAGCAGAACCGGTAATATTACTTTTCATGTTGTATGGTTTTAACTGTATTCACTCAAACAAGATGCCACATGACTTCTTGCAGGCAAATAGGGAACAACAGAAGCGCTTTTCTCAAACTGTTTAAAATTTGGCTCTGGTTTTGGCTTTGCTTTTATACAATTGAATTGATTTGCTTTTAGGGTATTTAACTGAATAGGTAAGAATAATTTTTTTCGTTTCATCGGGGTTTAGCGATAATTTCCACTTCAACTGTCCGGTTAAATTATTTACCTCTGCTTTCGAAAGCTCAATTGCGTCAACTGTAATTTCGCTGTTCTGAGACACAGGAAGCTGATCTTCAAGTTCAATTTGTATCGGACCTTTATGATTATTCTTAACTACTATTTCATAGGAGTATGTGACCTTACGGCTGGTTCCCGCGGTTCGCTCGCTGTTAAAGTCTTTCAGCTTTGTACGTGTCACCATAATTTTTTTGTCGCGTCCGAACGAAAGATTAAGCGTGTCATCCACACTGCGTGTATTAATGTAAGACTGGCCAACAAAAGTTCCACCAAGATATACGTTGGCCGGACCTTCAACCAGATCCAGCTCTTCCCAGCCTGTGATGCGCGCCAGCATGAACGCCTCCTTTTCAACTTTAGGTACACTGTAATATTGAAAAGACGCGTTTAAATTGTAGGTTACTACATCTACAATATAGGGTTTGGCATCTGAGGGAACAGAATAGGTTTGCTTGATATCAAACTCTGCGCTCAGTTCCGATACCTGAACCTCTTCATACTGTATAACGGATTGTTTTTGCAGTTCAAGTTTTTTTCCTTTTTTATCCTCCATTATTTCAACTTCGTAAAGCGATTGCGATTGTGAAATTGGCGCGCTTACCTGGTTTTTATAATTATTGTTGTCGTTATTGGAATAATTACCATTAACATTATTATTGCCATAATACGCAACCGGACTTGAAAAATTAAGGTACCATGGCAATATATCAGGTTTGGAAGCGCTGCGCATAGGATCTGCAGTAGATAATTTCACCTTTACATCGTTCCAGTCGATGCCGCTGTTATTATAAACTTTGGCGCGGTACTTTAATTCAATCGGTTTATTTACATCTTCAGAAATCAGATCGTAGCTTGGCGACCAGCCGCTTTCCTTCACTACATATTTTAAATCGACGCTTGCGGTTGTTTTAGCCGTACAGTTAACCAGGATAGCAATTTCAGCAGTAGGTGTTTCCGTATCTCCATTTTCGTTAAGTTGATTCTGCAACCTTTCTATTGTTTCATTGTTTTTAACCGTTCGTTTTTCCAGCTTAAACAATTCGTTATTTATATCCTTTAAACGTACGCGGTAAAAATCAGCAGCCAGCTTTAATTCGGAAACGAGCAATCCTTTTTCATGTCCCCCAATAGACTCATTTTTGGCAAGCATCGCCTTTTCCTGATTCAGGGCGCTTAGCTCATAATTATTTTGTGTGTTTGCGTCTACGAACAATTCCAGCGAATCTTTTAATTGCTTTCCCCTAGGAGTAAGTTTTTCAGTAATTAAAAAATTGATTTTATCTGAAACAGATAACACCACTACATCCGCCGGAACATTGACCTGAATACTTTTTGAAATTAATTTCGGAGAAAGGCCTGTAAAAGTAATCAGTGAGCGACCCGGATTTAGATTCACCTGTTTTGATTGCGCTACTTCCGCGCCGTCGAGGTAAAGCGTCACCGATTTAACGGGCGTTTTTACCTGTATAGTTTCAATGCTTTGCGCCGTGGCGAAATAAAAACTTAATACGCTTAAACAACTGATTATTTTTCTCATAAGGGGTTTTAATTAAGATTAAAAATATACTTTTATCCGGATGAGACACTACTTTAACAGCAAAAGTATGCTCCATATAAAGATGCGCACAATACTTTTAATCCATAAAAAAAATATGAGATTTTATAAAATTAAACTCAACGCTTAATTTCAAACGTCTGAAAACCCTGTACGTCTGATTCTTCGGCCTTAACCTCGGTAACCTTTGCCAGCTGCGGGCCGGTATTGCACCATTCAATAAACTGGTTTATTTTTTCCTCCTTACCCTCCACTTCGGCATATACACCCGATTTGGGAAGATTTTTCACATAGCCTGTGAGATCGAGTTTATGCGCCATTGCCTGAGCATTTGCCCTGTAGTTTACGCCCTGTACTTTTCCTTTGATGGTAATATTATAATGACGGATCATATTTTTAAACTACAAACTTGGTACCAGTCCCCTATTTAGTTTTGTTTATGATATTGATCTTTGATTCCCCAACTACTTTAAATGCGGTTCGCCGGTTTTTCTGATGCGCCGCTTCAAACTCCTCGCTCTTTGGCACCATCTTATTAATTTCCGCTTCAGGGATAATGGGTTTTGTTTCGCCATAACCATGCGCAATAATGCGGTTAGCGGCAATCCCCTTACTGATCATATAATCCACACAGCTTTGAGCACGTCCCTGCGATAACTTCATGTTGTAGGCATCATTACCCCTGGCGTCTGTATGTGCGCTGAGTTCAATGCTAAGATTATCGTTGATCTTTAATACCTCAACAATTTTGTCAAGAATTTCCATTGATTTAGGCCGAAGCGTAAACTTATTAAAGTCGTATTCAATTCCCTCAATTTCAATATCACCAGCCGGAATTTTACCAAGGAAAAAATCCTGAACAATAACCGAAGATGTTGTTAAGCCTTTTGTGGCAATACTTGCAGCGCTACCGAAATATTTATTTTTCTGGGCTTTCATAAAAAATTCCAGGTTAGGTTTTAACGGTGTACTGTATTCTCCTTTTTCATTCGTTACCAAAAAGAAAGGTTCTTCCCCGTCGTGTACGTCCCTAATGGTTACAAGAGCATTTGGAATAGGCTCATTTGTTTCGTTATCAAACACAACTCCTTCGACACTAAAAATGATGGGCTCATTTAAAAATTCAAAGATTTTATAACAGTGTCCGCCCGGACAATCTACCCTGTCGCTTGCAAAAAATCCTTTTGTACCAAGTCGCTCCATAATAAAATAAGCATCGTCCTTACTCGAATTCACGGGCGTATTCATGTTTATGGGTGCCTGGTAAGCCGAGTCATCTACGTTCAACGAAGATTTGAAAACATCAAATCCGCCGATCCCTGCAAGACCGTTTGAACTATAATATAACGTGTTGCTTAAGTCGTGGTAGAAGGGCGTTATTTCATCGCCCGCAGTGTTCACGGGGCCGGCAATATTTTGTGCAGAACCAATAAAACCGTTTTCGTTAATTGGTGCCATCCATAAATCAAAGCCACCTTTACCACCCGGCCTGTTGGATGAAAAGTATAATATTTTTCCGTTGGCACTAACAAATGGTTGTTGCGATTTGTATCCGGGTATATTAATGTTGGTGCCCAGTTTCATGGCTTCGTAAAAACGGCCATCCAGTGTACGCGCCATGTAAATAAAAGATTCATTCCTGTTGTTATCGCTCCAGCGGGTAAACAGCATTACTTCCTCAGGCGTAAATACCGCTGCACCTTCGTGTAAAGAGGTATTCACCGGTCTTCCGAAATTAATCGGACGTTGCCAGATGGTATCATCAAGTGTGGTATAATATAAATCACAATAGTAACGGGAGTCTTGTTTCTCAGGATCAGTTACCACGCCACCTTTGCGCGCGCTTGTGAAAATGAGTTTGTTGTTCCCCAGGTAATACATCGGAGCAAAACTCGTTGTGCCTCGATTAAACACCAGCGTATCCATCAGTTTCACTTTCACCAGTTTTTTACCGGCCAGTGTATCCATGGCAAAATAGCAGGACGATTGTTTTTTTACCGCAACTTTTAATAAAGAATCGCTGCCTGATTTGGCATTGGTATAGTCATCAAATACCTTCAAAGCTTCCTGGTATCTTTTAAGTGCCATCAATGATAAGCCATAGTAATAAGGAGCATCAGGATATATTTTTCTTTCAACGCATTTCTTAAACTGTTCAACGGCATGCTTGTAATCATAGTTCAGGCGGTAACTCTGAGCAAGGCGGTACATTATAAAATCATATTTGCTTCCAGCTGTTACATTTTCCTTAACTGTATTGGTGCTATCCTTACGCTTTGACATGGCCAGTTCCGGCACTTTAAAAAGCGATTTCATTTTAAGGTTTACAATTTGTGCTTCGTAAGGCAATACATAGTTTTTAAGAACTGTGGTATCATCCAGCACCTTCGCGTAATATACAGAGGCTGTCGCGTAATCCTTTTTCGCGTAGGCATTATCGGCAATCTCTATCCATACTTTTTTTGACTGCGAAAACGAAGCCGCGCAAATAAACACAAACAGTAACAGTAAAAACGATCTCACTTTAATCATATATCTATAATCTTGGACAATTCTTTATTTCTTGATTTTTACCTTTTTTTCCAAGCCAGGTCAACGACAATTCAAACGCCCCGCGCGATTTGGAAGTGCCTCTTAAACTTGATGTATTGAAATCGTAACCCATTTTCATGATGTAATTATCTTTTCTGAAACCAATGTAGCCGACGCTGGCATCGCTCACCCTCATTACATATCCGGCCAGTGCGTAGAATTTTTCGCCCTTAAAATAGTATCCCGCATCGATGGCGTAGGTTTGCTGCACAATGTTGGTCTGGGCGTAAATTAAAACTTTTGGAATAAAATAAAGCAATTCGCTTACGTTAACGCGCACACCTGCATGGGCATAATACCTCATCGGAAGGCGATTACTTCCACCCACAAAAGATTCTTTTGGCTGCGTTAAGTTAAAGGCGCTTAAACCAAAGAACGGGTTGATGCGGGATTGCTGCTTTGCATAAAAATAAAGCAAACCGGCGTTCACCACTTCCTGAAACTGTACCTGACTGTTAAAGTTTTCGTTATTGCTTAAGGCCTTGTCAAATGAACCTCCGTCTTTTGTGCTCCACTGGTTATCAAAAGAAAAAACCTGGTACTCCATGCGTTTCTGTGTGAAGCCCGCCTGTAAACCAAAAGAGAGGTTATGGAATCTGTTTTTATCCAAAGGCACTGCGTAAGCCACTGAACCTAACAATTGAAACACATTGTAATTTCCAATGCCGGCACGCATATTACTCACCTGTCCTCCGAAGCCCCATTTTCCTTTAGGAACATCAAAGCTAACCAGGGCAGTAGTAAAAGGTTTATAAGCAACGGCATTCCATTGATTACGGTACTGTGCATGAGCACGCATCTTTCCATCAACCAACCCTGTCATGGCGGGATTCAGGAATAAAGGCGCAGCGTCGTATAAGCTCAGGTGAAAATCCTGGGCTTTAATTAAAGAAGCCGCTCCGATGCAAAAAACAAGTATATATTTTTTAAAGTTCTTCATGTTTATCGTATTAAAGTTACATCACCGTTCTTTTTCACCTGCCTGTTGTTATACATGTCTGCTTCAAGCGTCCAAACATAAACACCCACCGGCTGCTCTACTCCATTCTTTTTACCATCCCACCCTATTTTCTGGTCGGTTGTTTCAAAAATCAAAACTCCCCAGCTGTCATAAATCCTGAACACCATCTTGCCAAACGGTCCGCCTTTCACAAAAAGCAGATCGTTGTTATTGTCGTTGTTTGGTGTAAACGCGGTTGGCACCTGCGGCAATAAAGTAATCTCTACTGATTTACTGATGGTGTCAGAACAACCGTTGTTATCGAACACCGTTAGTGTAATTATATATATACCCGCGCTTGAATAGGCGTGAGAAGGATTATTTAAGGTGGATGATCCCTCATCTCCAAAATTCCAGTACCAGTTGGTCACAGAATTGGTTGGGGTTGAGAAATCAGAAAAATAAATAGGTTCCTGAGCAACCGCCGGATTGTTTGTCATGCCAAACTCAGCATTAGGCGCGGCATTTATTGTAACCAGTTTGGTAATGCTGGCCGAACAGGAATGATTAGACACCACGGTTAA
The DNA here is from genome assembly GCA_013816895.1 of Bacteroidota bacterium. Classification (GTDB taxonomy): domain Bacteria; phylum Bacteroidota; class Bacteroidia; order B-17B0; family Aurantibacillaceae; genus Aurantibacillus. Next base: position 30,792 of record JACDDR010000024.1, read on the forward strand.
CAATACATTGTATGTGCCCTGGTTTGTATAGGTATGAACAGGATGACGGATTGGTGAATTAGAGCTTCCATCACCGAACTGCCATGTCCACTGTACGATATTGCCAACCGACACGATAGACGAATCGCGGAAAATACTTCCCATTCCCTGACAGGTATTATTAAAACTAAAATCAGGGATCGGCAATGGGTAAACCGTTATACGCTTACTCACTGTATCCGGGCATTGAACCGGCGGAGTAGTTGAATTATTAGTTCCTGTTACGGTATACGTAATTACATAACTTCCAACATTCGTATACGTATGAATTGGGTTAGAAGATGTTGAGGCGGAAGCGGGCCCGTCACCGAAGTTCCATTGGTAAGACATGTTAGAAGTACCATTGGCAATTGAACCATCGGTAAATACAATACCGTTATTTACACAATGCTGTGGCGAAACATTAAACAATGCTTTTGGAGCCGCGATAAAATTAGCGGTGAAGGAGGCCGATTGGGCAGGACATCCCTGGTTATTTGTGGAGGATAAGGTTAGTACTACACTTCCGTTTGACACGTCGCCCGAACTCGGGAAATATTGTCCCCCAAGCGCCGTATTCGTTGGAGTGAAGGCACCAGTGCCAGTAGAACTCCAGATGCCACTGTTTGTATATCCTGTAATCGTTCCTGTTAAGGCTATCGGAGCGTTATTACAAACCGCTGAGTTTGCAGGATTAACAGATACTACAGGCGCGTTTAATACGGCTACCTTCACCGTATCGGTTTTAGTAGGACAAAAAGTTCCGCCCGAATTTAATACAAACGTGATGGTACCGCCAAGCTGGTCGTTGGTACTCATGGAATACGTAGTGTTTATTGAATTGGAAGGGTTAACATTGCCTGATCCACTGTAAGTCCAGAAGCCCTGGTTGGTAGACCCTCCGCCGTTCACGCTTCCTGTTAATGTAATAGCGCCGGCAATGGCACATACGGTAAAATCATTCGGAGCAACAACAGTAGGCGCGGCGTTTACATTCACCAGCATTGTGCTTACCACCGGATTACAGTTTCCGTTATTGGTAGAAGATAAAGTAAACCCGATGGTTGTTAAACTAAGATCGCTCGCGCTCAAATCGTAAGTTGCAACGGTATTGGCACTTCCAGGGAAGAACAAACCCGTACCGTTAGTATTCCAGAGGCCAGTTGTTGTTCCGCCTGAAACGTTTCCATTAAGAGCAAGTGTTGTGGAATTTGTACAAACGTAAGTACTCGGACCAGCGCTTACCACAGGTGGCGGTGTAAACGCTATCGTAAGGCTCTTCGCAGCATTGATACATCCCGGCAAAGGCCCTGATGTTGTTAAGGTGAGTGTAATTGTATTTGCAGCAAGATCGGCCGCAGAAGGAGTATAGGTTGTATTTACTCCGGGCACTCCAAATGCACCGCCATTACCTCCGCTCCAGGTTCCGCCAAGCGCGTTGCTAACTGTGCCGGTTAAGGCAATGGGCTGAATATTGTTCTGGCACATAGTAGTACCGCTTCCAATAAGAAGCCTTGGACGTTGGTTTACCGGCACGATAATAGAATCGTATTTAGGAATACAGTTTCCGGTTGATGTTAAATAAAATTTAATGGACGATAACAGCGTATCATTGTTTGATAAAGTATAGGTTGTGGAAATCGTATTAATTGTTGAAGTATAGGGAGCGAATGTACCGCTACCGTTGGCGGTAGTCCAGATCCCCGTAATTGCACCACCGGATACTGTTCCGGTTAAGGCGATTGTTGGCGTATTACCAACGCAAACGGGTGTTACCGTTGAAGTTTTTACAAAAGTTTTACGAAGGAAAGAAGACATGTAATGAAATAATCCACCTGTAGAGGGGCCTCCGTCAAGAATACCTAACGCAAAAACATCGGTATTATTTCCGATTGTGTAAGAGCCGATTGGTAAAGTAGCAGTGTTCTGCAGATTTAACTGTGCTCCGTAAAAAGGACCACCAACAAGCGTGGCGGTTCCTGGTACAATAGTAAAGTTGGCCGCGGTGATTGGAACGGTAACAGAAGAACTGGAGTTGTTCAGAGTGAAGGTTCCCTGCGATCCGCTTTTACAAAGAATATTCAGGTAAAAATTTTGTGGCGTATTTCTTGAAAAGGCAACCAGGTTAGAACCCGCGCAATTTAAAGGCGGTAACAGGGCTTCTCCTAATTCACATCCGGTTCCGGTGGCATGCAGACAATACACAGGTTTAGTGGCATTAATGTAAGTGAGTGGCTGTGTTGTTTTATAATGGTAAGTATCTCCCTTATTTATCAAGGTAGTTGTGGTTACTCCGTCATTAATTGTAAGCTTCGTAAAATTATCAGTGGCCACTACAAAGGCGCCTTCCGGTTCCGGAGCATTCATAAATCCTTTATTAAGAATGTAATCCGTACCAACAATATCAACAGGCACAATCTGGTCGCCCATTAAATCGAAGCAACCCGTTACTCCTCTTACCGAATCATCAGCAACCGTTACGGAAATGGGTTTATCAGCGACTACAATTGAGCCCGACAGATTATTCCCTGCCACGTTGGTAGTTTGAACTGAATTCTGAATTGTGTAAGCGCTTCCATAGTTAGGCAGCATAACGCTGTACGTTATATTGGCAGGATGTCCTACTATATTACATTTTGGCGTAATCCAAACTACAGTGTTTGGCTGTGATGCAACAATGTTTATCTGTTGTTTAGGCTGCGTAACTACACCGTCACCATTAAGATCGCCTCCCAAATTCTGGTTAAACCATTTGGTTTGAAACGGACAAACAAATTCAAGTCCTAAACCATTCTGTCCTTTTAAAGAAAATGTTTCAGGGTTATAAAACTGCGGAGCCCTTGTTACCACATCATATACCAGTGTAATGTTTGATGTTGCTGAAATATACAAGCCATACGGTAAAACGGTATTCGCGGGTCTTACTTCCAGTGAATCAAATGCAAGGTTAGTGGCATTTGCTATCTTATCTCTCCAAAAAACATAATTATATGTTTGATTTGGACCAAGAACAATTACTGTATCATATTTATTAGGCGAAAGAGCGGATGGCTGTCGCATTCTTATGGTTGTACTTGGGCTGTTAAAGGTTGAGATGTGCATCACGTAGTTATCTTTCCAGTGATGATCCGGGGTAACCCACGGCGCAGCGAACCAAAACGCAGTGTCGATCTGGGCAAAGGAAACAGCTCCTTTTAAAACAAAAAATAGGAGTAACGCAATGAATTTATTTCTTCTCTTCATCATTCTTTTTGTTTTTTAAATTAGTTTTAATACTGTTATCAAGATTATTGAACTCGTCCTCGTCAGCGTCGGTAACTTTATCGCTGGCGCTTTTCTTTTTCTTGGAAGCAATAGATACTGTTAATAGTAACTCGTGGCTGCCATTCGAATATTTTTGCAGTGAGGTTAAAGCATAATCGTAAGAGTAAGCAAAGGTTACCATTTTACTGATGGTGCAACCAAACATACCACTTGCTGAAGATCCAAAACGTAAGTTCCCTCCGATCCAGAACGCGTTTTTATAAATCACACGAAGGTTAGCTTCTATCTGATAAGGCGCCGGTGAATTAAACCTGGCCAGCAAGGCAGGCTGTAGAACCCACTCTTTCTTCTTTTTATCAAGCGTTATGTTATAACCAATCGTGGCATAGTAATGTGGCGTTAAACGGCCCATTGTATTCGGCCAGTGAATTTTAGAGGAAGGTAATTGTTGTCCGCTGAATCCTAAAAAGAATTTCTTGCTGTAAAGGTAAAGCCCTGCATTAGCATCAAATGCATTTGCATTTAAAATATTGGATTTAAGAAAATCATCGTCTTTATCGTAAGGCTTTGCATTGTATATTTTTACATTGTAAGAGATACCCCCGGCAGATACGCCAAAACCTAAACTCATTTTTTTACCCAATTTAACGTGATAGCTATAAGAGCCATATACAGAGGTGCGTCCTATTAACCCGCTTTTATCATTCATGATGAGCGCGCCAAAAGCCATGTTCTGTTTTTTCTTGGGCGTGCCATAAACACTGAAAATAGCGGTTTGCGGCGCATCTTCAAAGCCTGCCCATTGCTGTCTGTAGTTGGCGTTTATTTCAATACCCTTATAAACCCCCGCGTATGCCGGATTATAAATGTACTGGTTTAGGACAAAATTGCTATACAATGTTTGCTGCTGCGCAACGCTAAACCCTGCACAAAACAACAACACTACTGTTAATACTTTAGTTCTCATTTTACTTTAATAATGTTACGGTTCCTTTGTATGGTTTGCTGTCAGGACTATCGTTCAGGTTAATGGTATAATAATAGGCGCCTACAGGCAGAGGGCTTCCTTTGTAGCTGCCGTCCCACGCGTTGGAATAGCCGGTGCTTTTAAACAACTGCTCTCCCCAGCGGTTATATATTTCTATTTCTGCTTTAGGATAAAAAACGTTTATAAAATCAAGTCTCCAGAAATCGTTTTTACCGTCGTTGTTTGGTGAAATAATATTCGGAATAAGCTGCGCAACTTCCGACACAATGTTTGAGATGCGCACTAAAGCAGTGTATGTATCCGCACATCCGAACTGGTCGGTAATGGTAAGACTTACAGTGTAGGAACCATTAGCGGTGTAAACAGATGTTGGATTTTGAATGTTGCTGGTAGTGTTGTTACCAAAATTCCATGCCCAGCTAACTGCTGCTTTTGAGGAGTCAATGAACGAAACATTGGTTTCAAGGGTTTGAATGGTGTTGTTGATGTACAGAAATTTAGCCTGCGGTTTTGGAGTAATATTTACAGATTGTGTGATGGTAGACACACAGCCATTGGAAGAAGTAACAACATGCGTGATGTTGTACAATCCCTGCGAAGGAAAAATGATGGCGGTGTCTTTTGCAACTGAGAATCCAAATCCGCCAAAATCCCAATAGTACCCTGTTGGCGGAATAACTCCGGGCGCAGGAATGGACGACTGATCGGTAAACGAAATCTGCTGGGCCGAACCACTGCAGGATCTTGAAATAGTCATGCCCGCAACTGGTAGCACATAAACTGTTACCGGGCGTTTAATGGTATCGTAACAGCCAAATGAACTATTAATTACCAGTTGAGCAGTGTAATTACCCGCCGTTGAATAAGTGTTTACCTGGCTGGCTGCGTTAGTAGCGGTTGCTGTGGCACCATTACCGAACGACCATTGCCAGTTGGTGATAGAACCTAAGCCGGAAGTATTAACCGACTGATCCGTGAAATTGGTTGGTTGATTCAAACATACGGTATTGACCGTGAAATTAGCGGTAGGCTTATCCCTGAAATCAATCCGGATCTGATCGTTAACACCGGTACAAATTCCATTATTGGTGGTACTGAACGTTAAGGTAACATAACCTGTGCTTATCTCGGAAGCGCTCGCAGCATACGTTGGAGTAAGCGCTGTGTTGGAAGGCGAGAAGCTTCCTGAGCCACCATACCATATACCTGTATTGGTTGCAGTACCCGTAATAATCGCACTTAAAGGAACAATCGGATTATTTTTACAACTGTTCAGATCCACCCCAGTACTTACAGTTACAGGTTGGGTAAAGATAACCAATACACTATCAGACACCGCTTTACATTGACTGGAAGAAGGACTGCTGCTTGTTAATTTTAAACTGATGGTGCCTGTAGTAATATCCGTTAAACTGGGCACATAATTACAAATAAGCGAAAGATTATTAGGCGTGAAATAACCAGTTCCTGTGGTAGACCAAAAACCGGAAGAAGTGGTGGTTCCAGTTACTGAACCATTTAAAAAGATACTGGAATTATTGGCGCATCTTACAATTGGGTTAATAGTACTGGCTCTAACGGCTGGCGCCTTGTTCACAATAATCTTCATCGTGTCCGATACAGCGTTACATCCGGCGTTGTTTATACTGGTGAGCACAATTTTTATACTCGCCATTGAAGTATCCGTGTTTGAGAGATTATATACAGAAGTAAAACTGTTTACACTTGGAGCAAATGTACCATTACCCGGTGCCATAACACTCCACACACCCTGCGTGGTGGGACCAATTACATTTCCGCTCAACTGAACCGTTGGATTATTGGAACAGGTTACGATATCGAAACCGGCGTTTACAATAGGCGCCTGCTTTACAGTAAGTTTGAACGTGTCAGATTTATTAGGACAATTACCTGTTGAAGTAAGAATAAATTTCACCGGCTTAATATTTGTATCCACCGCGTTTGGCGTGTAAACATTATTAATGATCTGCGTGTTAGGACCGGATAAAGTACCGAATCCGTTGTAGCTAAATACCCCGGCGTTAGGCCCTCCTCCTATTTGTCCGTTTAAAGTAAAGGTATTGTTTGAACAGATCGTTGCAGTTGGAACAACGTTGGCATAAACAAAGGCACTGGCTCCAAACTCAGAACCATAGGCGTAAGCGCTTCCCCCAAGGAAACCGCCGTTATGAATGCCTAAACCAAAAAGATCCTGGCTGTTCTTTAAAACATTGTATGAACCAACGGGAATAGTGCTGGTAGGGAAAAATAATTTAGCGGCAACCAGGTTTCCGGAAGTTCCGGGAACAGTTGTGAAACTTGCGGCGGAAACAGGAATGTTAGATCCGTTCGAAGATAAGGTAAATGTATTTTGGTAACCACTTCTTGTAACCACGTTTAAGTTCAGTGAATCATTGCTCAACCTTACAAAAGCTGTGGTGTAAGAACCTGCGCAATATGCCGGAGCCACCTGTGCGGCGCTTAATTTACAACCATAACCGCTTGCGTGAATTACATACACCGGTTTGTCGGATTTAATATAAGTAATAGGACTGGTTAGGGAGACAGAATATGTTTCACCGAAATTAATAAGCCAGTTAATGGTGGTGGTTGAATTGGTGATGGCTAAACTGGTGGAGTTAACCGTAGCAAGAATGTAGGCAATGTCGGTTGTTCCCGTAGGGCTTCTGAGGATCACATGATCTTTACCGATCTGATCGCTTGCGGTAATCTGATCGGCGTAATTGGAATTACATCCTGCATTTTGAACGATACCGCTTACGGTAACCGCAACAGGCTTATCCGCCGAAATTATTGATCCTCCCAGTTCACTTGGGTTTACTGTGTTTAAGTCCCGAACCGAAAATGTTTCTCCCTGTAAAAGACTTTTTGAAAACGTTACATTTTTTGCGCGGCCCACACAAGCTGCACGGGGGGTAATTAAAATAACAGTAGTCCCTGAACCAGTGGCAACAATATCAAAGCCCACGCCTGAATCGGTAAAAGTGGTGGAGGTGGTTAAAGAGTTAGGGATCGGGGTGTAAAAATCGGTTCCTACTGAGCGCTGCCCCTTAAGGCTGATCATTTCCTTGCTGAATCCCGCGCCTATGGTGTAATATACTGAAACCTTTGCATTGGAGCTGATGTAAATACCTTTCTGACTTACGGCATTTACCGGCCCGCCTTCTACTGCTGTGATGGAAGGCGTAAGGTTGAGTACTCCGTTTGCTGCGGCACCAATGGTAAGCGTTGCGTTAACTCCTGCTGGATTAGCAGGCTGGCGCACGTAAACTGTTGCGGCCTGGCTGTAGGTTTGTATGTGGAGGTTGATGGGATTATCTCCAAGGGTTGCTGAAATATCCGGAGCCACGAACCAAAAACTGGTATCAATCTGGGCTTTAACGGTAACTAGCGAAAAAGTTATAAGTAAAAGGGCAAGTATATGTTTTTTCATACGTATATCAACCTCCTGTTATAGGAAGGTAATCCACGAAAATATAAAAAAAAAACGAAAGCCCCAAAGGATTGAGCTAAATATCAGGCAGAGTTATAGTTCGCAGAAACCTTAAACAGGCGCTTTTAGACTAATTACCCTTGTTAATGATTTTAATTTCAGATTCGCCTACAATTCGTAAAGCAGTTCTCCTGTTTTTCTGATGTGCTGCTTCCCATTCCGGACTTTTCTTTTTCATTTTGTTAATTTCCTCATCTTTAATAAGCGGATTGGTTTCTCCATTACCTTTCGATTTTAATCGCACAACATCTATTCCTTTCGACACAAGATAATCAACACAGGATTGAGCGCGCGCCTGCGACAGTTTAAGGTTATAGGCATCATTACCCCTGCTGTCGGTATTCGCTTCAAGATCTACTGAAAGGTTATCATTTAGCTTTAAGAGGTCAACGATTTTATCAAGACTTTCCATTGATACTGGCCTGAGTACAGCACTGTTAAAGTCATACTCAATACCGGAGATTTCAATTTCACCTTCCGGTATCTTGCTCAGGAAAAAATCCTGTTCAAAATGCGTAGTGGTAGTCTTGTCTTTAGTAGTATGACTGGCAGCATCTCCAAGGAATTTATTTTTCTGAGCTTTTAAAAAATAATCTGAATTTGCCTTTAACTCCTGGGAATAAAAACCTTTTTCATCTGTAATCACATAATAAATATCGTCATCGTCATGCACGTTCCTCACTGTTACCATTGCAAGCGGCATAGGCTCATTGGTAGTTCCATCGAACACGATCCCGCTCACATCAAATGTTATAGGCTTGCTGCTGAACTCGTATAATTTATAACAATTGCCGCCCGGACAATCAGCCCTGTCGCTTGTAAGAAAACCTCTCAGCCCTGCTTTTTCCATTATAAAATAAGAATCATCTCTGCTTGAGTTAAGCGGAGCATTAAGGTTTGCAGGAATTCCAAAAACGTTATCAATAGCGTTGTATTCCGAACGATAAATATCCAATCCACCAAGCCCGGTAGAACCGTTAGAACTATAATAAAACATTCCTGAAGGTCCGTGAAGGAAAGGTGTTACTTCATCACCCGCAGTGTTAAGCGGAGATCCGAGATTTTTGGCTTCGCCCGGCATACCGCTCTCCGTTAGGTCGCACATCCAAAGGTCCATCCCCCCTTTGCCACCGGGTCTGTTAGAAGAAAATATCAATTTCTTACCATCAGGAGTAACAAAAGGATGCATGGATTTGTATCCTTTTACGTTAACGGCTCCATCCAATTTTTGTGGCTGAAAGAATTTCTCAGCCTGGTTATTGGCTTTGTAAATAGCAGCTTCATTAGGATTTTCATCGCTCCACCGCGTAAAGAAAACTGCCTTATCATTAATAAAGGCTGCGCCTTCGTGAACAGAAGTATTTATAGGAGCTCCGATATTAATAGCGGGAGTCCAGTTGCCATCCACTAGTTCAGAGGAATAAAGGTCGCATAAATATTCAGGGTCTTCCTTTTTTGGATTTAAAACGGTGTTGCCTTTGCGTGCACTTGTAAACAAAATTTTTGGAGAATCTTTATAATATGCTGCAGCAAAACTTGAGTTCCCTTTATTAAACACGGTGGTATCATACATAATAACCTGCATGGTTTTGATCACCTGGGTGCTATCGAGGGCAAGATAACAACCCGCCTCTTTTTTTTGTGCAAGTTTTGAGAGAGAATCATTGGCCGGACCTGAATTCACATATTTATCAAGTTCTGCAAGAGCTTCTTTGTAATTTTTTCCGCTCATTAATGCTTGTCCATAATAATAAGGCGCGTCTTCAATATTTTTATCGGCGCATTGTTTATAGGTTGCTATAGCGTTTGAATAATCAGCATTTAAAAAATACGAGTGCCCTAACTGCATTAAGACATAATTCTGTGGAGCCTTTTGTTTTAGGGTTTCCTTTTTTTTGCCTTTTGTTTTTTCTTTGTTATCAGTTGTTGCTGTTTTAACTGAATCTTTAGAATTTTTTAGAGAGTCTTTTTTAAACTTCATGTTCACGGTTTTTACTTCGTAAGGTAAAACCGCTGCAGTTTTCAGCACCGTTGTATCATCCAGCACCTTAAGGTACCAGGCTATGGCTGTAGAATAATCCTTTTTTTTAAAGCAGATATCACCTTCTTCAATCCATTGTTTTTTTGACTGGGAAAAAGAATTAAAAGAACAAAAAGCTATTACTAATAAAATTATTTTTGAGGGGAGTAGTTTCATACTTATATACGCGGACAGTGTTTTATTTTTTTCATTTTATCCTTACCCATCAGGTAAGTAAAGGCAATTTCATAGGCGCCGCGGGTTTTGGTAGCCGTCTTTAAAGTAGAGGTATTAAAATCATATCCTAAACGTAAAGTATAATCTAATTTCTTAATGCCGAGGCTCACAATACTTGCGTCTTTGGTTCTGAATACAAAACCACCTAACAGATATAACTGCCCTGCCTGCAAATAATAGCCGGCATCAACGGCATAAGTTTGCTCAAGCGCTTTGCCCTGTTTCATGACTAAGATTTTCGGCAACACATACAACCCTTCGGTAATGTTAATACGAACACCTGTGTGGATAGTTATACGAACAGGTAAATGATTATTCTGATCAAAGAATGTTTCTTTTGGTTGCGTTAGATTGAATCCTGAAACTCCTAAAAAAGGATTTAATAAAGCCTGCTGTTTTGAATAATAATAAAGAAATCCGGCATTCAGTTGAGGCAATATTTGCGAAACACGGTTAATATTTTCTTCATTGTTAATACCCTGACTAAACGAACCGCCATCCTGACTTGTGTACTGGCTGTCAAATGTGTACTTGTCTTCCCGGATCGATTTTTGGGTAAAACCAGCCTGCAAACCAAAGGATAAACTATGATATTTTTGCTTGTCAACAGGAACTGCATAAGCAGTAGAAAATAAAGTTTGAAAAGCGTTATAGTTTCCAATTCCGGCACGCATATTTATAATTTGCATGCCATAGCCCCATTTACCTTTAGCCATATCCCCGCTTATCAAAGCGGTTGTAAATGGTTTAAACGCAACGGAGCTCCACTGGTTACGGTATTGCGCATGTACTCTTAATTTCGCGTCAATCAATCCGGTCATAGCAGGATTTAAGAACATTGGCGCAGCATCGTAAAGGGATAAGTGAAAATCCTGCGACTTCACCGAATTTCCTAACCCCAGGATGCTTATTAGTAATAAATATATTTTCTTCATTAAATTTATTTTAAAATTGTTATGTCACCAGTCTTACGCACAGACTTACCATTGTACAGCTCCACGTCCAGTATCCATACATACACACCAAGAGGTGCCGGCTGGTCTTTGTATTTTCCATCCCAGCCCTTTGCCTGGTCATCGCTTGTAAAGAGAATCTCGCCCCAGTTATTATAAACCCTGAACGACATTTTTACAAAAGGTCCGCCCTTTACAAACAGCGTATCATTGTGCCCGTCGTTATTAGGCGTGAAAGCGCTTGGTAACATTGGTAACAAGGTCACATAAATATCTTTTATAATCGTATCGGCACAGCCATTGTTGTCTTTAATTGCAAGCCTTACAGGATAAATTCCTTTATCACTATAAACGTTGGAAGGATTCTGAACAGTTGACGTATTCGTATTTCCAAAATTCCACGACCACGAACTAATAGGTGGCGGCGTGCTTAAATCAGTGAACGACACATTATCGTAAGCAAGTATGTAAGTAGAGGACATGCTGAAATCTGCTTTTGGCCTTGGGTTTACCGTTACTGTTTTGGAAGCATAGTTTGAACATCCTTTAGAAGAGGTAACTGTAAAGTTTACGGGGAATATTCCGGTTGTGGTGTAAAGGTTTAAAGGGTTCTGTACATTGCCTGTGTTTCCATTCCCAAAGTTCCAGTTCCATGAAACAAGGGAGTCAGGACTGGTACTTGAACCATCATAAAAGAATGATTGATTGCCGATACACACGCTGCTGAATGTAAAATCTGCCAGGGGCGTATTATATACTGTTACCTGTTTTTTTATGGTATCCTTGCATCCGTTATTTAATGTTACAATGTGCGTAACCGTGTACACATTGCTGGCTGCATAAGTGTAAGTTGGGTTAGTAGCGGCGGAAGTTCCGCTGCCATCACCAAAGTTCCAGCTCAGATTAATGATAGAAGGTGACGGTGCCGAGAGATCAGTAAACACAACCGATTGCGTGGCACAGGCATTGGTATTGCTGAAGTTTGCTTTTGGCGACTGAATAAAAGTTACGAGCAGCGAGTCTTTGCGCGATACACAACCCTTGTTATTCGTTGTTTCCAGCGTCAGAAAGATCGATCCCGCGGTTGTATCAGAAGTGCTTGGAACATAATAACCATTCAATGCGGCAATATTCGGGGTAAAAGAACCGGTGCCCGTTGAGGTCCATGTACCTGTATTTGTTACACCGGTAATAGTACCGCTTAAAGCCACAAAGGCGTTTTTACAAACGTTAAGATTTGATCCAACATCAATGAAAGGAGCACGGAGCACAACATACGTGATAGTGTCATTAACAGAAGGACAACCTCCTCCCATGGAGGTTAATAC
>JACDDR010000157.1:0-845 GCA_013816895.1 Bacteroidota bacterium
GTTTAAAGTACTAATATAACGACTGCGGGAAAGGCTTATTGTTAATTTTTATGCTTTTTTATAATATTCTACAAGGTCGATGGCCTGCATAGCCTCTGTAACATCGTGAACGCGTAAAACAGAGGCTCCGTTTAAAAGCGCAATCGTGTTTAAAACTGTTGTTCCGTTTAACGAAGTAACAGGATTAGTTTTAATTACTTTATTGATCATGCTTTTTCTTGAAATGCCAGCCAGCATTGGATATCCCGCTTCAACAAATACGCCAATATGTTTGAGTAACTGAAAATTGTGATCAGTGTTTTTTCCAAATCCAAAACCCGGATCCAGAATAATTTTATGAAAGCCCAGCAATTTTAGTTCCTCCGTTTTTTGTTGAAATGCCTCCATTACTTCTGCAACCACGTTGGAGTAGGTCGGATCCTTCTGCATATTCTGCGGCGTCCCTTGTATATGCATAAGAATGTAAGGAAGCTGCAATTTTGCAATCACAGCAAACATGTTTTTATCAAAGTTACCGCCGCTGATATCATTAATAATATCTGCGCCCGCGCTTGCCGCTTTTAGTGCAATGTCCGACCGGTAAGTATCAATGCTTATAAAAGTAGCAGGGAATTGATTTCGAATTGCGCTCAAAACAGGTTCAAGGCGTTTCCATTCCTCTTCTTCGGTTATTTCAGGCGCGCCTGGCCTGGAGGAAGCCGCCCCCAGATCAAGAATACTTGCGCCGCTGTTGATTTTTTGTTCCGCATCCAGTAAAACATCTTTTACGTTCCCATATCTTCCACCGTCATAAAAACTATCCGGAGTCAGATTGATAATGGCCATCACCAGCGGTTTGCTAAATG
>JACDDR010000157.1:855-3953 GCA_013816895.1 Bacteroidota bacterium
TTTACCATTGCAGGCATATTCAATTGGTTTTATTTCGTTATTTTTAAAGTTCATATTTATGCAAACTACATCCCAGCAATACGACGCCGAAATTTCCTTATGCAAAGATATCTTTTTAAAAAAAATGAAAGATTATGGTACTGCATGGAGAAATTTACGACTAACTTCCCTTACCGACCAGATCTTCATAAAGGCGCAACGAGTTAAAAGTATCGAGGAAAAAGGGATGCAGAAGGTAGAAGATGGCATCAGGGGCGAATACATCGGTATCATTAATTATTGTGTAATTGCGTTGATACAGCTTGAGCTAACAGAAGACACCCGCGTTGAACTTCCTTACACCGAAGTGGAGGCCTTGTATAATAAACATGTTGCCATTACCAAACAGCTGATGATGGACAAAAATCACGATTACGGCGAGGCCTGGCGGGATATGCGTGTGAGTTCACTTACCGATCTAATCCTGATGAAGATCTTCAGGGTGAAACAAATTGAAGATAACAAGGGTCAGACGATCATAAGCGAGGGAGTTGACGCCAATTACATGGACATGATCAACTATTCTGTTTTCGCGATGATCAAAACACGATAATATGAAAAAAGAAATCCTGCTGTTAGCGTTTCTTTTTTTATTCATTTCGTTTATTCACTCCGGTAATCTTGATTCTTTAAGAATTAAACTTGGCAAAGCTAAAAACGATAGCGCGCGTGTTGACCTCCTTTACAAAGCTGCCGGTTCAAAAAAAAATTCACAAGCCTTAACGGATTCTTTGCTAAATGAAATTATTGCTTATAAAAACAACAAAGATTGTTATGTAAGGGCTTTTTGTTTTTATAAAGTTGGCAGTTATTATGCCCAGCGGGAAAGTCCGCAAAAGGCGCTGGATAATCTTCTGATTGCTCTAAAGGCGGCTGACAGCTGCAGGAGTCCAAGAGCCATTATGCTCGTTCGTAACAGAATTGCTTATGTAAATAAAATCAACGAAAACTTTCCGGTAGCTATTAAAAATTCACATATCTCGTTGTCGTATGCCCGTACGCTGAAAGATTCGGTGCTTATGGCCGAAAATTTCACGCTGCTTGGGAATATGTATAAGACTATGTTGTTGATAGATTCAGCACTTTTCTATCACTATCAGGCGCTCGCAATACGTGAGCGATTAAAAGATGAAGCGATGATAGCTTTAACCTACAACAATCTTGGCCTGGCGTATAAAAATAAAATGGAGTATGATAAGGCGTTGAATTTTTTAAGAAAGTCTCTCGCCTTAAAAATAAAAATAAAAGACAACACGATCGCCTCATCCTACAATAACTTGAGTATTGTTTTTAAACACCTTGGATTATTTGACAGCGCAATTTATTATTCACAAAAAGTTTTGGACGAATCGATAAAGTATAAGCAAGCCAAAGTATTCAGGGAAGGGTTTTCAGGCATGGCAGAGGCTTACGATGCAAAGAAGGATTTCGCAAAAGCGGTTTATTACTATAAGCGGTTAAAAGTGGTGGAGGATTCAATAGGCAAAGAAACAATCACGAATCAATACCAGGAACTACAGTCGAGATATGAGAGCGACAAAAAAGATTCAGAGCTAAAATTAAAAGAAGACTCATTAAAGCTCGCCGATGCACAGAATTCGCGCAAGAACATGCTCATCGTATTTTCGTGTATTGCTCTGTTGATGGCAGTTATAGCCGCCTTTGTAATTTTTAGAAGCTACAGGCAAAGTAAAGAAGTAGCAGAACAACTGGGGTTTAAAAATAAGCTGATTGAAGAAAAAAATAAAGAAATTACAGATAGTATTAACTATGCAAAAAATATTCAGCAAAATTTACTCACCAGCGACCAGCTTTTCAAGGACAACTTAAAAGATCATTTTATTTTATATCTGCCAAAAGACATTGTGAGCGGGGATTTTTACTGGGCTGAGAACATTGAAAATGAATTTATAGTGATGTGCGCCGACTGTACCGGACACGGTGTTCCTGGCGCTTTTATGAGTTTGCTAGGGATCAGTTATTTGAAAGAAATAACCTTTCATCAAAAAATCCACAGACCTGACCTGGTATTAAATGAACTAAGGAAGCGTCTGATAGAAAGCTTTAAACGAAACAGCAGCAAGGATGGGATGGATGCCTCCCTCGTTAAAATTAAGGATTACCGTTTGGAGATGGCCGCTGCCAATAATCCGGTTTGGGTTATTCGCGACAAATTACCAATTGTTCTAAAGCCAGATAAATTTCCTATTGGAAAACATTACGGCGAGTTCACTGGGTTTACATTAACTACTTTCGAGTTAAAACCCGGCGACCTGGTACTTATGTATACGGATGGTTACGCTGACCAGTTTGGAGGAAAACAAAATAAAAAATATAAGTACAAACGCCTCCAGGAGCTTATTATCAATAACAGTGCTCTGCCACTGGGCGAGTTAAAAACTATCCTTGAAAGTGACATCAGCCAATGGAAAGGTAAACAGGAGCAAGTGGATGATATTTTAATAATCGGGATACGCATTTAGTATTAACACCTCTTTATTCGTTAAAATATTAAAAATTTAGTTTACAAACGGTTTTACTCAATAACTTTAAAAAATAACATCGCTTATGAAAAATTTTTTATCGTCTAAATTGTTTAAGGTTATCTGGACAGGCGGCCTCGCATGTTTGCTGTATGTTAATTGTCCGCCATGCTTCAGCAAGAGTACTTTGATGACGTTGCTCATTACGCTTTTTATTATTGTAAATATTTTCCCTTTTGTGGCCGATGCCAAAGGGTCTGTAAGTAGGATCTATTTTTGGTTCACCCAAATCGTAAGAATTTTTGTAGGTGGACTTTTTATATTTTCGGGTTTTATAAAAGCAAACGATCCGCTTGGGTTTTCTTACAAACTTGAAGAATATTTTGAAGTGTTTAAGAACGATACCGGCTGGGCCTTTTTTGAATATTTTGCGCATATATCTCTTCCTTTAGCCATTATTATTTGTGCCAGTGAAATTATACTGGGCGTGATGCTTTTAATCGGCATGAAACGCGATCTTACTCTGTGGCTGCTTTTAGCGCAGATAGCATTCTTTACTTTTCTTACGTTCTACTC
>JACDDR010000157.1:3963-6893 GCA_013816895.1 Bacteroidota bacterium
GTTCTACTCAGCCTGCTTTAATAAGGTGACGCATTGCGGTTGTTTCGGCGATTTTTTAAAGCTGAAGCCCTGGGAGAGTTTCTGGAAAGATATTATACTTCTTGTGGCAATATCTGTCCTCTTTTCAGGAAGAAAAAATATAAACCCGATCACTTCACCTATGGTGTTGAGTACTCTCTTCCTGTTAGGACTTATTTTTTCGGTCGGGTTTCCGGTATATGCTTACCGTAATTTACCGCCGCTTGACTTCCGTGCCTATGCACCAGGAATGAACATCAAAGAAAATATGAAGCGGGATAGTTCGTTTAGAGAAGCTAAATACGAAACAAGATTTCTTTACAAGAATTTAAAAAATGGAGAAGTTAAAGAGTTTGATATGAAAAACTATCCATGGCAGGATACTTTAAACTGGGCGCATGATTCAACTTTAAATGTACTGATACACGATGCCGTGAACGCCCCTAAAATTACTGACTTTACTGTGAATAGCCTGGATGGAAATTCAATTACGGATTCGCTGTTAAATGACAAGAATTACAGTTTCTGGATAATCATGTACGATATTAAAAAGTCCAAGGACGATGAAACCTTAATAGCAAAGATGAAGGATTTTAATAAACTTGCTACCGGTGAGAAACATGAGTTTATCGTTTTGACGTCAAGTGGTCCGCAGGATATAGAAGCTTATAAGAAGAAACACAACGTGAATTTTGAATTTGCTTCAGCGGATGGAATAGTATTAAAAACGATGATCCGTAGCAACCCTGGCTTAATGCTTGTCAAAGACGGGACTGTGATTCAAAACTGGCATCATCATAACTTTCCGTCATACAACGATGTGAAGCAGAAGTATATGAAGTAAATTAGCCACGGATTTTAACTGATTCACTGATTTGTTATACAAAGATTAGTCATCTGGTTAATCTGCGCAATCTGCGGCTAACTAATATGCGTAATCAGAAAGATATTCAAAGCCCGGCGTTAGTTTACCGTCTTTGCAAATGCTTGCGCGCTCAATTACTTTTTCATCGTCTTGCGCGAAAATAAAAGGAAGAACACGTTCCGTAAGATCTTTACCAAAATCATCGCTTGCATCGCGTGGTAATTCACAGGGCAGGTTATCTACGGCCATTACGCAAATAGTATCCTTATTAAAGGGAAGATCTTCGTGATGATTTTTAATATTATAACCGTAAAAAGGCTGGGTGATGGTGCTTGAGCGGATGGTTGTGGGCACTGAGCCGTCAATATCGCAGGTAATATCGGCTATCACAGAAATATGAAAGTCTTTCGCCTGGATATCGTCTTCGGTGAACATTTTCGGAGAATGCGGATCCCAGTAATGCGCAGAAAAATAAAGGTCTGTTATTTTTGTATACTCTGTGAATTTCGAAATAAAATGTTCAGGGTGTTTAAAAAAATCATTAAGATCAAAGTTGTGATCGTCCTTTCTTTCCACGTAATCACGCGGATTTAACTGGCAATAAACCGGTTCTCGGAAACTCATGTTTAAAAATTCTTCGGAGGTAACTTTCCGAATCCTTAAAGCGCTCAGCGTTTCAATCACACCGTTGGCAACTCTGCCTCCGCCCGTTAACGCAATTTTTATATTCGGTAATTTAACGCGTTTTAATTCTTCTTCCATTTCGGCCCTGTCGCGACAAAGGTGTGCAGGCTTCAGGCGGAATAAATCGTATTTCAATCCATAGCCCAGGATGCCGTTGTAGGCGCCAACCACTCCGGCGTATCTTCCAAAACCAATAATGCGGTTATTGTTTTTATCGGTAAGTGTTTCGTAATCGATCATCTGAATTTTCTTCTCAATCAGGGCGCGCATTAGTTTTTTATTGTGCGCCTGTTTTTTAATGGTGTGAGAAAAGAAAAAATATTTTTTACCGGAAATCAGTTTTTCAATCGGCACCTCCTTTACACCCATGAGTACATCGCAATCAGAAAGATCTTCCTGTAAAACAACTCCGAAAGATGTGTACTCACTGTCTGAATAACAACGAATCGGGCTTGGCTGAACCACAATATCAAGGTTAGGATATTTCCGGGTTAATTCAGAACAAATGAGGGGGGTTAACGGTACCCGCTTATCCGGCGGACTTTTTTCTTCGCGCAATACGCCAATCTTTACTTTTTGCATACTAATTCCAATTCAAAAGAGATATTTACTTTTTTTACCATTTACAAAACCAATGTATTCGCCGATTTTGGCTAAAGCCCATGGTAATTTTGTAACTTTACAAAGATAACATTTATGCCTTTCTTCGCCCGATTTTTATTATTGCTTCTTGTATTCTCAATTCATTTGGGGGTGAAGGCGCAGGCAAGGAAGGAGAGCGCAATAACCCGAAAATATTCTCCGGAAGCTTTAAAGGAAGATGTTTCTGTTATGGAAAAAGTTATTTTAGCCATGCACCCGGTAATGGGAATTTATAAGAGTCGTGATTATTACCGCGCATATTTCGACAGTGTACGAAGTTCGTTTACGGATAGCTTAAATGAACGGGATTTCCGGCTTCGTTTAAAATTGGCCATAGATGAGCTGCATTGCGGACATACGGAGGTACTTTATTCCAACCGTTATTACATCGAAAGTGCTAAACAGAAATTTAATTATTCCCCGTATTTTTTTGTCCCTCTTCAGGATAAGGTTTATCTGCTCACCAGTTTAAATAAAAAAAAGGATACACTGATTAGACGCGCCAACCGGATAATTTCTATCAATGGAATTTCGGCGGATTCAATGCTTCGGTATTGTAAACGGTTTGTGACTACTGATGGTTATAACACCACAGGAAAAGATCATTTTATTAAATACGGATTCAATACTTACTACCTTTCTATTTTCGGACGACCGGATACGTTTACTGTTGAGTACATCCGCAAAGATACTTTACGAAAAATAACCTATCCTGCGGTAA
>JACDDR010000025.1 GCA_013816895.1 Bacteroidota bacterium
ATGTAATTGTTCATGACGTAATGCTAGAAAAAAAAAACACTTCGGAAATATTAAAAGAATATGATATTGTGATTGATGGATGTGACAACTTCGAAACACGATATATCGTTAACGATGCCTGTGTTGATTTAGGAAAACCCCTTGTATATGGCAGTATTCTTGGATTTGAAGGTCAGGTAGCGGTGTTTAATCATAAGGGTTCCAGAAATCTTCGTGATCTTTTTCCTGAGCCGCCCAACTCCGAGGATGTTCCGGACTGCTCTGAAAACGGCGTGCTGGCAACTGTTCCGGGGATTGTAGGAACAATGATGGCCAATGAATGTCTTAAAGTAATTTTGGGAAAAGAAATGTTGGGAAATAAATTTGTCATACTTGACTGTTTAACATTGGAAACTTCTATCCTTAATTATTAGAAAACATTTTCCCTATATTTGACCACCAATCATAAGATCCAACGAGTGTTACGTATTGAGAAAAGTCTTAAAACCCTTATAAACAAAACCGTGAAGGTCCTTTCAATATAGAATTAACTTCCTGAATTAATTAAATGTCTGAAAAAAAGAAAAATATTGCAGTACTTGGAAGCACCGGTAGCATTGGTACACAAGCACTCGAAGTAATTCGCGAAAACCCCGATTACTTTTGCGCGGAGGTATTGGTAGCGAATAGCAACTCAACTCTTCTTATTGAACAGGCATTGGAATTTACCCCCAATGCTGTGGTAATTGCTGATGAATCAAAATACAAAGAGGTAAAGGCCGCTCTGGAACCAAAAGACATTAAAGTGTTTGCGGGTACAAAAGCAATCGAGCAAATTGTAGAAATGGATACGATTGATATTGTCCTCGCGGGAATAGTTGGCTATGCCGGTCTGGCAAGTACGATGAATGCAATTAAACACGGCAAGCAAATTGCTCTGGCTAATAAAGAAACGCTTGTAGTGGCCGGAGAGCTTGTAACAGGCCTGGCACGCCAGTATGGAGTAAATATATATCCTGTCGACAGCGAACACTCCGCAATCTTTCAATGCCTGGCAGGTGAATGGGATAATAAGATCGAAAAAATTTATCTGACAGCAAGCGGCGGACCCTTTCGCGGAAAAAAAAGAGAAGAACTTTTAACCATTACCAAGGCCCAGGCACTCAAACATCCCAACTGGAGCATGGGTGCAAAAATAACCGTCGATTCCGCAAGCCTTATGAATAAAGGTCTGGAAGTTATCGAAGCAAAATGGCTCTTTCATTTACAACCCTCGCAGATTGATGTGATTGTGCATCCTCAAAGCATTGTTCACAGCATTGTTCAATTTGAAGATGGGAGCATGAAAGCACAAATGGGTTTGCCCGACATGAAACTTCCTATCCAATACGCGCTCGCGTATCCCAACCGCATTAAAAACACTTTTCCAAGATTTGATTTTATTAATTATCCGAACCTGAGTTTCGAAAAACCCGACCTCGATACGTTTACCAATCTTAAACTTGCTTTTGATTCCATGCACAAAGGCGGCAACATGCCCTGCATTTTAAATGCCGCGAACGAAATAGCTGTTCAGGCTTTTCTCGAGGATAAAATAGGTTTCCTTCAAATGAGCGATGTGGTAGGTTCTACCATGGAAAAAATGACTTTCATTAAATCGCCCGATTATAATCAATATGTAGAGTGCGACCAGGAAGCAAGAAGAATTGCCCGAATGCAGTTCAATTCCTAATATTGCTAAAAACCCCTAATATTACTTTAAAATCATCCAAATAACTGTAACTTTACCAGGCTTTGCTGATTACAGGAATATGTACTCTTGGCCTAAAGCGCTTAATTAATTTATACTATGTTTATACAAATTGCTCAGCTTTTTCTTAGTCTCACCATACTTGTTACTCTTCACGAATTCGGTCACTTCTGGTTTGCAAAACGTTTCGGTTGCCGGGTAGATAAATTTTACCTTTTCTTCGATTTTCTTTTTCCATTTGCCAACATGCTTAATTTTTCGCTGTTCAAGAAAAAAATTAATGGCACTGAATATGGTATTGGCTGGTTCCCTTTTGGCGGATATGTTCAGATTGCCGGAATGGTAGATGAGCAAATGGATAAATCGATCATCAACTCTGAACCACAACCCTGGGAGTTACGCAGTAAACCGGCGTGGCAGCGTTTACTGGTAATGCTTGGAGGAATTCTTGTGAATCTTATACTCGGTGTATTCATTTTCTGGATGATTCTTTTAACCTGCGGAAAAGAAACACTTCCGGTAGCTAATTTACCTCACGGACTTGCTGTTGACAGTACCGCGTACAACCTCGGACTTCGTAACGGCGATTATATTACGTCTGTTGGCGGAAAATACGTAAGCTCCATTAATCGCATTCCTATTGAATTGGTGATGAATGGCGCCGCTACAATTGATGGTGTTCACGCGAACGGAGAAAAATTTTCCCTCCCTGTTACCAATGAAGACAGGGGACTTATCTTAAAGCGTCTGAAAAAATCACCGTTCGTTAAGCCCCGCGTTATTGTTATGGTAGACAGTGTTCTGGCTGAAAATTACGCTGCTAACTCAGCGCTTAAAAAAGGTGATTATATTATCGCAATTAATGGAACACCCGTTAAGTATTTTAATGACATAACAACAGAACTTCTTAAAAACAGAGCTAAAAATACACAACTTACATTATTACGCGGTAAAGAAACGTTGACCACCCAAACAATGGTTTCGGAAAGCGGGATCATTGGCTTTTCTCCTAAAATTGTAGGATTACCTAAAGTGGAAGTTCAGCATTTCAACATTTTCACTTCTCTTGTGCAGGGCGTAAAAGATGGAATGGAATTACTCGTGATGCAGGCCAAACAGATCGTTGTTATTTTTACTGTTAAAGACGCGCATACGCAAATTGGCGGCTTCTACACCATGGTTCAGCAAATGAATACGGAGTGGGACTGGGAAGCCTTCTGGCGCTTTACCGCACTTCTTTCACTCGGACTTGCCTTTATGAATTTTTTACCAATTCCTATGCTGGATGGCGGTTACATCATGTTTATTTTATGGGAAATGGTAACCGGAAAAAAAGTAAGCGATAAAGTAATTTACTACGCCAACAATGTCGGACTCTTCATTGTACTTGGTTTAATGATCTACGCGAATACCGACTGGTTGAGAAAATAAAATATTGCAGAATGAATCAAAAGAAAATATTCCTCGGTTCAATTTTCAGCCTTTTTATATTTAGTTCTTTTGGCCAGACCAAAACAATTAATTCAAAAGACAACACAAGTCGTGAAGACCCTTCTGCTCATAAAGTAATGCTAATTCCATTTGAACCCCGTCTTTACCTGGGCGAAATTGATCATAACATTAATCTCGAAACCAAGTTAAGCGCGAAGGAAATAAAATACAAGTTCAGAGACGGGCTCAACGAACAACTTTATAAAGCATTTAAAACAAATAAATTTAACGTGGTGGATCTCATGGACGATACCACTAAATATAAAAAAGATATAGAAGGAATTTATCAGTATCTCAGCTACGATTTTCAGAAAGTGCCCGACCAGGCCAATTATCAGCCACCTAAAAAAGAAAAAGACCAGAAAAAAATTGAAAAGGGTCAATTGAATGTGGAGTCAAACACTGATGCGCGTTTTATGAATGCAAAGGTGACAAATGCCAAAGTTATTCCGCTACTTTTCGGGAAATACAAAACAGATCTTTTTGTGTTCATCAATCAGCTTGAGATAAAGGCCAGCAATAGCCGTGGTCCCGCCGAATTAGGAGAAGGCAATGGAAATCGACACATTGTTGTGCATTATACAATTTACACTCACGATGCAAAGGAAATTAATTCAGGAATCGCCGAAGAAGAATTTGAAGCGACGCTTAATAATCCTAAAAAAATAATTGATAAATATTTTTCTAAGATCGCTGCTACTATTGTTCAGCGAACAAACAAAGGCTTGAGTGCCATCAAATAATTAAATTTCTGAAAACACAGAAGCTGTGTTAATTACAGTAACCGTCTTTGCGATGGCTTTTTGGCCGAAGCAATCTCATTTATGGCAAGATTGTTTCGCTGCAATCTCAAGAACGTAAGCCCCGCTTTACAAACTTTTTTTTTCTTGAACCGATTAATATTTCGGTATCAACCCTCTCAGACCCATATCCACAACATACTCCCCGGCAGAAGGCTCAAATAATCCGTCAAAAGTAATTTCTTTCCATTCAAAACTCTTGTTGGTTGAAAGTGAAATTGTAATTACAATATCGTTGGTCTCTGTTCCCGTAATTACCAAAGGTGCTCCGGTTCCGGGATTAGCAAACTGCTCGAACGCACCCGTTACCAGACAGCTTCCGGCAGGTATCGGCGAGTTGGCAAAATTCGGATTAACCACTGTAGTTTGCGCGGCCTGGCCGTCAGACTTGTAAGTAAAGCCAGATACTGTTGTTAAGAAGCCCCAGTAACCCTGCGCGTGATTTCCTGCTCCGCCACCAGCTGTTGGTGTCATTACAGCACCTTTCATTTTATATTGTGTCACGTAGGTATTAAACCCCACGAACGAGCCAATCGTTCCGGTAATATTCTGGTTATTGGCCCTTACCTTAATATCGTAATTCTGGTACGCAAGCGATACGCGCAGCCATTTGTACGAGCCGGGTGTAATCGAACTTATAGGAATTGCAAAACAAACATCCCCTTCTTTTGATACAACCGACTTGCAAAAAGTAATCGCCTTTGATCCACCACACATTGTTTCTTCAGCTTTATATAATACTTTTCCTCCGCCTACAGGCGTTAAATCATTAGGCGCAAGCTCTATGTAATGTGCGCTCATGCCATTAAATATTGGCGATTGAGCCGCATTTGTGGAAGGCACAGTAGAGGGCATACCAAAACTATTTAAACGAACCTGGGTGCTATCAAACTTAAATTTAAAGATCAATTTTGGTCCCGTTCCGCTTTGCGTAAATACGGTGTCAGGGAAAGTGCAGGTAGGACAATTGTTTACCACCGGCGTAGGTGTTGGTTCCGGCTCAGGTTCCGCAGTTGTTTTCTTCTTACACGAAACAATCACAGTAACAATAAGTGCGGCAATTACTAATTTCCTCATTTTATTTTATTTTTACCAAATATATAAAATTTATGCGATTAATAATTCAGCGGGTACAGAAGGCTTCTGTGAGTATCAACGGTTTGGTAACCTCAGAGATCGGGCAGGGATTGCTGGTTCTGGCAGGGATAGAAGAAAATGATACCGAAGAGGATGTAAAATGGCTCGCTGCAAAAACATGTTCGCTGCGGATTTTTTCTGATGATGAAGGAAAGATGAATCTTGATCTTTTACAAATAAAAGGCGAAATTTTACTGGTCAGCCAGTTCACGCTGTTCGCTTCAACAAAAAAAGGCAACCGGCCTTCCTTTATTAAAGCTGCACGGCCGGAAAAAGCCGTTCCACTTTATCAGGACCTGATAAAAGAATTTGAGAACGTATTGAATAAGCCTGTAAAAACAGGGCAGTTCGGAGCCGATATGAAAATAAGCCTGGTGAATGACGGACCTGTGACTATTTTCATGGATAGTAAGTTACGGGAATAGGGTATTTGAGTGGATAAAATTTGCGTTCATTTTTAATTATGTTATATTCGGCTTGGTTAAAATCTCTTTCGTGAAAAAACACATCTCCCTCCTACTGCTTGCAGTTTCACTTAACTGTGTTTCTCAAAATATACTCACGTTCCGTATGACCAATTACGGAATAAAAAATTATACTACTAAAAAGGTAATTGTTAAGCCCATTTATTCATTTATAAAAGAAATAGGTAAAGGTTATTTTGCCTTTACATTAACCGGAAGTCCATCCGTGGCGAATGGAAGTACCATGCTGTTTGGAATTATGGATTCTACTGGGAAAATACTTGTAAAACCTAAATACAAAAGAGTATCTATGCTTAACGCTGATACCACATTCCTTTGTGCGATAGCCGGCAGGCCCGCAATGGATTTGTCAGATATAAAAGGAAATATACTGAATCCACAGAAATTTACATTTTTGAGTTGCGGAGAAACTTTTTGTCCACAGCAATTTATAGGATATCCACCAAACGCCAACGGCCGCAATATTAAATGCGCAATAATAAATTCTAAAGGAAAAGTTCTAACGGATGATCTAAATAGAAACGACATTCAGTTCATCACGGAAGATAAAGTGATAAAAGTAACTTTAAAGGACGGCACCAAAAATATTTATCAATTCGGAAAACAGCTCAACCCAGTTCCTTTAAAGAAAATTATTTCATTGAGCAATCTTAATTCTGAAGCTGTGTACCTTTACAAATGTTACGGGCTGGGAATAAATGGCGAATTCTATCGCTTCGCCCTTGAGGAAAAGGAAGGATTTCTCATAAGAACCTTAGCCACTGATGTGACAGACATTGAGGCGACTTATTTACAGAATGTTTATTTTGTAAAGGGCCAAAAAAACGCACTGAAACCATGTCTTGTTAAAACGGCTTTTAAAAACGATTCTATAATTGACACCCCCGTGAAACCCGTATATGATTCACTTTTGGGATATAACGAAGACGACAGGATTATTTATTGGGCTATGAGTAAAAACAATAAAAGCATTGTAATAACCAGTGAAGGATTAACTATAGATACTTTAAATAACAAATCGCTTAGTGATGCCATAGCGGATTACAAAGCGCGGCTCGCAAAAACAGAAAGATTAAAAAAAGCCAAGTTTGCTGTTTATCAGAATTCCAGCGATACCCAAAAATCCGCACTGGCAAACTATTGGGAAGATACTCTACTGACAGGTTTTATTTTTAGAGAAGCGAAAATTTATAATAAAAAATATTTTTCATGCATCGCTGATTCAAACGCTAATTGTACCCTACTCGACTCCAATCTTAAAACCATAATTCCTTATAATAAATTCTCAGACATTATTTTATCTCAGGATTCCAGATATGCTTCGGTAGCCAGCATGTATTATCCGGTGAGGATTAAAACGTATCCAACCAACAACACCGATACAACTACGGAAGAAATACAAAGAAGAAAATGGGGGGTTTACGATTTAAAAAACGATAAAATGATCCTGCCATTTAAATACGCTTATATCGGAAAAATAACAAAAGAAGGTTTCGCGCCGTTTAATGAAGGGGGGCACTTATATCCGCACGGCCAGGGGGGCTTGTTCGGCGTGCTGAATATTAACGGACAGATAATCTGCAAGCCGCGTTATACATTTATAGGTGATTTTAATGAAGCGCAACTCGCTCTTGCCATGGCAGGCGGGTTTAATGATGACATCGTGTACGGCGGAAATTTTATAGCTATCAATAAAAATGGCGAAAACATTAAACCAAATTTCAGTGTAATAGAAGATCCACTGATTAAAACCATTGCAACAAAAACAAATGAAAGATCTGAATTTTTAAATTCGAAAGAATTAAATGAACTAATGCATTTTAAATCCGGTACATCAGAAAAACAAAAAGATTCTTTATTTGCATTGATTTACGAAACGGTTCCTGTGGAGGATAATCACGCCAGTTTTACGGAATATGGAGAGGAAATAAATAATCCTTATACTAAATATGACATTTATCAGCACAACAGCAAAGTAACTTTAGCAGAGCCGCTTCCTTCCAATGTTAAATACACTTACTTTCCCGAAGGCCCGGTTAAAAACTGGGGCAAGTATACAGCCTACCAAAATAAGAACAACCTGCAGTACGATGTGTTTACGCACCCGGCCAATAGTCCCCTATCCGCTTTTTATTCAAAAGACAGTATTTATATCTCAGATATGGATACATTAAGGTTGGACTACGAATACCCTGGAATAGCCTCGCAAAACAATAAAGTATTAAATACAAAGTTTTTTTCCGACATGCGAACAAAACAAGATTTGTATTATAAAATATATTCGGAAGGTCTCATTTATCATTATAACAGCTCTGACACCCTCACTTATAGCGTTAAGGGACAGTGTGACTCAATTGCCATTGTTATGCAGTTTTGCAATTCATGTTCCAGATCAACTGGTGAGATTTTCCAAAAAACGTATTATAAGAAAAACTTTGGACTGCTTGTTGATCAGGTTGTAGAGCTGCCGCCGGTTTATAAATACATCACTCAGGTGTCAGCCGATCAGTTAATTTTAATTGATACATTAAATAAAATTTATTCGTACGATATTAAAAAAAGACAAGCCTCTCCTTTAAACGAAACGTTTTCGCAATTTTTCAGCAAAGGAAACAATGGAGAAAGTCCAGATACATATACTCCTAAAATTCTAGTGACAAAAACAAACGATAGAAAAGCCCATATTTATAGCCTGGCAAACGGCTTCAATTATCTGGCAGATAGCCTTAAACTCTTGAATCAGTCAGAAGGTGAGATTGTGGACAGCGACGGAAATGTTACTTTCGGCAACTATTTGAATTTCTATACGGAGCCTTATTATCGCAGCGATTATGATTTAGCGGTATTGAGGAATGATTCAATATTTAGTTTTTCAGCTCAGGGAATTCCATCGTTTAACCAAATGTTACCGCGCGCGCAAATTGTAAGAGTAAATCACGCGCTTACTAAAACAAATTCTTCAACTACAATAAATAAAATAAAGTACAAACGTTACTATTATGCTAACAATTATTACTTACTTGAGGTTGGCGCTAACCAATATGCTTATTCCAATGGCACTTACGTTACTGTTAACTCAATCAAAGCAGATTCCGTTAAACAAATTGCCCCTTACCCTGTTTATTATTACAGGAATAGAATGTTTATTTCGCGCCTGACATATAAAAACGTAAAAACTCCAAACGGAAATACAGTTAAATATTATATAACTCCATTTGATTCAGCTAAACATATCGAGATCGTCACCAAATACAACGAGTACGGGAACACACTTAATGAATTATACGCGGCCGATGGAATAATAAAAAACGCGATAAGTGACAAAAAGATAGAGTTTCTATCTTCCAACTTTAAAACGCTTCCGACCCAACAATACCAACTTTACTATTATGATGACGAGAAAAATATTATACGACCGCGAATAGCTTATCTTATAAAAGAGAAAGAAAAAAACTACCTCTGCCGACTCAAAAAAACGGAACTAATTACAGTGGATGAAAATATCGCAAAAATAGCAGAAGATCAATTAGAAAAACTTGATTCAGCGCAAAATTTCAATTTCCGTAACGCGAATAAACCCTCGTTACTGTATGGCGAATCATATAGGCATAACACAACCTATTTGGCCGATGGGATTTTGAAATCAGGTACAAGTTTCATTAAACTGCCTTTTAATAAAGGCGATTCGGCTCTGCTTCTTAGCGGAAAGTATAATATTGAAGTGTATGGCGTGTACACTGAAAAAAAATGGAAGATTGCCTTAATAAACTCACAAAAGACAGGCGAGTTCAAAATCCTTCCCGAATACAGTTTTACTTCGTTTCCTGAACTAAAAAAGATGTTATATCCGCACGACAGGGATAATTGCGAAAAAAATATATTACGAACTGGTTTTGAACGCACTCTAAATGAATTTAGCGAAAAAGCCGCGAACAATGTCGGCTGGTAAAAGTTTTTAAACAATAACAAAAAAAATTGCCAGTACTTCATTATTATTTTAATTTAGTGAAATGAAATTTTTTGTCCTTTCTATTTATGCAATCCTCTTTAGCTGCTCAACGCTCTTCGGTCAAAAGGAAATAAAAACGTTTTTACTTAACAAGGAAGAATATAAATATTTTGAAACCAACAATCTCCTTGTAACAAAAGCCATTGAGAACGCTTTTGGTTCACCAAACAAACAAAACTTTTACAAGCTCGATATTAACCAGGTAGATGCCTGGAACGATAAAGTGAACGAGTTCAAGTATTATCCCGCCACTAATGGCGATCCTAAAAAACCGCTGCTTAAATCCACGGTTGTTGCAGCCAAAGAAAATACCGCTATAAAGCTGAGAGTAACCATTAACCCTGAAAAATCAACCCTTAACGATGCCATTACGCTCTACCTGGATGCGAAAAATTCTTTTGTTTTAAACCTGGTGGTAGTAGGTGATGCTCACATTCGAGTTTCGGAAGCTGTGGATAAAACTGCCTTCCTTACTATTATTGATGAAAAAAGTTTTACTGAAAAAGCATTCAAGAATTTCTTTGGTGAAAATCCAAAAAAACAGAATTACAATATTATGTTTGAAAACATGACTGCCTGTCTTGTGAAAAACATTATCAGCGGTGCATGCGCCGAACAATTTAACGGAGCTTCCTACGATAAATTCGCAGAAAAAGTAACCACCGCCGAATACAGCGCATCTTTTATTCTGATCGACCTTCATATTATCCGTGAAAAATCAACGCTCACACCCGCTATTGAAGCTGCTGTTATCAAAGAAGCCGACGGAACGGAACATCTTAAATTTTATTTTTGCATTCCGAAAGACAACATAAGGCCCAAAAAGAAAAAAGATCTGACTATTGAAGGAAAAATAATTTCAGGGGCAAAACTTCCTGTAAAAGGCCTTACCATTTATTTACGTGACGCTTCCAATTCAGTGATTGCAACCGAAACAACCGACAACAGTGGTCTCTTTAAATTCGAAAAGTTAAAAGAAGGATTAGCCTATAGTTTATTCATTGATAATTCCTGTAAAGAATCGTCGCTGTTTTTGTATGATAAAAAAGATGTGATGGTGGGCCAGTATAAAAAAACAGATATTGGTTACGAATATAAATTAATGGACGCCGATATTGTAAGGCTGTCGGATATTCAGGAAACCGATCCTACCCTTGATTTCCAGGCTTCGGTAAAAGGCAGGATGCTTTCGGTAACGGATAAAATAAATCCTATTTCCAACCAACTCATCGAATTAAAAAACAGTGGTAACCAGGTCATCCAATCTCAAAAAACAGATGGCAACGGAAATTTTGCCTTCACCAAAATTGATCCAAAGGCCAATTATTCCATTGAATTGCCCAATTATGTTGCTGTTTCAAAAATTGAAAAAGTTTATCTTGCCAACGCGAAAAATGAGTTGATCAAAGAATTTAAAAGAGATGCCAATAACAAGTTCTCATACAAAATAGTTCCGGCCGATATGCATTTGTTAAGCACCCTCGACGAAACAGATGTAGAAATGACATTTACCTCACAGAAAAATGCCAACAAAAAAGAAATTGTGATTCATGATTTCATTTACTTTAATCTGAATTCATTCCAGATCTCGCCACAATCAAAACCTACGCTTGACAAGATTGCAAAACTTGTGAATGAAAATCCTGCTTATAAAATGGATATTATTTCGCATACCGATAGCCGCGGCGAAACTGCCGAAAATCAGAAACTCTCCGAAAAACGAAGCATCTCCGTTATGAATTATCTCATTACAAAAAGCATAGAGGCAAAACGTTTAAAGTCGGTGGGAATGGGTGAATCGAAACCGCTCAACAATTGTGTGGATGGTGCCAGCTGCCTGGAAGACGAATACAAAATGAACCGGAGAACGGAGTTTAGGTTTTACAAATAGTTGAAAGTTATCAGTTGGGAGTTCACAGTTGGGAATTAGAGTTACCCGGTAAAAAAGCATTATCTTTAAAGTCAATAAAAAATGGTAAAGCCAAAAATACTTTTAGAAAAAGACCAGTTTGATGTTACTATAAAACGTCTTTGTCACCAGTTGATCGAGATTCATAATGACTTTAAACACTCTGCCATTATTGGATTGCAGCCGCGTGGCATTTACCTAGCGCATCGGATAAAAAAAGAACTTGAGAGTATTCTTAAAGTAAAAAAAATCAATTGCGGCGAACTTGATATTACTTTTTACCGCGATGACTTCCGCAAAAAAGAACTTATCCCCAATAAAACAAATATTGATTTTATCATCGAAGATCAAAATGTTGTTTTGATAGACGACGTACTTTTTACCGGACGCACCATTCGCGCGGGACTTGACGCCATGCTTGCTTTCGGCAGGCCAAAGGATGTGGAACTGCTTGTGCTGGTTGACAGGAGGTTTTCCCGTCATGTTCCCATACAGGCAAAGTATGCAGGTATTACCATCGACTCCATTGAAACTCAAAATGTAAAAGTGGATTGGAAAGAAACCGACGGGAAAGACAGGGTTACACTGTTGAATAAATAAAACATTATTGACAATTGATTAATTGACAATTTACAATTAACAGATTATCAATTCAAAAAATCTACAATTCAAAAATTTACTACATGCTGCCACCAAAAGGAACTTACCCCGAATATTACGAAAATTACATTCCGCTTGTCAAACAATCCACAGTTATGGAAGCGCTTCATGAAAACAAAGACGAAACACTTTCCTTTTTCGAAGCCATTCCTGAAAACATGGCCAATCATGCCTATGCTGAGGGTAAATGGACGATTAAAGGCGTTTTAAGCCACATCATAGATACGGAACGCATCTTCTCTTACCTTGCTTTACGTTTCGCCAGAAAGGATTACACCCAGCCCCTGCCCTACGAACAGGACGATTACGTGGCCAATGCCGAACTTGAAAAGAGGAGTCTGGCCAATATGGTTGCTGAATTTAAAACAGTAAGGCAGGCTTCTATTAGTCTATTTGCCAGTTTCAGCAAAGAAGCCCTTGAAAGAATTGGCCAAACCGCAGCGGGAAAAGCGAGCGTAAATGCCATAGGATTCACTATCTGCGGGCATTCCATCCACCACATCAACATTGTGAGGGAACGTTACCTAAAAAATAATTTCGCCGTTTAAATATTAAAGCTAACTTTGATTTTTGAAGTTTAAGATTTCAAAAAAATAATGAGCCACCTCAGCGTTAATCACCTCCTCGGAATAAAAGACCTTACCAGAAACGACATTGAACTTATTTTAAGTACCGCTCAGAATTTCAAGGAAGTCATCAACAGGCCCATTAAAAAAGTTCCCTCTTTACGCGACATTACCGTTGCCAATTTATTTTTCGAAAATTCAACACGCACCAAGTTATCCTTTGAACTCGCGCAAAAACGTTTGAGCGCCGATGTGATTAATTTTTCAGCTTCGGGCTCTTCTGTAAAAAAAGGCGAAACACTTATCGATACGGTAAATAACATTCTGGCCATGAAAGTGGACATGATCGTGATGCGGCACGCGAGCCCGGGAGCAGCTGTTTTTCTTTCCAAAAAAGTAAATTCAAAAATAATAAATGCCGGCGACGGCGCCCATGAACATCCTACGCAGGCATTGCTTGATGCTTTTTCCATCCAGGAAAAACTAGGAACTGTAAAAGGAAAAAAGATTGTTATTGTAGGAGACATACTGCACTCCCGCGTTGCGCTCTCAAACATCTTCTGCCTTCAAAAACTTGGCGCTACAGTTAAGGTATGCGGACCAGCAACACTCATTCCTAAATTTATAACTTCACTTGGTGTGGAAGTAGAACCTGACCTTCGCAAAGCCCTTGAGTGGTGCGATGTAGCCAACATGCTTCGCATTCAACTTGAGCGGCAGGATATTAAATACTTTCCTTCTTTACGTGAATACACAATGATGTACGGATTGAACAAGGAGATCCTGGATAGTCTTTCTAAAAAAATTGTGGTGATGCACCCTGGCCCTATTAACCGCGGCGTAGAGATAACGAGCGATGTGGCAGATAGCAAACAATCCATTATTCTTGAACAGGTAGAAAACGGTGTAGCAGTCCGTATGGCTGTTATGTTTCTTCTTGCCGGAAGGCAGCCTTAATCCTATTCCTATCCCGTTACCTTTGCAGCGGGAACAAACCGCATAGGCCGCAAACAAAAAATTACAACACAGAGTAAAAGAGAATACAAAGGGCGCAGAGATTATTAAATCTCCTTTCAATGTCAGTTCGAGTAGCTTTGTAGCGGAGCGGAAAGCGTATCGAGAACTGATTATATCCTGCGGAACTCCGGGATAATTTAAGCTGTTTTCTTTCGCGACTTTTTTTGGCTATTAGGCCTTATTTTCTTCGGATTAGATTTTAATTTCTTAATGAGTTTACTAAATTCCTTTTTTTCAGAAGAACTCCAGGGTTTATCTATTATATAAAAATCAACGTTTTTCGGCTCTTTAATCAATCCCATGATTTCTACTTTTTAAAATATTGTTTAATCAATCTTTCTGCTGCCTCGCTGTACAAAGTTAGTTAAAAATTTAAACGTATCCACTCCTGGTTCCAACCGGGGCGCCATGAAACCACGATGTAAGGGCCATGGATACATACAACTATGGTTATTATAAAAGCTAAACAAACCCCACCTACGGTGTACCGAAGGTTTTCATTCAGAAAAAGCGGAAGAAATTGAATATATTTGAATATGAAAAGAAACCGGGGTTCGGATCCCTATTTCTCCGCCGTAAAAAAATCATCAGCTTTGTTATTCTGAAAAAAGAAAAGGAAAAACACGAAGCGGTTGTCCTCTTAAAAGAACACCTTGAAAAAAAACTGCCCTATTATATGGTCCCCGGTGATTTTGTTTTTCTTGATCAGTTTCCTCACAGCATTAGCCATAAGGTGGATAAGAACGCGTTAATACGCGATTATCTGCGTGCAATGGAATAATTTAACGGTTTATAGGGTTAAAGATTACCAATTTCCGAATCCGGCCTCAGGTTAAGGGCTTTGTTTGTTTTATATTTGTAGAAATTCCCCTATTCATGTTCACCAAGTATAATATCCGCCGTGGCAATATCCTGGCCCCTGTTTCAGAAGACATTCTCATAAGCTCCGAACTTTCTTTTTTTGTTGTGACGGAAGTAACCAATCAAAGTCTTAGTGGTATTGTTGCCGACTTTGAACCTTTCAAATTTTCTTTAAAAGGCAAACAACTCCAAGATTATTTAATGCGCGGAAAGATTGGCGTTCTCTTAACTAAAAAATGGATCAGCATTTTTGGAATGGAACATTTTGCGTATGCCTTTGAAGAAGAAGTCGCCAAAATGCAATACGTGCACGAATTTCAGAACTTCTTTAATCAAAAAACGGATTTGGATCTGAGTTTGTAACACAATCCTTAATTACTTCGCAGTAACTATCTCCACAAGCTTATCGGTAATCTTTTTCGAAACATGATTTGGTTTCACTGCATCTTCGGGCTTACCTTTTCCAAGTCCCTCAAAAAACATGTGATCCAGATCCTCATACCAGTATGATTTAAAGTTTGGCTTTCCTGTCATAGCGTTGGTCCATAAATCATAATCTGTTTTAGTAACGTTATAATCTCTTCCGCCCTGCAATAAATAAACAGGCAGGGTTAATTTTTTTGCCTCTTCCAGCACTTTATAATTCCGGTCCATTAACCAGTACTTGGGTTTGGCGCCAAAAGGCAGCATCACCTTACTCTTTAAATTGAGATCGGGTTTCAAAGCGTTTTTAACCTGCCATTTAATTGCGTTGCTTATTTCTTCCGATCTCGCTTTGTCCTGTGTAACAAAAGTGTTCACATAATCCAATTGTTCCGGGATAATTTCGAGCAAGCTTCTTCCGGGCGCTGCAAGCAAAATTAAGCCCTTCAATCCTTTGCATCCTTTGGCTATCAATGGTCCGCACAAAGCCCCCTGGCTATGCCCACCAATATAGATTCTACTTGTATCAATATCTTTAAATGTTTTCGCCAGTTTAAACGCCGCCACTGCATCATCAACCGTCTCCGAATAATAATCCATACTGTCCATCGGAAATGGATCGTGATACTGGTAAACATAGGTCCGCTTGTCGTATATCAATACCGAAACACCTTTCTGTACAAGATCAAGCGCCATGTCTAAGAACACTTTGTTTTTTCCAACACTCACATTGCGGTCTTGGGGACCACTGCCGTGGACCAGAATTACCATCGGGCTTTTTTTATTTCCGTTGGGTACATACAGGCTGCCAGGCAGTCGGATAAATGCGTTGGGCTCAATAACGATTTCTTTTCGCGTAAAATTTTTATTTGTGATTAGGCCAGGTACATAAAACCATTGCTGGTCAAAGGTGTCAACCGCGAACCGTTGTATACGTTCGGCCTGATCGAAATAATGATACCACAAAAATTTTCCCTTCGCCGTTTTAATACTGGTGCAGGTAGCCATCTTACAGCCTTGTGTATCAGCCACCGTTTTTTCAATTGCCACAATTGGTCCCTTTTCGTTTAAAAAGTCTTCCACCATTTTCTGCGTTTGAGCTGAAATGGCCTTGCCGTAAAAACTCGAATCGAAAAACCGGTGATTTTTATGATATTCGTTACGCTTAACAGCGCCTATAAATTGTTTGGCCAGTTTTATATATGGATCCTTGACCGGCTCTTCCTGCGCATTAGAGGTAAGCAGCGAAAAAATAAAGAGAAAAATAAGCGAAGAATAGCGTAACTTTATCATTAATTTATTTTTAGATTTAAATAAGATTTTCCCTAAAATTACACTTTTTTGATACCTAAAGAAACTGTTGATAAGATCATTGATGCCGCAAGGGTTGAGGAAGTCGTTGGAGAATTTGTGACTCTCAAAAAACGGGGAGCCAATTACCTTGGTCTTTGTCCGTTTCATGGCGAAAAAACACCTTCGTTTACTGTTTCTGCTGTAAAAGGCATCTATAAATGTTTTGGCTGCAGTAAAGCGGGCAACTCCGTCAATTTTATCATGGACCACCTGCAGCTTTCCTATCCTGAGGCATTGCGCTGGCTGGCGAAAAAGTATTCCGTAGAAATTGTTGAGCGCGAAATAACGCCTGAAGAAAAAGAACGCAATACCGAGCGCGATAGTTTAATGATCGTGATGCAATACGCGCAACGCTATTTTACTGATAAGATGCTTAACGGTGATGAGGGTCGTTCCATTGGTCTCGGTTATTTTCAGGAACGCGGATTGCGTGATGACATCATTCAGAAATTCCAATTAGGCTATAGTCTCGAAGCCCGCCGCGCATTTAGTGAGGACGCAGTGAAAGCGGGCTATCAGGCCAAATACCTTGTAAAAACAGGTATGAGCATTTTAAGTAATAATCATGCTGAAGGCACTGAAATAACTGTAAAAGATATTTTCGACAGGTACGCAGGCCGTGTGATGTTTCCTATACAGGACGATGGCGGCCGCGTGGTTGCCTTTGGTGGAAGAACACTTAGCAGCGATAAAAAAATAGCGAAGTATATTAATAGTCCCGAAACCGACATTTATAACAAGAGTAAAATTTTGTATGGATTATGGCTCGGGAAAAAATCCGTTCAGAAAGAAGACTGCTGTTACCTTGTGGAAGGCTACATGGATGTGATAGCGATGCATCAGGCAGGCGTTGAGAATGTTGTGGCTTCAAGCGGAACATCTTTAACGGTTGACCAGATAAAATCCATTCACCGTTTTACAAACAACATCATTGTATTGTATGATGGTGATGAAGCAGGCCAAAAGGCCAGCAACCGTGCCATTCCTCTGTTACTTGAGGAAGGAATGAATGTGAAATTGCTGATGTTTCCGGATAATGACGATCCGGATTCATTCAGCAGAAAAGTGACGATTGAAGAATTTCAAAGTTACATTAAAGAGAACGCACAGGATTTTTTAATGTACAAGGCAAAAAAAATTACTGCCGAAACAAAAAATGATCCAATAAAACGCGCCGGTGTAATTAAAGATATTGTTGAGAGTATTTCTTTAATTCCGGATAATATCATCCGGAGCATTTACATTAAGGATTGCGCCAACGTGATGGAGATCGAAGAATCCATTCTACAGATGGAGGTGAACAAGATCAGGAGAAAAATTGCTTCGAAAGGTAAACCAGGTTCAACTCCGGAAAGCTATACTGAGCCTAACATTACCACATCCGAAATACTTGAAGATCTTACCGTTGACACAAAAGAAAAAGAACCTTTAAATTTTGATGCTGAAGAAAAAGAATTGTTACGCATCATGCTCACGCATGGAAACATTCTAATCACCATTGATGCAGAAGACGAGAACCAGGAAAAACACGATCTTGAAATAACGCTTGCCGAATTTATTCTATTTGAATTATGGAGGGATGAGATCACATTTGAAAACCCGATTCATCAAACCGTACTCGACGAATACATTAAAGAACTTTCAGAACAACGTTTGCCCAACCTCCAGCATTTTTCAATGTCTCAGGATCCTATCATAAGCAGTTTTGTAATTAATCACGTCATGAATAATTATGAGCTGAGCGGAAAGTGGGCGCATTTTGGTGTACATGTTTCAAACGAACTTTCAAACATAAAAAAAACATCACAACACTTGTTGTTTAGTCTTAAAGAAAAAAAACTTCATCATTACATTTCGTTAAAACAGGAGCTTTTAAAAGACTGCACGCCTGAAGAAACACAGGGGATTTTGCAGGAAATTCTGCACCTCACCACCCTCAAAAGTCGCGTAAATAAACTTTTGGGCCGTATCGTGGTAAAATAACCTGTTGACACATAGTAGATTAGTTAAAAACACGGCTTTTTTCATCAAAAAATGATAATTTTGCCCCCCTAACTAACACACATTATTAATGACTTATTTGGATTTTGAAAAGCCAATACAGGATTTAGAAAGTGAATTAACAAAGCTTAAAGAAGTTTCAACAAAAAGCAAAGTTGATCTCACCGATAAAATCAAGGAATTGGAAAATCATGTTCTTGAAAAAACCAAGGAACTGTACTCTAATCTAACTCCCTGGCAGCGTGTGCAGGTAAGCAGGCATCCTGAACGCCCTTATACCCTTGCTTACATAGAACATCTCAGCAATAAAAGTTTTATCGAACTACATGGCGACCGAACAGTTGGCGACGATAAGGCGATGGTTGGCGGGTTTGGTGAGATAGACGGACAAACGGTGATGTTCATTGGTCAGCAGAAAGGAATCAATACCAAGATGCGCCAGATCCGAAGGTTTGGAATGGCTAACCCTGAAGGTTACCGTAAGGCCTTACGATTGATGAAGATGGCTGAAAAATTCAACAAACCCATTGTTACTTTAATTGATACACCGGGAGCCTATCCTGGCCTGGAAGCAGAAGAGCGCGGACAGGGAGAAGCCATTGCCCGCAATTTACTGGAAATGGCCCAGCTTAAAGTTCCTGTTATTTGTATCATCATTGGCGAAGGAGCCAGCGGTGGCGCTTTGGGAATAGGTATTGGTGATAAAGTGTTGATGCTCGAAAATACATGGTACTCAGTTATTTCTCCGGAAAGCTGTTCTTCCATATTATGGAGAAGCTGGAATTTTAAAGAAAAAGCAGCGGAAGCATTAAAACTAACTGCTGAAGATATGACCAAAAATGGTCTTATTGACGGAATGATAAAAGAACCCGTGGGTGGTGCGCACAGGAACCCTGAAGAAATGTTTGCTACCGTTAAGGCCGAAATTCTAAAACATTTGAAAACACTTGGAAAGCAGGATGCTCTTAAACGTGTAAATGCAAGGATTGAAAAATTCGCGGCCATGGGCGTTACACACGACCTGGAAGCCTGATGGGATAAAAAATACTATCTTTAAAACTCGAATACTAAAAACAAAAATAAATTAAAATGGCAGACACAGGCGATATTGGGATAGGATCAGTGATCCGGTTTAACGGCGAATTAGTTCAGATCATGGAGTACCAGCACAGAACTCCGGGAAACCTGCGTGCTTTTTACCAGGCAAAAATGAAGAACTTAAAAAACGGGAAACAAACTGAAAACCGTTTTCGTAGTGGAGAATTGGTGGAAGTAGTTCGCGTGGAATATAAAATGATGCAATTTATTTATCCTGAAGGCGATTTTGCGGTTTGCATGGATAATGACAATTTCGAGCAGGTGCATATTCCTATGCTTATGTTTGGAGATGGCGCCAAATTTTTAAAAGAAGGAATGGAAGTAAAAGTAAGCTTTGAAGGCGATGAACCGATTATTGCCGAAGCGCCTACCTTTATTGAATCGATGATCACCTACACCGAACCAGGTGTAAAGGGTGACACGGCAACAAACACTTTAAAACGCGCAACTATTGATACTGGTACTGAAATTATGGTTCCATTGTTTTTTAACGAAGGCGATTGGGTCAAAATAGATACACGTACCGGCAACTACGTGGAACGCATCAAAAAATAATTAAATAAAAATACTGAATACAAAAAAAAGAGGCTTCCCTAACAGGAAGCCTCTTTTGTTTTAAAATCTTTTTGTTTTAGCGGATCAAAGAAACATGTCCTGTTTTTTCAAAGAAAGGCTTTACTCCTCCGTTTCCTTTACGTTTCGCACGAATCAGGTACACGTACACATCCGGCTTGCAAAGCACACCTTTATAATATCCTGTCCATTTTGTTTTTACATTATCGCAAACAAAAATCTGCTCGCCCCAT
Source organism: Bacteroidota bacterium (assembly GCA_013816895.1). Classification (GTDB taxonomy): domain Bacteria; phylum Bacteroidota; class Bacteroidia; order B-17B0; family Aurantibacillaceae; genus Aurantibacillus. The sequence goes on from JACDDR010000025.1 coordinate 20,346, forward strand.
TTATCAAAAATATACATTTTATATTCTTTGAATTCGCATAATGTAATTGGTCCAAAATCTTCATTCATATTATCTTCATTTGGAGTGAAGGAATTAGGTATAAACACCTCGCAGCAGTTCTCCGATTTCCCTACGCGAATGGAATCAAGGTTAGAGCAGCCCGTCTCGCTGTTATATCCGCTTAATACATAAAGAAAATTTTCTTCCACAACTATTTCGATAGAAGGTGTTGTTACTCCGGATTGCCATGTGTAGGATGTAGCGCCACTTCCGGTGAGTGTAATTCTCTCTCCATCGCACTTGGTTGAATCTCCAAGAATTTGAACAGCCGGTAATTCATAAACCTGTACTTGAACTGTTTTTGTTGTGGTGCATCCCGTTGAAATTTCCGTGGAAGAAACATTATAGTTGGTAGTTCCCTGCGGAAAAACTGATATCTGACTTGTGGTCTCCCCGGTATTCCATAAATAATTGGTAAAGCCGCTGGCGCTAAGTTGCGTGCCTGTTCCCTTACAAATACTAACACTATTTGGATTTATGGTTATTTGAGGAGCCAATAGAACCGTTGCCAAAACAGTATTTGTAATACTGCATGCGGTTGAAGTACCATATCCCGTAACCGTATAAACCGTTGAAACAATAGGCGATACCAAAACTGTGGAAGTACCAGCCCCGTTACTCCATAAATAGGAAGAAGAACCGCTGGCGGACAGTAATAACGATTGGCCCCGGCATACTGTTCCATTATTAACACTTAATGACGGCATTGCGCTGACGGTTACTGTTACAACCTGGCTGTTCGTGCATCCTGATAAAGTATTCGTACCAATCACAAAATAACCGCTGGTAGTGGCTGGCGTTAAACTTACAGCAGAGGTAATAGCTCCTGTACTCCAGGAATAAGTATCGGCACCTCCTGCACTAATATTGGCAGGATTGCCACTGCACACCACGGGGTTTCCGGAAATGGTAAGGACAGGTAAAGGATTAACGGTAACAGCAAATGTTTGCGAATTTGCGCAACCGGTGGAATTATCCGTTCCAGTAACTGAATACAAGCTGCTGGAGACAATATTCGGAATTGTTATGGAAGATGAAACATTACCGCTACTCCAGGTGTAGGAATTGGCACCGCCGGCGCTTAATAATAAATTCTGACCATAACAAACCTGGCTTAAACCGCCTATGGTAATGTTAGGCGGATTAAGAGAGCCGACACTAACGGTTTGCGTGCTTGTGCATCCATTGGAATTCGCACCGGATACAGAATATGTTCCTGCGGTACTTATTGTTGTTGTTGCAGTTAAGGCGCCTGTATTCCAGGTATAGGAATTCGCTCCTGAAGCTGTAACAACAGTTGATTGATTAGGGCACAAGGATGCGCTTGTAACGGACAGAACCGGATATGGAATCACATTAACTATTATTGTTGTAGTGCCATTACAGCCCGTTAAATTTGATCCCGAAAGAGTATAGGACGAAGTAACTAAGGGAGTTACATTAATACTTGCTGAATTTGATCCATTATTCCAGGTGTAAGTATTAGCGCCATTACCCGTTAAGGTCACCTGGCCACCTGCGCAAACAGTCCCTGGTCCTGTTATTGTTATCGGAATAAAATTATTAACGGTAACAGTGATTGTTTGAGTAGCTAAACATTGTATTCCTGTTGCATTGCCGCTAACAATATATTGTGTTGTGCCTGGAGGTGATACAATTATGGTATTTGCCTGTGAACCCGTGTTCCATGTATAGGTATTAGCGCCATTTGCAGTTAAGGTGGCAGATGAGCCCACACATATCGTATTGTTTCCGGTTATTGTGACTGTTGGGGAGGGCCCTGCATTTACGCTGACGGTCTTAGTATTGATGCAGCCTGAAGCATTTGTTCCGGTAACCGTATAAATTCCCGGCGAATTTACAGTTATTGACGCACTGGTTGCAGAAGTATTCCAGGAATAACTGGCAGCGCCACTCGCTCCTATCGAGGCGAAGGCACCGGGACAAATTGTTGTGTTTGGTGAGACGGTTATAGAGAAAGGTGAAGGTTGTGTGATCGTTAATGTTTTTGTAATAGAACAATTTCCTGAACTCACTATTACTGAATAATTACTTGCAGTTAAGCCATTTGCTACATTGGAATTTCCCCCCGAAGGTAACCATGTATAAGTATTAGGGGCGGAACTGCCTGTTGTTGTAACAGTAGCAGACCCGTTTGAAAGTCCATTACAGCTAACGTTACTCGCCGACACTGATCCGGAGAAAGGCACACCAACCGTTGTATTTAATGTTTGATTAGCTTGCGCGAGTAATGCTTCCCACGTCGGGGGAGGGTTTTGTCCGGACCGGACATGAATAATTACAGAATTGCTTCCGGACTGCCAGTTGTTGCATAAGGATTTTGAAACCCCTCCAAAACTGTTATATCCTGAATTGTAATAAGAGTTTGTGCTTGGACTTGTGTAATTTATTATACCATTTACGAAGATCTCATAAACGCAATTATCAGAATAAAAATCAAATGAAAGACAATACGTACTTGGTGTTGCGATAGACTGACCGCAGGCTGTAGGCGGCAAATTAAAAGTTAACTTATAATATATATCCTGATTACCAGGCAGACAACTATGATCCGCAGGGTCAGTTGGTGAGCACGTGTGCGGATAGCTAATCCAATTCGCGTTTGCGAATGGTGAATTAACCCAACAACAAGGCGCTTGATTAGCGCAGCTAACAGCCGACACATAAGGACCGAGACTATTTGTTAAAGCCGCCGTCCAGTTAAGATCAGTAGCCCCTATTGGCAGCGTACCGGTATTTGTAGCGTTTGTAGCAGTATTGAAATTGGATGGATTCGGAAACTGCGCCTTCCCTGAAAAGAAAAATAATAACAGAAAAGAAATAATTAAAGATATTTTAAAATTATGCGTCAACGGTTATTTAAAAAGTATGGTTTCCTTGATTAGGTCCTTAAAAATAATTAAATCCGCTCTATTTACCTACACTTTCACTCATTCAAACCATAGGTTCAAAAAAAAGGACTTCCGAAGAAGTCCTTTATCTAAAATCTAAATTTTTTACATCTCAAAACCATAATAGGCCCGGGCGCCATTCGGATAAAAGCCCTCAATTAAAACCGCCCCACTTTTATTGGATAAAAGTGTTTTAATATCATCAACCTTGCTCACCTTCTTCTTATCAATACTTGTAATAATAAAACCTTCTTTTATTCCAACCTGTGCAAGTTTTCCGTTATTCAACTTGTTAATCTTCACTCCGTTTTCAATTCTTAATTTCGAAAGTTCATCACTGCTTACTTCTATAAAATCAGCGCCTAACGCGGTAACCGAGTTATTAATTATTTCGCTCTTTTTCACAAGCCTGGTAGTGTTATCCAATGTTTTTAAAACCACTTCAAGATTTAATTCTTTATTGTTACGTAAAACAGTAGCATTGATCTTATCTCCTGGTCTGTATTTACTAACCTGCTCCTGCAATTCACTTACACTCTTCACCGTAACATCCTGGATCTTTGTAATTACGTCCCCTTCTTCAATACCTGCATCCTGCGCACTTCCACCCATCGTTATGCCTTTCACATAAATGCCGTTGAGCCGTTTGATGTTTTTTTCCTGCGCAAAACGGGCATCAATATCCATAATATTTACACCAAGATAAGCGCGCTGAACCGTTCCGAATTCTACAATATCACTCACAACTTTCTTTACAATGTTTACCGGTACGGCAAACGAATAACCCTGATATGCCCCGTTGTTAGATGCAATAGCAGTGTTAATGCCGATCAATTCGCCATTCGTATTTACTAAAGCGCCGCCGCTATTGCCCGGATTAACTGCCGCATCCGTTTGAATAAACGATTCTATTGGTCTTTTGTTATTGTCAAGAATATTATTCCGACCCTTAGCGCTAATAATCCCTGCCGTAACTGTGCTTTCAAGGTTGAAAGGGTTACCCACCGCAAGTGCCCACTCGCCCACTTTTACAAAATCACTGTTTCCATAACTTAAAAACGGCAAGCCCTTTTCTTTAATTTTCACCAAAGCTACGTCTGTGCTGGCATCAGTGCCAATAACTTCTCCAACGTACGTGCGCCTGTCGTTAAGCACTACTTCTATTTTATCAGCACCAGCCACTACATGGTTATTTGTGACGATGTATCCATCATCACTGATGATCACACCGCTCCCACTTCCTTGTTGGATAAAATTCTGTTGGCGCTTTTGTGGACCGAAAAACCATTCAGCAAAGGGATCATAATTCAAATTATTAACCTGTTCACTCGTGGTTTTAATATGCACCACAGCGTTCACCGATTTTTCTGCCGCCATTGTAAAATCAGTGCCCATTCCAGCTATTCCAGAATTGCCGGAAGTGAGGACGTAATTGGATTTATTGGGTTGAAAAACCTGGCTTACATTCGAATTTTCCATAGGCAGGAAGTGTGATCCGGTAAGAGCCACAAAGCCCCCGAAACAAGCCACCATTAATGTTGAAACTAACTTTTTCATATTATAAGTTTTGTGTTTTGTATGTTTATAATGCAAAATTACAATCAAAGTCAGGCGACTAAATTCTTTTTAACAAACCTTAACCGGTGCCATTTTTTTGACTAAATTTACGAGAGCAATTCCATGAGACTTAAGCGTAAAATTCCAACATTCATTTTTGGCGTATCCATAGGATTAGTCATTGGTGTGGGTATTTTCATTTTTAAAATCACTGACATTTTCAACAATCTAAAGGACGCCGCGAAAGAACAGATTACCGTCATACAACAACCCGTAAAAAATGTTAAGGACGAAGGTGAAGAAGTAAAGAAAAAAGATAAAGAACGATTTAAAATTCATCTCGGAAGCACAACTAAAGTAAATTACCACGAAGTAGACAGTCTTATCAAACAAGACTCGGAACTTAATGTAGCTACCGATGAGCTTCTTTCCGTTAAAAATATAAAGATCATCAATATCGGAGATCCATCTCCGCAGGATACAAGCGCCTCTAAAAATGCGGGCGTTGAAACAAACTATTCAAATCTTTACTTTGTGGAATTCTGGCGAACTCCTTTAAATTCCAAAGGATATCGTTTCTCAAAAAATAAAATTATGCTTTACGGTTTTATGGATTATACCAACGTATCACTGTACCAGCTTGAGAATGAATTTTACATCAAATGTACCGACCAGGTATATAAAATACAATTTGGAAGCGATTTTAAACAGCTTGAGCGCGTGGTGGACTCTGATCTTCTTGCAAAAATAAATTAAGCATTATTCCATGCAATTGAATTTTTATAAATACCAGGGTACAGGTAATGATTTTATTTTGGTGGATAACCGGCAACATTCAATTACTCTGACTCCTGAACAAATTAATTTTCTTTGTGACCGCAGGTTCGGCATAGGCGCAGATGGCTTAATGCTTCTTGAACTGGAGCCCGGCTTTGATTTTAAAATGGTTTATTTTAACAGCGATGGAAATCAAAGCAGTATGTGCGGAAACGGCGGCCGGTGCATCACCGCTTTTGCTTCACAGCTGGGCCTGATAACTGACAAATGCCATTTTCTCGCGATTGACGGCCCCCATGAAGCTACTCTACTTCAGGATGGTTTAGTCTCCTTAAAAATGGCAGATGTAAAAGAAGTTGAAATAAATACCGACCACTATTACTTAAACACCGGTTCGCCGCATTATGTAAAAGCCGTGAGCGATATAAAAAATTTTGATGTTGTAAACGAAGGAAAAAAAATACGTTACAGTGAGCGGTTTAAAGCTGAAGGCACCAACGTTAATTTTATTGAGAGAACCGATGAAGGCATTTTTGTAAGAACATACGAACGTGGTGTTGAAGATGAAACTTTTTCATGCGGCACAGGTGTTACCGCTGCCGCTCTTGTGGCGGGAATGGAAGGAATGCTTACTACAAAAAATCATTGCCTCGTTAAAACGCTTGGCGGTAACCTGGAAGTGAAATTTGAAAAAGTTCTTGACCGTAATTTTTATAACATCTGGTTACAGGGCCCGGCGGAATTTGTGTTTAAAGGAACTATCGAATTAAAAGAGTGATCACTCAGAACATATTCATAACCATTGAAACAAAAGAATTCCAGCAGGATTTACTGTCGAAAGGAAGCTGGCTTGTGATTCTTCATGCAGAACGCTTTCCGCCACACGCGGGCCTCTTGTTCAACGGCAGTTACAACTCTTTAACTATCAAAGAAGCGGAATTAGATATTAATAAAGAAGTTCTTTTTAAAACCATTTCTCAAAAAAAAATAAAGAGTTTTCTTCTGAAACTCCTCCCTCATCCTGTTTTCAGTCTCGATCATCAAAAAGAAATGTTCCAGGAGGAATTAAAAAAAGCGGGTTCAGTAAAACATAATCAAGCCACCTGTCTTAGTCCAATTAAACTTTTCTTTAAAGATTTTTATGGCATTCAGTCTGCCCCTGAAGAATTATTATTTGATTTCATCCGACAACTAGTCGGAAACAGTTATGTTGAATACGCCTTAAGCCTCCACATTCAGGCAGTTAACGGGATTGACTTACCCTTTTACACGCATGAAGAGCTTAACGAAAAAATAAAAACCGAACGTCAAACATATTATAGCAACTGATGTTTTTAAAATCCAAACATATTCATTTACGGGCTGTAGAGCCTCAAGACGCTGAACTACTGTACGAATGGGAAAACGACCGAAGCATATGGGCGGTAAGCAATACACAGATTCCCTTTAGCAAATTTGTATTGGAAGAATTCACCAACACTTCACATCAGGATATTTATACTAATAAGCAACTACGTCTGATGGCAGTGGAAGCCGCGAGCGGAGAAACCATAGGCTGTATTGACATTTTCGAATTTGATCCGCAGCATGCGCGTGCGGGAATTGGAATTTACATTCATAAAAATTTTCGGGAAAAAGGGCTTGCCAGCGAATGCCTCGAACTTGTTTCAGATTACGCCTTTAAAACACTTCACTTAAAACAGATATTTTCCCATATAAGTGCCAGCAATGTGGCAAGTGTAAATCTTTTTGTGAAAGCAGGCTTTGAAAAAACGGCGCTGAAAAAAGCATGGCATAAAACCGCTTTAAATATGTTTGAAGATGTGTGGTTTCTCCAACTCATAAATTACGGTGAGTAAAGCCCTGCACATACTTTCAATTGCCGTTCCAATTCTTTCACTCGCATTAACGCTATGCGACTATAACTCAAAAAAAGAAAAAAAAAATATTCCCGCAGAACCCGTTTCTGCTTATCTCAATCATTCCGATTCCGCTAAATATGTTGGCATGAACACCTGCAAAGGTTGTCACCAGAAGATTTACAACACCTTTATTGAAACCGGGATGGGCAAATCCTTTGACATTGCCACGCGTAAAAAATCATCGGCCGATTTTACCAAAGCCAGTGTGTTTGACAAGATTTCGGATTATCATTACCTCGCTTCATGGAAGAACGATAGTCTGTTTTTTAAAGAATACCGGGTTCAGCAAGGTGATACCATTCATTCGAGAACCGAGCAGGTAAATTATATCATAGGATCAGGTCAGCATACCAATTCACACATTCAAAACGTGAATGGTTATTTTACGCAAATGCCAATGACCTTTTACACGCAAAAAAAACACTGGGATCTACCACCGGGATTTGAAGGTGGATTCAACACGCATTTCACCCGAAAAATTGGCCTGGAGTGCATGAGCTGTCATAACGGCTATCCGGACTTTGTAGTTGGCTCTGAAAATAAATACCGCAGTGTGCCCCGCGGCATCGATTGTGAACGGTGTCACGGACCCGGCAGTGCGCATGTGCAACAACGTTCAACAACCGGGATTGTTGATACATCTTTATACATTGATTACTCCATTGTAAATCCTGCTAAACTTTCCATCGATCTTCAGTTCGATATTTGCCAGCGCTGTCACCTGCAGGGAAACGCTGTTTTAAAAGAAGGGAAATCATTTTACGATTTTAAACCCGGTAAAAAACTCAGCGATTTTCTTTCTGTTTTTCTTCCCAAATATAAAGGAGCAGATGATGAATTTATAATGGCATCACACGCCGACCGTTTAAAACAAAGTCCCTGCTTCATACAGTCTTTGAAAAAAGCTAAAGACAATAAAAGTTTGCGTCCCTATAAAGATGCAATGACATGTATCACATGTCATAATCCGCATGTGAGCGTGAAACACACAAATACCAACGTTTTTAACGACGCCTGCAACGGTTGTCACAAGGCCTCCGGGAAATCGCAGCTTCCATGCACCGATAAAAATATTGTGGCTGCGAGAAATTCAAAACCCGGTCACGCGCCTGAAAAATTTAAAAACTGTGTCAGTTGTCACATGCCTGTTTCGGGCGCAACAGATATTCCACATGTTTCTGTTCATGATCATTATATCAGGAAACCCGTTACTGAAAAAGAAAAAGAAAAAATTAAAACCTTCCTTGGATTATATTCCATCAATGAAAAAAATCCTGACAGATTAACCCGTGCCAAAGCCTACATCAATCAGTATTCCAAATTCGATCAAAACCCTTCATTTCTTGATTCCGCGCAGGCATTATTAAAAGACGATAACATCATGGATCTTTACAAAAACATAAGACCCTTACTGGAACTTAACTTTATAAAACAGGATTACAAGAACCTATTGGCACTGATAAACAGGGCAGGTGAATTAAAATGTTTAAATACATTGTTTATTAAATCATCCTATGATAACGCCGATGCATGGGCCTGTTATCACGTTGCGGAAGCCAATTATTATACAGGCAATATTACAAACTCCTTGAAATGGTTCCGTGGGGCTATTAAACTCGCGCCTTATGTACTCGACTTCCGGAATAAATTTGGATCGGCGCTGGCGGCTACGAACGATATGAAGGCAGCTTCTGATGAATTTGAGTTTATTTTAAAAGAAAACCCCAAACATGTTTCCGCATACACCAATTTGGGCTTCATTAAACTCCGGCAAGGCTTCCCTGCTGAGGCGATACGATTATACACAATTGCTGTTAAAATAGATCCCGACTATGAACCATTATTATTAAATTTAGCGGGCTATTATGCTTTTCAAAAAGATAAAAAACAGGCGGTAATTTATCTTCAAAGAATTCTGAAAAAAAATCCGGGTAACCAGAAAGCAAAAATGGCGTTACAACAAGTGAACAGTTTGATATGAGTACCAGAAAAAAAACGCGTTGGATATTATATATAGTCGTTATTTTATTGGCTGCCGGAGGCTTTTATATTTATCGCGAATTCTTTGGCCCATCTGTAAAACTCAATAAGAACTATACATTTGTTTACATTGAAACAGGTGATAACCTTGATGATGTAGCCGAACAGGTAAATTCAGAAAAGATAATTGAAGACGTAAAAGCATTCCGCTGGCTGGCTGGTAAAATGGAACTCGAAAAAAACATTCATCCCGGCAAATACCGTATTATTAACGGCATGAGCGTCCGGCAGATCATTAACCTTATTAAATACAGCAAAGAAGAAAAAGTAAAACTCACTTACAATTCTCAAATTCATAACCTTGACGAATTTGTGACCTATACAGCTGACAAGCTTGAAATGAATGAGGGAGAAATCGAGGATTACCTGAGCGATGACAAAAAACTCAATGACAAATTCGGACTTGATCCCGATAACGCATTCGCATTGATTACGCCGGGTGTATATGAAGTAAGCTGGGCTTTAAACACAGACGATTTATTTGAGCTACTCAGCAAAAAATACCGGGAGGTGTGGAATGACAAGCGCCTTGCCAAAGCAAAGAAATCGGGATTCTCTGTTCCTGAAATAATTACGCTTGCTTCTATTGTTCAGAATGAAAGCAGCATTGAAAGCGAACAGCAAAAAATCGCAGGTGTTTATATTAACCGTTTAAACAAGGGAATGTTACTGCAAGCCGATCCTACATTAAAATTTGCGAATAAAAACTACGACGCACAACGCGTTTGGGATACCGATAAGGAAAGTAATTCGCCTTACAATACCTATAGATTTAAAGGCCTCCCGCCAGGGCCGATAAGTCTCGTAGGCACCCAGGCCATTGATGCAACATTAAACTACAGTAAGCACAACTATATTTTCTTTTGCGCGAAGTGCGAACTCAATGGTTATTCAGATTATTCAAACACTTACGAACAACACAGAAAATTTGCTGACAAGTACCAGAAAGCCATGGATAAGCGGGGGATTAAATAAATATAATTTGTAATTTTAAAGCAATGGAAAAAGAGATTCTCGACAAAATAAAATTACTGGAAAATAAATACGCCCAGATGGGCCAGGATCTGAACAGTTACCTCGAGGGGTTATTGTTATCCAACTATTTAACGTATTGGGATTATACAAAAATTGATACTCTGCTTACTTTACAGAATCCCAAAACCGATTTTCCTGACGAGCTCATTTTTATTATTTATCACCAGATAACGGAATTATATTTTAAGCTTTCGCTTCATGAACTGGATCAGATTGCTCATAACGGCAGGGACATTCGGCCAGACGGACAAGATAACGGGTGGAAGGAGAAAATAGATCCTGTATTTTTTGCTGAGCGTATTACGCGTATAAACCGCTACTTCGAGTCACTTACCAAATCATTTGAAATTATGGTTGACGGTATGGAAAAGGAACAATTCCTGCGTTACAGAATGGCCTTGCTTCCTGCAAGTGGTTTTCAAAGCGCTCAATACAGGCTGATTGAAATGAGTTGCTCCGATTTCATTAACCTGGTGGATAAAGATCAGAGGGAGCAATTTCATGGCAAAACACCGTCTTTTGAAGAATTATTTAAACATATTTACTGGAACAAAGGCGCAACAGAATTAGCATCCGGAAAAAAAACGCTGACCTTAAAACAGTTCGAGAAAAAATATTCGGAGCAGTTTATTGAACACGCCACTGAATATAAAGACAAAAATGTTTGGCAAAAATATCTGAGTCTGCCTGAATCCGACAGGCAAAATCCCAAGCTCATCAATGCTTTGAAGATCCTTGACATAAACGTCAACGTGAACTGGCCGCTTATGCATTACAAAAGCGCGGTACGTTATTTACAACAAAACACAGGAGATATATCCGCAACCGGCGGCACAAACTGGCAGAAATATTTACCTCCGCGTTTTCAAAAACGCATTTTCTTCCCTGATATATGGACCGAAGAAGAAAAAGAAGAATGGGGAAAAGGATGGGTTGAAACAAATGTGTACAAAAACTAAATACTAACCGGCGGGCATTACACCGTAACAATCATGTCGATAATTGTAAATAATATTTCTAAAACTTACGGCACTCAAAAAGCATTGAACAATGTTTCTTTTGAGGTAGGAAGTAATGAAATTGTTGGGCTGCTTGGCCCTAACGGGGCCGGTAAAAGCACGATGATGAAAATTCTTACCTGTTACATCCCGCCTACAAGTGGTTCTGCAAAAGTGAGCGGTTTCGACATTCATGAGCAAACCCTTGAGGTAAGAAAACAAATTGGCTATCTGCCCGAGCATAATCCATTGTATTTAGACATGTATGTGAAGGAATTTCTGGAATTTGTTGGCGGCATTTATAAAATAAAAAATCCGAAAAATCGGGTTAAGGAAATGATAGAACTTACCGGTTTGCAGGTTGAGCAGAACAAAAAAATCGGCGCTCTGAGCAAAGGTTACCGCCAACGTGTTGGATTGGCGCAAGCAATGATTCACGATCCAAAGGTTTTGATTATGGATGAGCCTACTACCGGACTTGACCCGAATCAGCTGGAAGATATCCGCATGCTGATTATTTCACTCGGCAAACACAAAACCGTTATGCTTAGCACGCACATCATGCAGGAAGTAGAGGCAGTGTGCAAAAAAGTGATCATTATTAATAAAGGAGAAATTGTAGCGAATGACGAAACAAAAAATCTTCAGAAAAACTCCACACGCCAGGTTATTACTGTGGAATTTGACAAACTAATCGACCTTGAAAAAATAAAAAATATTCGCAACATCCAGGAAGTAAAAAACATGGGGGGCAACATCTGGCAATTATTGTCAAACTCATCGGAGGATATGCGAAAAGAAGTTTTTGACTTTGCGGTCGCCAACAAGCTGAGTGTTCTTACACTGAACAAAGAGGAACAACGTATGGAAGATGTGTTTAAAGAACTTACGAAGGATTAATCCTCGTAAAGGTCGCTCTCACTGTTATTTATTTTTCCCTGGATCACATCGCTCTCCATTGATGCTTCGCTGTTATAGGTAGCTTTAACAGACCTTCCAAAAATATTACTCTGCTTGCTGATCCTGGAAAAGTAATATTGATTTTGTAAAGCATACGCATAACTTATTCTTTTAGAGTCCTTAATATTCCTGGCTTCGAACAGGTTGAGCAATTCATTCCATTCGCGGTAATACAGCCAGAAAACCGGCCGTATGCGCTCGCTCTTTTTATCATAGATCAGCGGCGCAAATGCAATAATTCGTTTTTCGAGTTTCCCGCTATAGCTGTTTATGAACCAATCCTCCTTCAACAGGTACGTTTTAATATCAGTATTCTGAAGATAACGGCTTTCAATTTTTATCACTGTTGTTTCGTTCCCTGATGCATCGAATGTAACTGTTGTAATTGTATCCTTTATTTTTAGCAAGCCCGTTAACTCGGCTTCAGTAAGACGGTTTTTTTCAGAAGCGTTAAAATCATCACTCATGAAAGCATTTAGTTTCATTTCAAACAATCCGAATTTTATCACTTCAAAAAAACCAATGTTCACACATTTATTATTGGTGGCCAGCAATTCCTTATTTTGCTTGTTCTCAAGACTAATGCTGCGCCATATTCTCTGGCCTTTAAAAATGGAATTTGGTTTAATTGAATCCTTCTTTATTCCGCCTTTATATTTTTTATCGGCAAAGCAGTCCTTCACATTAAATTCATAAGTGCCAGGCGTTTCTACCCCGCCTCCACTCTGGGCAGAAGCTTTAAACGACACTAAAAATGACAGAATATAAATCAGTTTTTTGATGATTAAATATAGAAAAAATTCAGTAATTAAGCCTATATTTATTCCCGGTTTTAAAGGAAGCAGAAATATATTCTATCCCTTATGGGACGGGCTTTACAACCTGGTATTACAAATTTAAAAGCAAATGAAAATTTCTTATAACTGGCTTAAAACGCTTATCAATATCACTTCTTCAGCGGAAGAAGCTGCCGATCTTTTAACCTCTTCGGGCCTTGAAGTTGAAGGGATAGAATCGTTCGAATCGTTAAAAGGCGGATTAAAAGGACTTGTTATCGGCCATATTGTTGAGTGCGCAAAACATCCTGATGCTGACCGTTTAAGTTTAACGAAGGTAGACATCGGCACAGGCGAACCGCTTTCCATTGTTTGTGGCGCGCCAAATGTAGCTGCAGGACAAAAGGTAATTGTAGCCACTGTAGGAACAAAACTTTATCCTATTACTGGCGAACCATTTGAAATAAAAAAATCGAAGATCCGTGGCGCGGCGAGCGAAGGAATGATATGCGCCGAAGATGAAATAGGATTAGGAAGCAGTCATGCGGGAATCATGGTGCTCCCCGAAACTACAAAAACCGGAATGGAAGCGTCGGAATATTTTAAAATTGAAAGCGATTCTGTTTTTGAAATCGGCTTAACGCCTAACCGCAGCGATGCCGCTTCCCATCTTGGTGTGGCGAGGGATCTTTCAGCAATCATTAACTCTGCAAACAACAATCAGGAGTTAAAAATAAGATTGGTTGGACTGAATGAATTACAGGAGTCAAACGAAAGCTCTAAGGTGACTGTTACCATTGAAAACCACGAGGGCTGCAAACGTTACTCAGGACTTGTAATTAGCGGAATCACGGTAAAGGACAGTCCGGAATGGCTTCAAAACCGTTTAAAATCTATAGGTGTAAGGCCAATAAATAACATCGTTGACATTACAAATTTTGTTCTTCACGAACTGGGACAACCATTGCACGCGTTTGATCTTGAAAAAATAACCGGCAATAAAATAATTGTAAGGAACGCGAAAGAAGGCGAAAAATTTAAATCGCTCGACGGAGTTGACAGAACGCTGAAAGGAACGGATCTCATGATCTGTAACGAAGCGTCGCCCATGTGCATTGCCGGCGTTTTTGGTGGAGCCGAGAGCGGAGTAACTAAAACAACCACTGCGGTATTTATCGAGAGTGCATACTTTGACCCCGCGCACATCCGGAAATCATCCAAAAACCATTCGTTAAAAACAGATGCTTCATTCCGCTTTGAAAGAGGGACAGATCCTGACATGACCTTAATTGCTCTCACAAGGGCTGCCAATCTCATTATTGAGCTCGCTGGCGGCAGTATTTCAATGTCACCGGTAGACATGTACCCTGAAAAAATGGCGCCTTACCGCGTCGCCTTTTCTAATACCAATTGCAATGCACTCATTGGTAAGGAAATTGATATGAATGTTGTGAAAAATATTATTACAAACCTTGGAATAGAAATTGAATCGGAAGGCAGTGACGGATTACTGTTACAAGTACCGCGATACAAAACAGACGTTACCCGCGAAGCAGATGTGATAGAAGAAGTGATGCGCATTTACGGTTACAACAACGTGGAGGTGAGCAAGTCTATTAGCTACACTGCGTTTAATGAGCCTAAGAACTTTGACAGCACACTTGAAAATAAAACCGCAGGTATTCTCGAAGGTTTTGGCTTTAATGAAATTATGAGCCTGTCCTTAACCAAAGAATCGTATTATCCTGAAAATACTTCCATGGTTAAAGTTGTTAATCCGTTAAGCAATGATTTAAACGTGTTGCGCAGCGATATGATTTATAGCGGCCTTGAAGCGATCGCTTACAATATTAACCGCAAGAACAGCGATCTCAAATTATTTGAAATTGGCCGGGTTTATTCGGTAAATCCCAACGCGGAATTCAAATACGCGGAACAAAAGCAATTGGCAATGTTTTTAACAGGCAAACTTTTCAATGAAAATCCATATAAACTCGATCAAACAAGTGAACTTTCTTTCTTAAAGGCGGCCTTGTTTAATCTTTTCGAAAAATGCGGGTTAACAAATATCAAAAGCATCGACAGTGATTATAAAAACTTTGACTCCGGACTTAACTACACGCTCAACGGAAAGCCGCTGGCATGTTTGGGAAGTATTAATAAATCGGTTTTAAAGACTTTTGACATTTCACAACCTGTATTCTACGCAAGCGTTGAATGGAATGTTCTTTTAAAAGCATTTTCTAAAAATAAAATAGAATTCGAGGAAATAAGTAAATTCCCTGCTGTGAGGCGCGACCTGGCTTTGTTAATAGACAAATCAATAAAGTATGCGCAGATAGAAGAGCTGGCCTTTAATACTGAGAAAAAATTACTTAAGAAAGTGAATCTCTTTGATATTTATGAGGGAGAAAAATTAGGAAATAAGAAATCGTATGCTGTTAGTTTTACTTTAATGGATAAAGAAGGCACCCTTACCGATAAACAGATAGATCACGTAATGGAGAAACTGATTACCACCTACAAAGAAAAATTAGGAGCCGAATTAAGATAACCCTAAACCCAATCTGATGAAAAAGCTCCATTCCTTTATTTTTGTTCTTTTTGTAAGTCAGGCACTACACAGCCAATCAAACAAACTCGATAAAAAACTTGAGAAGACTTACGAACTAGTAGAAAAAGGAAAGCTGAAAGAGGCTGATGAGCACACGGAAAAAATACTTTCTGCAAATCCTGAATATGGAAAAGGATGGGACTTGCTGGCAAAAATCCGTTACAAGGAATACCAGGACAGTAAAGCCTCGGATAATCTTTTAAAAAACATGACTGTTACCACTAAGGATAAAAATGGCAAGCAGTCTCCTAAAGACGATTCTCTTACAAAAGCATTTACAGATTTATTAAGCAACCTCAGCTTGTCTAAAATAGCGTATAATAAATATACTTATACGTTACGCAAAGCAATGCTTACTTCCGATGACGCGTATCTTTCTTCAGCCTTGTTACGTAATATTTTTATTGATGTAGATGTGGACACATTGGTGAGCAAAAAAGCACTTAAGCATTTTAATGAGGCGGAAGAAGAATTCGCAAAAAAAAATTACGATAACGCTGCTAAAATATATAAGCGCGCCATTGAAGAGCAGCCCAATTTTTACAAAGCAAATATGTACATGGGAGATTGCTTTTATTTTACCGGTAATTATGAAAGTGCAGTAGGATGTTTCAGGGAAGCCATCAACCAGCATCCAAATCTGCTGGAGCCACGAAAGTACATTATCGACACCTACTTAAAGGCACATCTTTACGATAAAGCAATTGATGATGCGATAGATGCCATGACGGTTTATCCTGATTTGTCCATAGCCGTTAAAATGGAGGATGCCGTTTATTATTCTCAAAAAAAGATTGATATTAAATGGTTACCGCGCGAGGTATTTCCCAATAAAATAAAACAAGATAGTTTAAAGTCTACACTGAACGATTACAATGAGCCCAAAACACCTGAAGTTAAAGGTATTTGGATATCTTATAAAAACTCTCTTTCAAAAATAAAACCATTTTGCAACGAAAAGGGAATTATTAATAGGACTAATTCTTTGACGGCCTCTAAATACATGGAAGTATTTGCCTGGGAGGAAATGCTTAAGAACAGTGCAAGTGCGGATCTTGAGCAGGCGAAAAAAATGCAGAAAGATGGTTTCCTGGATTGTTATGTACTCGTAACTTGTTTTCACTACGACTTTTACGATCAATACAAGGATTTTGCCAAGGCCAATAAAAATAAAATAAGAGAATATTACAAAAAGTACATCGTTGAAAAAAACTGATTCCATTACTGATATTTTCAAGGACCTTAAAATTATTGAGTTGGCAGGCGTTTTAGCTGGGCCAAGCGTCGGATTTTTTTTTGCAGAACTTGGCGCTCATGTTTTAAAAATTGAAAACTCTAAAACTAACGGCGATGTTACCAGAAGCTGGAAACTAAAAAATGAGGATCCTAAGGACGAATTCAGCTCCTACTTCTGGAGCGTTAATTCATTAAAAGAATTTGTTTCGTTAGATATTTCCGTACCCGCGCAATTACAAAAACTTTACAATTTAGTAAAAGACGCTGATATCGTTATTTCCAATTATAAAAACGGAGATGATGAAAAATTAAAAGTGGATTATAAAACCCTTTCCAAGATACAGCCTAAATTAATTTACGCATCCATTAACGGCTTCGGCGCGGATAGTCCTAGAACGGCGTATGATCTGGTCTTACAGGCTGAGAGCGGGTTTATGTTTATGAATGGGGAAGCAGGCAGTAAGCCCGTTAAAATGCCGGTTGCTCTCATTGATCTTATAGCGGGACATCAGTTAAAGGAAGCGATATTAATAGCGTTAATTAATCTTTATAAGAACAAAAAAGGAGCGCATGTTTCAGTCTCTTTATTTGACAGCGCCTTAGCCTCCCTTGCCAATCAGGCAACCAATTGGCTTATAGCAGGTCATCTTCCAAAACAAACAGGAAGTCTTCACCCAAACATTGCTCCGTACGGCGAGCTATTTGAAACACGCGATAACCATATGATCACTTTTGCCATTGGCAGCAACAGGCAGTTCATGCAATTGTGCGATCTTATCAGCTATCCTTCGCTTTCACAGGATCCAAAGTACAAATCCAATCATTCCCGTGTTTTAAACCGGATTCAGCTATACCATATTTTGTACAATTATATCCGCGAATTTAATTTTAATGACCTTTATGAAAAATGTCTTGAAAAAGAAATTCCCGTGGGGAAAATCAGGAATTTAAAAGAAGTTTTCGAATTGCCGGAAGCAAAAGCTATGCTCAGAAAGTTTGAACACAAAGGAAAAAAAATCACTACGGTTTCCAACATTGCCTTTAAGTTTATGAATGATGTTTAAAATTTACGAAGCAAAAACACAAAAAGAGATTGACCAGGTCATCGCCCTTCGCGTAGAAGTTTTGCGTAAACCCTGGAATCAGCCCGCTGAGACAGCTACAGATGAACTCGAACAGAAAAGCGTTAATGCGTTTATTTTGAATGACAACGGTAAAGCTATTGCCTGTGGCCGCCTACAGGAAAACGAAAACAAAGTTGGCCAGATTCGTTTTATGGCTGTTAGTAAAGATTACCAGGGAAAAGGACTTGGAAAAAAAATGGCGCAGTTCCTTGAAAATAAAGCAAAAGAACTGGGGCTTCACACGGTTGAGTTGCAGGCACGTGAAAACGCCGTTCATTTTTATGAAAGTTGCGGTTACGTGGTTAAGGAAAAATCTTTTTTACTCTGGGGACTGATCCAGCATTTTCTGATGGAGAAAAAAATACCTGATTCCGGATTTAAAAATTAAGGTAGTAGTCTTTTGTCAGCTCACGATATTCTTCGGAATATTTCATGTTCCGGTCGCTTTCGATTACAAGTGTTGATTCAGAAAACTCGGTTTCCTTAAATTCAAATTGCATGATATGTCGCTTTTCAGAATCTTTGTCAGAACGTGTACGTATTCGCAGAAGTTTTGAAATGTACAGTCCTTTCTGTTTGGCCATATCGCGAAAAAGAGAAGCTTCATTTTTTGGAAGGATCAAACAGAATTTTCCCTTTTTTTCAAGTAATTTCTGAACTCCCGCGATTAGGTCTTCAAAAGGAAGAAGATCCGCATGACGGGCGATAGTGCGGTTTCCATCGTTACTTTTTAATGAATCAATAAAATAAGGAGGGTTGGTAACAATAAGATTAAACTTCTCTTCACTGGTTTGAGCGAGCACCTGTAAGGAAAGATTTTGAACTTCAATATTACGGAAATTACTTTCGGAGACATTCAATTTTGCCTGATCTGTACTTTCTTTGTCAATATCAATTGCTACAATTTGAGCCGAAGATTTCTGCGCCAGCATTAAAGCGATGATGCCTGTACCTGTACCAATGTCGAGAATTTTTTTACTGCCGTTAGGAGTTATCCACGCGCCCAGTAAAACCGCGTCTGTACCCACTTTCATGGCACAACGATCCTGCTTTATTGTAAACTGTTTGAACGCGAAACTCCCATTGGACATAGACCATTATTGTTTTTCGTTATTACTAAATTACTAAACAAATAGGGAGAAGTCAAGAAATCGGCAAAATAAAAAAGCGCCGGAGCGCTTTTCATTTTTAATAGGAAGCTTTTGTGTCTCCTCGGCCCAGGTTTTTACCGTAACCTGGAGACATGTTATATCGTAACATTACCTCCATGGCACCATTGCGTTTAGAAGCTGGCGTAAGAGCAGAAACATTTATATCATATGCAAGCCCAAAAGCATATTTATCATATTGCATTAAAACGCATGGAATGATCGCATCCTTGTAACGATACTGAACACCGATAGCGAATGCCGAAGGCTTTACCTTATCGGTATACATCGACTGATCCTTCAAAATAAATTTATACAGTGCACCGATCACAAACTCCGTACTTTTTCCCTGGCGCATGTAAAGAAAGCTTGGCATCACCGCGTTTTTTGTTCCGGGAATGTTAATGTCGGCATTTGCATACACGCAGTAACGGGTATACAATTTTTCACTTGAACTAAAAAAGGAATTTCTTGGAATCTGATAGTGAAAGGCTGAGAAGCCCATGTTAAATTTGTTTCCGTCTTTGGCACTGATGAATTTTTCACTTTGCGCGTAGCTGTAGTTAAGGCCACCGCCAAGGTCGTAAGAAGTAATGGCACTTCTCGGAACAGCTTCGCCGGTTGGCAAAGAAGGATCATACTCATAACCGTTAAACTGGTTGTTCCATCTTAATTTTGAAATATCAATCGTACGATACACAAAACCGCCCTGTATTCCACCAGAGAGCTTTTGTTGCTTATTTATTTTTACGATATAAGCTATTCCAAAGTTAGGATTCATCATCCCCATTTTTGCATCTCCCGCAAGATCCCTGTAAATATTTCCGCTAACCGCAAAATAACTGCCGCGTAGTTTTTTATGTTTAATGGCTTGTTCGAAAGAAACTCCGTATGTGTTATAAGCTTTAGCTACACTCCCCCATTGAGTTCGGTACTGGCCAATAACACGCGTATCATAATTAACTCCTGCAAGAGCAGGGTTAATATTACTTGGAATCTCCGTGTACTGCGAAAAATGAATATCCTGCGCTTTTACCTGAAAAATCAAGGCGCAAACAAATCCAAAAAGTATATATTTTTTCTGCATAATCTTTTATCTGACTAGTGTAATATTTCCCTTCATGGTATAGGCTTTACCATCGTATGTTTTCCCCTCAAGCCTGAATACGAAAACACCTGTATTCATGAGTTCGCCTTTGTATGTGCCATCCCATCCAACATTCTTGTCGTTTGTTTCAAACACTTTTTCGCCCCATCTGTTAAAGATCATGAACGTCAAAGTTTCTAAACATTGCCCACGTACATGCAGCACATCGTTCATTCCATCAGCATTCGGAGAGAAAGCATTCGGAACAAACATTTCACCACAATCTTCAATCACGATAACATTTATCGTATCAGTAGAATAACAATTCTTACTGTTGTAGGCTGTTACGTGGTATTGCGTAGTTTGTAAGGGATGAACAGTCACAATTGAGCCGGTCATCGGAGATATATTATACGGAGGGTCCCACACATAACTTGATGCATTGGTTGCTGTTAGCACTATTGAACTCGCGAATCGTATGATCGTATCTTTTGGCGACATTTGAAAAATAACCTTAGGCAAAATCCGCGGGTTTGGAATATCCACAACCTTGATCATGTTCAGGTAACCTCTGGTATAACAACTTCCAGGTGGAACAGTATGCTTCGGATATGGGTTACACACCTGCAGCAATACATTGAACTTGCCCGGTAAATTATAACAGACCGTAGGATTTTTTAAATTGGATGTGGCCGGATTTCCTCCGGAGAACGTCCATGTATAAGACATAGGTCCGCCAAACGTGGTGTCAGCCGGTGCAAGGAAGGTGACGCATTGCCGCGAACATATCGTATCATTTACTGTAGCTGTAGTAAATGAGAATGGTGTAACTGATCTGCAATCAACCGATATTACTGAAACTGTATCTATTTCGCGGCAGCCCGGTATGCCATTCCAGCCCGCGACCACTGTAAAGGTGACGGGGGTAGGCGTTCGCTGAGGTGCTGAAACTATAATACAGGATTGAGGACCGTTAGTTGGGTTAGCCGATATGATCGGTCCGCTAGTGCTTGTATACGTAGGTACCCAGGTAAATGTAGGGTCGTACTGAGGTGGTAAACTGTTAGTGTTATTCGCGCACAGGTTTAACGTTACATTGGGGTAACCGGTGGAATTACCCACAAAACAAACTGTATTGGTAGGAACTCCATTAATTGTTGGAATGGACACCGCCATTGTTGGGCGAGGCACTACAGTTACAGTGACAAGTTTTTCAACGGAAATACATCCGCGCGAATCCAGTACCTCTGTGGTATAGGTAATTGTTCGCGGCAAAGAAGTGGTATTCGTTGGGTAAGCCGTTACCGAAAAATCAAGTGGATTATACAGACTGATTGGCTCCGGATCAGCCCAGCTATATGCAAATGGAGCAATAGAAACTGAACCGATATTTGCTACTTTTAAAACAATGGAATCGCCGGTACACATAATCGGTATAGGAGGCTTAACTGTAATGGTGTATTGCGGAATAACTGTTACGCAGATGACCGCCGAACCTGAACACACCGCTGAATTTCCTGTAACGGTATAGCACGTTGAGGTAGGAGGTCTTACCTGCACTACAGGACCAAGACAAATTGAAATAAACTGATTACAAGGAAACCAGTTGTAAGAAGAAGCTCCGGTTGCGCTTAATTGCACAGGCTTGGAGAATTTAGGAAAATTATTTGCAACGCAGGTCGTAAATGTGTTTTGAGAGAGAACAACGTTCAGAGGAGGCGCCAGGCCAATAGTAATAACGGTTTGGGAGGCACAGGTTGAACCGTTAGAGCCCTTGAGGGTGTATGTTCCGGGGCCAACAGCCACGGAGGTTTGATTTACAGCAGCAGTAAAGGTAGAGCCAGTCCATGTATACGAAGTTGCGCCGGATGCCGTTAATGTGGCTGAGAAGCCAGTACACACTGCCGAAGCCGTTGAAACAACCTGTACGTTTGGAGCTGAGCCCATGTTGATGGTGATAAAGCCGCTCCCGTTGCAACCAGCGCCATCATTACCAACCACCGAATATGTGGTGGGAATCAATGGTGTTGCAGTGGTAGCCGACCCTGTTGTAGTGCTTAAACTACTTCCAGGCGACCAGGTGTAGTTAACACCGCCTAAAACCGTAAGACCTACTGTTTGTCCGGGACATACAGTAGTAGCAGTTGCACCAAGGGTATAAGTAACATTGCTTGTTATTGATATTGAAATAGTTTGTGTTCCGGTGCAGGATCCGTTACTACCGGTAACAGTATAAGTTGTATTAACCGCAGGGTTTACAACCACACTC
>JACDDR010000158.1 GCA_013816895.1 Bacteroidota bacterium
ATGCAGGAACATGCGTTTATTCAAAGAAGCGTGGAAAAAATTTATGATGTGTTTACCAGTCGCGTTGCCGAAGGCCGTCACATGAGTCAGTCTGATGTTGACAGCATAGGGCAGGGCAGGGTGTGGACAGGTTCCGATGCCGTTAAAATAAAACTTGTGGATGAAATCGGGGGACTTGACGATGCTGTGGCCTACGCGGCAAAAATTGCGAAGGTTGGGGCTTATAAACTACTCGAACTTCCAAAACAAAAACATCCTTTCGAGGAGTTTTTAAGTCGCGCAGAAACGGATGCCGAAGCGAGGGTAATGCAAAAAAATCTGGGCGATGCTTATTCGTATTTGAAGTACGTAAAAAGCATCATTTCCATGAAAGGTGTTCAGGCAAGACTGCCTTTTGAAATGATCGTAGAATAAGTTTTATCCTATTGAATGTTAAATGGTTAATTGGCGTTTGATGATATAAAAAAAATAAGCTATATTTAATGCTTATTCTATGTCACAGTTGCCCCTAACTAACACAATTACTCAGGAAATAGACGAGTTAAACCACGAAGCGTGGTCCATTAACCGTAAAAATGCCGTAAAGTCAATTGAGCTCGCTAAACTTGCCCTCGATAAATCAACCGGACTTAACTACACAAAAGGTATCGCTCTTGCCAAGAAAACGCTTGGTGCCTGCCATGTTTGGATCTCAAAAAATGAAGAAGCAGCCAACTATTGTTTTGAAGCAATAGATCTTTTCCGTGCTATTAATGATAAAGTAAACGAAGCGGAAACCAATTATTACCTCGGTGCTAATTTCTATTATTTGTCCGATTACGATTCTTCCGTTAAATATTATAAAAACAGTTACGACATAAGTTCCAAAATTAATTTTGAACCGGGCATGGCCGATGGCTTAAACGGTATGGGGACTGTGTATTATACCATTGAGCAAAACGACAAGGCCCTTGAAACGCTGAAAGAAAGCGAAAAACTTTGCATCAAACACAATGTGAAAGAAATCCTTGTTAAAGTACAGGATGGTTTGGGCGAAACGTATCACAATTTAAAACAGTATGATAACGCGCTGAAGTATTATTATCAATGCATCGATCTCACCAACGAACTTAATGGTTTCCAGCAGGTAAGGGCCTTTGCACTCGACGGATTGGGGCGCACCTATACTGGTCTTAAACAATTTGATAAAGCCCTCGACTGTTATAAGGAGAGTCTTGAACTACGCAGGGAACTTGGATTTAAATTCGGGGTTGCTACTACACTTAACAACATTGGCAAACTGTACATCATTCAGAATGATAAAGAACATGCCATCAAACATCTCAGGGATGCTTATGATCTTTCACTCGAGATCGGTTCTAAGGAAGGAGTGTTTCAGGCCAGCGAAAAACTGGCGGAGCTTTACGAAAAAGAAAACAACGCTCCCAAAGCGCTTGAGTATTATAAAATATTTCACCAGGGTAAGGAAGATGTGCGGAATCACAAAAGCACACAGCTTTCAAAAAGTTTAGAACTGCAAAACCGTGTGCTTCAATCACAGGCCGAAAAAGCCATCCTTGAAGAACGCGCCAAAGAGCTGGAGAATTTCTCGGAAAGCCTTACGCTGATGAGTGAGATTGGTCAACAGATCATTTCAAGTCTTTCGGTGGAAACCATTGTGAATACAGTTTACAAAAGTGTGAATGGCCTAATGGACGCCGTGGGCTTTGGTATCGGTTTATTCCGGAAAGAAGATGATACCATTGTGTTTCCAATTTACATTGAGGGTGAAGAAACTTTCAGGGATATTAAATACGATATTACCGACATCAACCGTTTAACCGTGTTGTGTTACAATACCTCGCAGGAGATTATCATTAACGATTTTGAGGCGGAGATCGGTAATTTCATACAGCTTCAGTCGGCCCCGAAAGCCGGACGGAATGTGGCCTCTATCATTTATCTTCCTTTAAAATACAAGGAATCGCTGCTGGGTGTTATCACCGTTCAGAGTTTCAATAAAAATGCTTACAGTAATTATCACGTAAACATCCTTAAAAATCTTGCCACCTACACCGCCATAGCGCTTGAAAATGCCAAGTTGTATGAGGAGCAAGAACAAACCGTGCAGGCCCGCACACAGGAACTTGTTCATAGCAAGGAAGAAATTGAGCTGGCTTACAAGACCAATAAAAAAATTAATGAAATAGGCCGGGAGATCACTTCGAACCTTAACCTAGGGCAGATCTTTAAAAAGCTTTACCATTCCATTAACGAAATCATGTCGGTGGAATGTTTCGGTGTTCGCATTTATAAACCTGAAATAAATTCAGTGGAGTATAAGTTCGAAATGGAAAAAGGCGAGGTATACCCTGAGTCTGTTACTATTCCATTAACCGATGATGACAATTACACCGTTTGGTGTATAAAAAACAAGAAAGATATTTTCCTTAACGATAACAAAAAAGAATTTTCAAAATATGTAAAACAAATTAAGGTAGTTACCGGCGATATGCCTAACTCTTTAATGTTTACGCCAATGATGATCGGTGAAAAGCTCATCGGTGTTATCACTGTTCAAAGCTTTAAGTTTCATGCTTACCAGCCACATCATCTCGAAATTTTAAAAACGCTCGCCACTTATACCGCCACTGCACTTGAAAACGCTTATCTCTATGAGAATATGGAGGATAAGGTGAAAGAGCGTACAACGGAGGTTGTGAAACAAAAGGAACAAATTGAAAAAACGTTTGAGAACACGCGTCTTGTAAGCGAGATCGGTAAAGAAATTTCAAGCACATTTTCAATCCGTGATATTATCAGCAAGGTTTACAATAGTGTGAACAAGCTGATGGATGCCACCATGTTTGGTATTGGCATCTTTGATAAAAAAACAGGGCACATCAATTTCAGCGGTGTTATTGAAAACGGAAAAATTCTCGACGATTATTATTATTCTCTTGACAAAACGGAGCGCCCCGCTGTGTGGTGTTATACCAACCAGAAGGAGTACGTGATAAATAATTTCAGCGAAGAATTTGTTAAGAGTAAAAAAATTACTGATACAAAAGTATTGCAGGGCGATGCAACGGAATCCATTATTTACGTGCCGGTAACCCAGAACGATAAAAAGATCGGCGTGCTTACTGTGCAGAGTTATGTACCGGATGCTTATAACGATTATCACCTGCAGCTCATCAAAAGTCTTGCTGTATACGCTGCCATAGCCATTGACAATGCCTCCCTGTACAACGACATGGAAGAACGCGTAAAGGAACGCACCCAGGAAATTGAAAAAAATTACAACGATACCCTTTTATTAAGCCAGGTGGCCGAAGATATAAGTTCATCGCTTGAAGTAAGCACCATTATTTCTAAAGTTCACCAGAACATTAATAATCTGATGAAGGCCGATTGTTTTGGAATTGGAATTTATAACGAGAATAATAATTCTCTTGAATTTAAAGGCTTTGTTGAAAGAGGAGAAGTACTGGCCGATTCTGCCGTAGATGTGAGTGATCTCAACAGGCTGGCCAGCTATTGTTTTGTGAACGAGGCGGAGATCTTTATAAACGACTTCAGCACAGAGTACGATAAATACATCAAGGGAATTAAAAAACCAATTGCCGGACAACATTCGAGTTCTATTATTTATCTGCCTATTTATTATAAGGAAAGATGCATTGGCGTTATTACTGTTCAGAGTTATGAGGTTAACGCTTATAGTTCTTACCATTTGAATATTCTTAAGAACCTGGCCGTGTCCATTGGTATTGCCCTTGATAACGCCAATCTTTACCAGAACCTGGAAGAGAAAGTTAACCAGCGCACGCAGGAAGTGGTTAAGCAAAAAGAGCAGATCCAGCAAACTTTTGAGAACACACGTTTGGTTGGCGAAATAGGGCAGGAGATCTCCAGTACCTTCTCCATTGAGGAAATTATCAGCAAGGTTTATAACCGTATTAATAAATTAATGGATGCCACTATGTTTGGTATTGGCATTTTTGATCCCGCTAACGAACAAATTAATTTCAGCGGCGCTATTGAAGAAGGAAAACGACTCGAAGACTATCACTACGCGCTAACCGAGGTAGGTCGTCCGGCTGTTATGGCCTTCGTAAATCAAACAGACGTTGTAATCGATAATTTTACCGAGGAGTTTGTAAAAAGCAACAAGGTAAAAAACCGACACTCCTTACCAGGCAGAAACACTGAATCCATTATCTATATTCCGCTTGCGCAGAAGAATAAAAAAATTGGTGTTATCACCGTACAAAGTTACGAGCCGCATGCCTATAACGATTACCATCTGCAGTTATTAAAGAGCCTGGCGCTTTATACCGCCATTGCGCTTGATAACGCTTCGCTGTATACCGATATGGAAGACAGGGTAAAAGAACGCACTGCGGAAATTACTACAGCTTACGAAAACACACGTCTGTTAAGTCAGATCGCAGAAGACATCAGCGCTTCACTATCTGTTGAAACCATCAGCAGTAAATTATATGAAAACGTAAACAAGCTCATGGATGCCTCCATGTTTGGCATCGGCATGCATAATGAAGCCAACAACACGCTTGAATTTAAAGGCTTCGTTGAGAACAATCAGGTAATGGAAGATTTCTATTTTAAAGCTAACGATCTTAACAGGCTTGCTTCCTATTGTTTTACAAATGAGATGGAAATTTTAATCAACGACTATTCGCTGGATTATAAAAAATACCTCAAGGGCATGAAAGCCCCGGTTTCGGGGAAAGATTCTTCTTCCATTGTTTACATTCCATTATATGCAAAAGGAAAGATCATTGGCGTATTTACCGTTCAGAGTTTTGAAAAAAATGCCTATTCCGAATACCAGTTTAATATTTTAAAGAACCTCGCTGTATCCATTGGTATCGCGCTCGACAACGCTAACTTGTACCAAAACCTGGAGCAGAAGGTTACCGAGCGTACGCAGGAAGTGCAGAAGCAGAAAGCGATCATTGAAGAAAAGAACAAGGATATTACCGATAGTATCAAATACGCTAAAAAGATTCAGCAGGCCATTGCGCCTAACATAGAAGACTTTAACCGAAACTTTACCGACAGTTTTATTTTATATAAGCCAAAGGATATTGTATCGGGAGATTTTTACTGGTTTGATCATTTTGAAAACGAAACCACTGTTTTTGCAGCGGCGGATTGTACGGGTCACGGTGTGCCAGGTGCTTTTATGTCGCTCATTTGCAGCGATATTATGTACAAGGTTATTAACGACCAGAAAATTAATGATCCGGCAAAAGCTTTGATGAGTATTGATGACAGACTGGTACATTTAATTAAAAAGAGTTCCGAAGCTTCGGCTAACGACGGTATGGATATTGCGCTGTGTACTTACCACAAGCCAAGCCATAAATTGTTTTATGCAGGCGCTCACCGTCCGCTCTTGCTCATAAGAAATAAAGAAATTATCGAATACCGACCCAATAAATATTCAATTGGAGGTCATACTTCCGAGGGTAAACATTTCGACCTTGCTGAAGTGAACGTATTACCGGGTGATCTGATTTATCTTTTAACGGATGGGTATGCCGATCAGTTTGGCGGTGATAACGGAAAGAAATTTAAGTATAAGAATTTTAAAGAACTGGTTTTAAGTGTTTCAGATAAGCCCATGAAAGAGCAAAAAGAAATACTGGATGAAACCTTCGAAGCCTGGAGAGGCACCCTTGAGCAGATAGATGATGTTTGCGTAATAGGAGTGAAGATTTAATGCCAGAATGAAAAAGATCTTCCTCATTGCCCTGTTCTTTTTGTCAGGCATGATGTGTTCTCAAACCGTTAACATTTCGCGTACACGTCAGCAACTTTTAAATGCTACGGTTCTGGGCGACTTTCTGCCCGGCTTACCGGTTAAACCTAATATGGTAGCACAGGTTACAGGAAAATGCAAAGGCAACATGGCTCAGGTGAACCTCCGAACGGATTCAGTATCTCAGCAATTAAAAAAAATGTTTGAGAACGCCGATAAAAACACGAAATTGTTTTTTGATTTTAAGTACCTGACTAAAACCTATATCGTAAAAGTTACGGAGTAAGGAAGCATTCTGATGGTTTTTAATTTGTGTAATTAGTGCAAACCTACCTGCCGGCAAGCAGGTTCGTGGTTCACTTTTCCCATGACACTCCAAAATTATAAAAAATCGCTTGGCCTGATGTTTCCTGGTAACGCCTCGCGATAACAATGTGGTTGTCCTGTCGATGCTTCGTTTCCTCAGCATAAACTCTTAGGAGACATCTGTGGCGTAATATCCGTTGCAGATATCTCTCCAGACGAATCCAGACGAAGTGTCTGGATGAAATGTCTGGATGAAATGTCTGGACCGATATGACAGTGCGAGTATAATTAGTGTAATCAGTGTTAATTCGTGTCTTCGATTTCATCCTGAACGCAGTATTCAGACGAGATGTCTGGATAATTAGTGTAATCAGTGAAGCATCGCTCTTTACTCTAATTTGTGAAATCAGTGTAATTCGTGGCTTATTTTTTTAATGCGAACTCATCCTGAACGGAGTGAAGGATAATCAGTGTTAATTCGTGTCTTCGATTTCATCCTGAACGCAGTATCCAGACGAGATGTCTGGATAATTAGTGTAATCAGTGTAGCATCGCTCTTTACTCTAATTTGTGAAATCAGTGTAATTCGTGGCTTTTTTTTTAATTAATGGATAATTAGTGTAATCAGTGACACAGCTCTCTCCATTCTAATTTGTGAAATCAGTGTAATTTGTGGCTTATTTTTTTAATGCGAACTCATCCTGAACGGGGTGAAGGATAATTAGTGTAATCAGTGACACAT
>JACDDR010000159.1 GCA_013816895.1 Bacteroidota bacterium
GTCACAGATGTCTCCTTAGGTCGACATGACAATCTGGTGAGAGATCTATAGCAAGTATCGGTAACAGATGTCTCTCCAGACGAAGTGTCTGAATCGACAAGACAATGGGTGAAGCCCTGCTGTCATCTCGACGAAGGAGAGATCTATAACCCTATTCGTTCACAGATGTATCTCCAGACGAAATGCCTGGATCGACAAGCCAATGGGATATGAGTGTTCACAACACTTGATGAATTACCTAAATAAACTTACACTTCCTGCTTGCGAAAGCGCACATCCGTAAAAGGATCAGGCCGTGCTTGAACCGGGAAATATTAGTAGTGCCGTAAGTGCGCTCGCGGTAACGAATGGGCACTTCAACAATTTTAAGATTTAACTTATGAGCTCCGAATAAAAGATCGAAGTCGCCAAAGGGATCAAATTCTCCGAAATACTTTCTGTTTTTAATCAGCTTATTATAATCTTTACGGAACATAACTTTAGTTCCGCACAACGTGTCTTTGAAGCGCTGGTCTAACAGCCATGTAAAGGCCCAGCTGAAAAAATGATTGCCAAGATAATTTAAAAAACGCATGGCTTCTTTATCCATAGGGTAAACCAGGCGCGTGCCGTTTATAAAATCGCCCTTACCGCTGGCAATCGCGTTGTAAAATTTAGGAAGGTCTTCCGGTGGAACGGTTAAGTCAGCATCCAAAATCATTAAAATATCGCCTGTTGCAATGCTGTATCCTTCGCGCACAGCATCGCCTTTTCCTTTTCCTTTTTGCTGGCCTATTTTAATGTCGTGCGTTGCCGCATATTTCTTCTGAATCTCCTGGATCTTTTGCCATGTATCATCAGTGCTGTTGCCTTCAATAAATATTATTTCAATGTGCTTGCCAAACTTTGGTAAACGTGTAATGGCGTTTTCTATGTTACCACTTTCGTTACGAGCGGGAATGACAACAGTGGTGCTGTACTTGTTATCGTAATTTGTTTCATTTGTTTCGGGTAAAGGTTTAGCGAAACTGTAAATATTAAAAGTAAAAAATCTGAAGAAGGGAAATTTGGCCAGGTATTTATTAAAAATAAAAGACAGAATAGGAAAAAAGAAAGGCATGATGAGACGCTTGCTGTTGCGGTAAACATCAAATCCTGAAATGTAAAGAAGGTTGTTGATATCGCGCGTGCTTAACCAGTTTTGGGTTGGCGTTTTTGTTTTTAGTCCGATAAGCTCCGCAAATTTTATAACGGGTTCCCAGAAAGAATTATAATACTGTACAATTACTTTGGTATTGGCGTGACTGCATTTTTTAACCTGTTCAAACACCGCCTGGATATCATCCACAAAGCCGATAAGATTGCTCAGAATAATGAGATCGTATGTTTGATTGAGTTGGATGTTATTGGCATCCATCACCAGGAAATCAATTTTCTTGTCTCCGTGTTTTTCTTTGGCCCAGGTAATATACTCTTCACTAAAATCAATACCCGTTTTTTTGGAGCCTGCTATGCCGGCTAAAAGATCACCGCTACCGCATCCTACTTCCAGTACCGAACTGTCTTCGTGCGAAAAATAGTTCATATAATCGCTTATCTCCTTCCAATAGTAGGAGCTGAACCCGCGTTTTTTGCGTTTACCAGCAATGGCGTTGAAATAAGCGTTTAAATGAACCTTCGACACTTTAGGGATTAAAATCGTGTAAAAATAATCAATTAAATAAATCAATCAATTATATTTGTGACCTTAAACAGGTTTAATGTTCAATAGCTGGCTCCCCATAACACGTATTAAAATTTTTGGCGCGAAAATACTGTACAAAACAGTTACTCTTTTTGTGGGAAAGCAAAAAAGAGTAATAGACCGGGACGGTGTTAAGTATGAGGTAGACCTTGCAGAAGGGATTGAGCTTTCACTATTTTTATTCGGGAAATTTCAAAGCCATATTACCAATAATAAGTTTCTTAAAATAAAGCAGGATTTTGTAATTATTGATATTGGTGCGAATGTTGGTTTAATGTCGCTGCAGTTTGCAAAACTTGTTCCGAAGGGAAAAGTATATTCATTTGAACCAACATTTTATGCTCTGCAGCGATTAAAGGACAATCTTTCATTAAACCCTGATCTTGCAAAACGCGTAACAGTAATTAATTCGTTTGTTTCTGAAAAGTCGGATAGTAATCCGGATATTGTGGCATACAGCAGCTGGAAGGTAAATGGCGAAAGAAATGACAATGATCATCCTGTTCACCTTGGCACTCCGAAGAGTTCGGAGGGAGTGCCGTCTATCAGCTTAAACGATTTTGTGGAAAAGGAAAAAATAGAAAGGATAGATTTTATTAAAATAGACACAGATGGTCATGAATACGAAGTTTTTAAAGGGGCAGATAAGGCCATTGCCAAACTAAGACCAGTAATAATTTTCGAAATCGGACTGTATGTAATGGATGAGAAAAAAATTAATTTCGATTACTATTACAATTATTTTAAAGGGCTTAATTACCGATTGGTAGATACAAAAACATCTGTTGAAATTAATCTCGAGAATTACAGACGTTACATCCCTAAAAACGGCTCTACTGACCTTATTGCAATTCCTTAAGCTATTTTTTTATTAGAATATTGAAACTGAATTCAAACGGCTGATCGTTGTGTTGTATGATGTAATTTTTTCCTAAAGGAGTTAGTTCCCCATTTTCAATAAGAAAAAATTTATAACCCATTCGTTCAAAAAATTCAAAAAACTCCAGGCCGGAGGTTCCTGCCCGTTTAAAGCCGTGGGGCCAGTATTCTGCAATAATCTGGAGGTCTTTAGCTGACTTCAATAATTGTTGCATCCCTTTAAAAGCCGATAACTCGTATCCCTGAATGTCTATCTTAATGAAATCAACTTTTTCTATTTTATTTTGTTGGATCAGATCATCAATTGTAACTGCTTCAATTTCTTCGATAGAATCATAATTACTAACAGGATACGTGCGATGATCCACATTTAAAAGCTTTGACTTATAAACCTTTAAACTACCCTTTAAATCGGAAACAGCATTGTTAAAGAGACTAATGTTATTAAAGGCAGCCGTATTTTTTTTTAAGTAACTAAAATTTTGTTGGTCAGGCTCAAAACAATATACCCGGCCTGTAGCACCTGCAATTTCTGAAATCACCTCAGCGTAAAATCCAATATTAGCACCAATATCAAGAACATGAAACCCGGGTAGAATAAGTTTTTTTAATAGATCGATTTCGTCACGATCGTTTTTTAATTTAAAACGCTTATAGGAATAATTGTATAGCGGAAAACAATTTTTATAGAGCCAATTCCCTAAGCGGATTTTAGTATAGTTAAAATCCATACTAGTATTTTATTTCGTAGAGATAGGCGGGCTCTGAATCACCAATTTGTTTAACAAGCACAAGTTTCTGAGGATATTTCTGAACGATGGGCGCAGCAATATTATGAATAGTATTAATAATATCTCCAGAACTTTTTGAAGGATCCATTCTAAGGCTGGCAATAAGCAAATGTGTGACTTTATTACGTTGGAAAATTGCGAGAGCACTGTCGGGATTGGACTGGCCCGTTTTAGCATCTTTCGCAATTACATTGTAGATAGGGTAAAAGTGTTTTCCTTTACCATACACAAAACTCATTGGCGCTTTT
The DNA here is from genome assembly GCA_013816895.1 of Bacteroidota bacterium. Lineage (GTDB taxonomy): Bacteria > Bacteroidota > Bacteroidia > B-17B0 > Aurantibacillaceae > Aurantibacillus. The sequence continues at coordinate 3,642 of JACDDR010000159.1, forward strand.
CTACAGGCAACCAAACTGCTTTTTGGGAGACTGTCGGCGCAATACGCGCTCATTTCAAGATAGTTTTTCCAGTCAGGCGTGTAACCATAATAAATATCGCCTTTCAGGTTTTTTGAAACTATTGGAACATTTTTAAAGCCTCGCTTCGTACTTGATATGAGTAAGGAACTAAAAAGAACCAAAAGAATTAAAACAAATACTCTTTGGTTGAAATTACTTTTATCAAAAAACCTGTATAGTCCATAACCAATTCCAAGCAACAAGGCCGGCATATGAACCATAATAAAACGTGGCTGATCCCACCTGGCCTGTAAAAGCAAAAACGTTCCAAACGAAACGGTGCCCGCGAACAAAATTAAAAAAGTAATCAGGTGCTGTTTATCTTTTATGGCCCGATATAAACCATATAGTACAAAGAATAGCACAATGAACGCCAGGAAATAAATGCTTTTTGATGTTTCGCCCACTAGTTCACCATTTACTTCGGTGTATTTGACTCCAGTGTAATTTTCATCCATAAAACCAAGAATCTGGTAGAAACGTTTACCAAGGTATAAGCCAATATTATCCGTGAACCTTCCAATGAACCCGGCAATATCCTCTTGACCTTTGGCTGCATCGTAAGGATCTTTATTCAACAGGATTCCCATCTGAGATTTATACTGAATTGCAGAAGCACCCCAAACCCTGTTCTTAACAAGTTCATATAACAATTTGAAAATACCGAACGACACAAGCGCGAAAATGGATTTTTTATATTCCTTTCTTAAAACATAAAACAGAACAATTGCAATAATCCCAAATATTAAAATATTTTTCGCAAGGGTCAGGATCATCATTAGTAATCCGAGAACAAGCCATTTTTTCAGATCAATTTTAATGTCAGTGGTTATTGGATTTTCACCGAAATTGTATTTACAGAAATAATAAAAAAATGTGGCCTGCACCAGCATGTAAAAGGCTTCAGAAAACGTTTGGCTGGAATAATAAAGGATCATATGATTTGTGCAGATGAACCCGAAAACCAAATACTTCAGTATTTCCGGAACCTTTTTATCGAGCGCCTTATAATATAAAATCGCGCCGATAATAAAGAATATCATTGAAAACAACTTAAATGCGATCAGATTTGTACCAAACAAAAGCGTTAGCAATGCCAGGAACATCGGATACATCGGCGCATTTGACGTATAATAAAAATTCGGAAATTCATGAATGTATCGGTATCCGGCTTCAATATATAATGAATCGTCATGAGCTTCACTTATCCGCGCGTTAAAGTTCATGAAGGACAGAAATACGCCTATTAAAAGTATGAGCCAAAAGAGCCTGCTCTTCTTGAGTTCAAGGTAGCGGTTGAGTTTATGATAAGAAGAAAGGGAAACAGTATTCTGAATACTCTTTTTTTGGGGCTTTGTCATACTTTGTGTAAATTTAATAAAATTAAAAAACTCAGTATGAAAAAAATTTATCTTTTTTTTGGCGCAGGTTTGGCGTGCATTGCGCCTGTATTAGCTCAGAATCCCAGTACGAATTTGGACAGTGCGCTTATTGCATGTTTTCCTTTTAATGGCAACGCTCTGGATGGAACAGGCAATGGAAATAATGGCACTGTTAATGGCGCTACCCTGGTTAGTGACAGGTTTGGAAACAGTAATGCAGCATATTCTTTTAACGGGAGCAGCAATAACATCAGTATTTCCAATTTTAATACCAAGATAACTTCGGACGAATTTTCTCTTTCCTTCTGGGCTACATCCACATTATATGCTACCCGCTCACCCTTTTTATTGGTACCTGACGATGCTAACAACAGACTAAACGTACATATCTATTATGGTAATCAATTATCCAATTCCCAAACTTTTTTTGACTGGGGCAACATCAGCAATGGTCGTCTTTACATAGCAGGTAGTCCTCTACCGGCCGCAGGTACGTGGGACAACTGGGTGTTTACTACGAGTGCGGTTAATGCGAATATGAAGTGTTATAAAAACGGAACGCTCCAGTTTACTAAAAGCGGAAATGGGAACTTAATCACCAGTACAGGGGGCCGTGATCTTTTAATAGGTGGCGGGCTTGGAGTAAACTCTTCTTATCTTTGGTTTAATGGCAGCATTGATGATGTTAAATTATACAACAGGGTCTTAACTCAAAATGATGTTAATGCTTTATACACTCAAACCATTACCTGCAAAGGTGCTGTAACAGGCAATAATCAAATGACAACTGAAAGTAATGAATTCCTGATCTACCCTAACCCAAGCAATGCCAGGTGTGTGATTTCTAATTTAAGCAACGGGATTTCTGAGGTTAATCTTTTATCAATTTCCGGCGAATTACTTATTAGTCAAACCTCATCGAAAAGCGAAATTGAGTTAGATTTAAAAGATTTGTCAAGAGGGATTTACTTTGTATCTATTAAAAACAGCAAAGGAACAACGGTTAAGAAAGTAATTAAAGAATAAAAAGGGTTCTACAAAAAAAAGAGAATGCTCTATTAGCATTCTCTTTTTTTATTGATACACGACGCTATCTTAAAAGCGTTACGTGACCAGTATATTGTTTTGGTTTGGCTCCGTTATTAAAGGCCGCTGTTATTTTATACACATAAACACCCTGTGGCAAAATGTCTCCGCCTTTCTTGTGCCTGCCATCCCATCCTACATTAATGTCGTTGCTGGAGAAGATCAATTCGCCCCAACGGTCAAAAATGTCCATGCGGTAACGTTTCACACCCACCGATTTCGGAATAAAGGTTTCGTTATTTCCATCGCCGTTAGGTGTAAAAGAGTTTGGCAGGTAAAACGTAATGTCTTCTGTAACCGTTAATTTTTTAACAGTGCTGTCAATACAACCATGATCGCTTCTTACTTTAAAGAACACAAAGTAATTTCCTATTTCCGGAAAGTTATAAGAAGGATTTTCTTTGGTGGAGGTATTTTGATCATTGCTGTAAAAGTCCCAGTACCAGCTAACGGTAGTGGCATTTTTAGTTTCGTTATTGAAGTAAACATTGTTATCGTTTTCGTTCGGATTCTCGGGAGTAAAACTAAAATCCGCTTTTGGAATCGGATACCCCTCAACGGTGCCACTAATGC
>JACDDR010000026.1:0-22316 GCA_013816895.1 Bacteroidota bacterium
AAGTATATTTGCTAAGGAAGTTGCCCGGTGTTAACGTGTATTGGTTTATGTTACCCTGGAAATTCAGATTGTTGCCCCCGCCACATAATACTATATTGTTGTTTCCGTCGCATTCCACATCGCATATGTTTACAAAACCCTGGTTCTTTATGAAGTTTCTTGACCAAACCAGATTTCCGGAGTTGTCGAGTTTGTAAATGAAAAGATCAGTTGGCGCGCTGCAGTAGTTACACGTTGTGGTCGCAAATTCTCCGGCTGCAACAATATTGTTATTTAAATCTGTGGTAAACGCAGCAAGATAACAGTTAATGGCCTGCGGGATGGCGAATACTTTTGACCAGACAATACTTCCGGTATTATTTATTTTCTTGAAATATATTTTTCCTTGCCGCGATCCTGCTAAAAGTAGCTCTCCGTTTGAGTTAATTTCAAGTTTTCTTGAGTAATAGTTAACAGAATCGTCATTGATTGGAATGGCCCAGTCGAGCGTGCCATTGGAATTATATTTTGCAACAAAATCTTCACAGGATGATAGTTGATGCGCACCTCCATAATGGTTTATTAAAGTCCCCGATCCCAGCGCGTAAATATTATTGTTTTGATCGATTACAGTTTGGCTGACCGGAATATACGAGCCTTTGATCGTGAATCCCCAGGAGTATGTCTGAGAATAAATCTGAGTGCTTAAGAAGATAAAAAAAAATAAAAGTCTCTGTTCCATCACTATGGTATTTTACCTTTTAAGACTTCAAAAATATGCCAGAACTGTGCATTCAGTCTTTTCATTTGCGTTAAAACCAAGTTTTATATTTTTTTCGCAATTCAGTGGGCGCCGACAATTCAGGATTTGTTTCTCCCCCAGTTCTGGTAGGCACATTTTTTGTCATGCCCTTTGGCATGAGCATTTAATGATATCCCTACAATTAGGAAATTATAATAACTCAAACTGTATAAGATTAAATAAACCACTAAAATGAAAAAAACACTTCTGTTCGGTCTATCCCTTGTAGTCATTTTGTCTTCCTGTGTAACAAAGAAAAAATACACCACATTAAAAAAGCAGTTAGACCAGGTGCAGCAAGATGCCACAGCATGCTTAAATGCTTCTACGCAGTTAAAATTAGAGAACAAAAATAAAACTGAACTGATTGAAGACCTAAGGGGCCAACTTACCGATTGCAAGAACCTGCGCGATAAGCAGCTCAGTAATGTTGGAGATCTGACAGTTTTGTCGAAGGAGGCTAACGACAACATGAAGGAAACCCTGGCCCAGCTTCAAAAAAAGGATCAATACATCCACTACCTGCAGGAAGCTAAATCTAAAGCAGATTCCTTAAACCTGGCACTTGCCGTTAATTTAAAAGGTGTTTTAAAAGATGGACTGGATGATCAGGATGTGGATGTTAAAGTTGACAAAACGGTCGTATTCGTAAACTTATCGGATAAGGTCTTATTTAAAAAAGGAAGTTTCGAGTTGTCGTCAAAAGCAAGCGGGGTGCTGGCTAATATTGCAAAGATCATCGACTCGCGTCCAGATCTTGAAGTGATGGTGGAAGGCTATACCGATAACGATCCTATAAAAAATGGATGTACCAAGGACAACTGGGATTTAAGTGTGCACCGCGCTACTTCCGTGGTGCGTTTGCTTCAATCTGAATTTAAAGTGAACCCTAATCGCTTGATTGCGGCAGGTCGTGGCGAGTACAATACGCTGGTGCCAAATGATACTCCTGAAAACAAAACCATCAACAGGAGAACCCGCATCATCATCCTGCCTAAGCTCAATCAATTTTACGAATTGTTGGACCCAAAAAACGCGCCGAAATAAATATAGAGCGAATTGTTGGAGTAGAAATTTTTACGCAAGAGTGACATGGTGTGTAATAACTGAACCGAAGTTTGACGTTTATCCGGGCTTTTATCCAGGGGAAATTATAATACCTCAACAAATCAGCAACAACCTCTTTTCTCCCATCTTTTCCTTTGGCGCGCGGTGAATACAAGGCGGTACTTTACTTCCGGGATGATCAGTAGCCAGCTTCCATAAGTTGCCAAGTCCTAAGCTGATAGGCTGTGCATGCGGTTTAGCGCGGTAGTGCAGAACAAAAAAATGTTCGCTTAAAAAAGATTCGAAGCCGTCGTCAGGCCCATCATAAAGTTTCCGGAGTTCATTGCGTATTTCGGGGACAAGCACCTTTTGTTCGGCTTGTGCATTTGGCAGGATCTCACTCGGCTCGCCATAGTAGGTGCATAAAAAAGTATCGGTGGGTATGGGAGAACGGTCGACATGAAAAGAATAAACGTCGGTAGGAAAAAATGGATAATCCTCATCTCTGTCATAAGATCCGATCACATTCAGCGTGGGAGATGCGCCATGCGCTTTCAATAAGTCCAAATCATTTAAAAGAATTTCGCGGGCAAGTTGTCCTTGTTCGCTTAGTTGAAGTTTTTGAAGATCTTCCTTGTTAAGTTCTGCGATGTTTTCGTTAAGTTCAATTTTTGAAATAATCTCAGAAAAGTTTCCCGTGAGTTCTCGCTTCCAGCAGATGGCGTTGGTGTTTCCATGGAAGGGGGTGGAAACAAGTTTTTCGAAACTTGTTACGTACTGAATTTGGGTTGCAGAGAAAGGAACATCTTTCATGCTCTAATATATTAATTTCTTCCCCTTCTTGGAAATAGGTGGGGCATATAATCTTGTATCGCAGAACTTAACCCGTAAGATTGTGTAAGACTGACGAAAAGTTTTAAACCGACCTCAAAGAACTTCCGTTAGATTTGTTGCGACAGCTTTTAACCGGGGAAATTTTAAAAAGTAGCGGCGGCAATGCATTTAGACGTCTGCGCCTTTTTTAAAATTTCATTCGAGCCCACGCTGTTTGAGTCCAGACGCAACAGAGTCTGGACGAATTCGTGGGCGACACAGAAAGCCGCAGCGTATAAACAAGGAATTTATTTGAAGTCTTGATTTTTTGCTTCTTTTTCATCAAGGAAAAAGAAGAGGCAAATGTTTGTGCAAAAATAAAACAGTTTTTTTTGAATAAATAAAAAAGAAATTACCGTCTTTTTTTCTTGTTACTTTTGACGCCAAAAGTAACCAAAAGCTTTTTGAGCTTTTGAAGGCAATTTTCGTTTCCGCGACTTAGCTACAGCGGAAACGAAACCGCTGCTAAGCCAGGCTTTCATTCTAACCGCCTATCCAGCTAACCGCTTAGCCTTTCTTACAGCTATCGCTACAAAAGCTCAAAACAACATCACAGTAAGACCCATGACCCGCTAGCGCGTTGCTTTGAAACTTATTTTTCTTTGAGTTTTTTAATTAATGTTCCATGAAAAACGGCGCACACAGGAACTCGTCGCGCAAAAGCGACAGGCGCTCCTCCAACAGCATTTCCCTCCGCACAGGCTATTGCTTACCTGGGTCAGCAGCCTTCTTGTTTAAAATCCGTTCAATATATTTTTCGGTAGGTAATAAAGATTGTTGAATGCGTTTTGCATAACGTATACTGTCAAGGATCTCGCGCTGCTTTTCATCAACCAGTTTTTTTTGACGGTTAATTACAAGGTTGTCTTTTTTCTTTCGCAAAAAACTTCTGAAGCTGAGTACCGCGATAATAATCATTAAAATAAATCCCCAAATGAAAGTATTTCGCAGGTACCTTTCCCGGCTCAGCTGCGCCTGTGATTTCAGATCTTCCTCTTTTTGTTTCTGGTCATTTATCTGTATTTTTTTATCAAAATCCATCTTCGCCTGCAGCGATTCAATCTTAGAACTTTCATCGTTCCGGGCAATGCTGTCTTTTAATACCATAAACTTATGGTAATAGCTAAGGGCGCCTGCTGCGTTGCCTCTTTTTTCCCGTATATCGGCCAGTTTTTCGTAAGCCTGCAGGCGTATCCCGGGGTCGTTCAAAGAATCTGCGCTCAAAAGGTACCTGTACATATAGCTTTCTGCTTCCTGTAGTTTGCCCAGCATTTCAAAGGCAGTGCTAAGTCCGTAATAAGCATAGGCAATGCCCCGGTTTTCGTTTATTTCCCTGAACACCTGCATGGCTTTCAGGCGATACACAATGCTGGAATCCGGCTTATTAATGTTTTCGAACACGGTGCCTATCTGGTAATGTATATCCCCGTAATTTAAACGGTTTCCGTTTTTTTCATAAATAGCCAGCGCTCTGCGATAATAGTCTAACGCTTTTTCAGAGTTGCCTGATTGTCTGTACACCGTACCAATGCTTGAGTAGCTGTTTGCAATACCATTGGTGTCCTTTTGTAATCCGCTCAGGCGGAGCGACTCTTCATTCCATTGAATTGCTTTTTTGTAATCTTTCAATTTTACATACAGTAATCCAATTTTTTCGGAGATCCTGTCTTTCTGTTTCAGGCTGTGCCATTTGTATACCAGCTGTTGTTGTTTTAATGCACGCTCTAAAGCCTTTTCGTTTTTTTCCTGTACTTCAAAAACATCAATTATTTTTTCATTGGATAAAATCATCATGAGGGTGTCCCTGGCCTTTTCGGCATGGCTTATAGCCTTATAATAGTTTTCAGCAGCCAAAACAATTTCGTGACGCCAATAATAGGTATCGCCAATTTTCCTGTAACACTTGCTCAGGTAAACAGGGTTGTCTAGTTTTTCAAAAACGTTTTTGGCCGACATTAAGGCTATATAGGCCTCGGGGTATTTGCTCTTTGTAATATTAGCTACGCCGTTAAGGTATCGCGCTTTGCCAATACCGAATAAGTAATTAATTTGCTTTGCTTTTTTTTCAGTTTCGTTCGCATAATATATACAGCTGTCGGCCTCGTAGGTGGTAAGGAAGGCGTCGGCCAAAGCAGCGTACATGTTCACCCTGCCCGTATCGGTTGTAGCAGCTCTGATGGCTGTTTGCAGCGAATCTATTTTTTGCCGTTGACAGTAGGTGCTGTTTGTTACAGCAAAAAATAATAACGTTGTGAGGATAATTACAAGATGTTTCATCAATAATTCTAAGTAAGCAATTTAAAATCAAAAGGACAGAATATAAATATTAGTTTTTTAGCCTGTACAAAAAGTTTACTGTATACCCACAATTTATGGCTATGATTTTTTTGAGAAAAGTCCTGCCCAGCTTTCCACGCCAAGAAAAACTAAATGAAAGGTAGCACCAATGTTGCGTGTTAGCTCGCCGTTTGGAAGTGTGGTAAGGAAGTCCCAATGTATAATGTAAACAATAAGAATAAAAAAATGAAACAACGCGCCAATACGATTCCAGTTTCTCTTGTTCTCCTGATAAGAGCCCATCCATAAAACTATTCCGGTTAAGGCCGCTAATTCGTAAGCTTGCAACAGTCCCACGTGTCCAAGGCGGTTTTCGTGCAGAAAAGCAAAATTGCCAATACCATATAATGTGCCTATGGTAGAATAGATGCCGATTGCAATGCCCATCACAATCAATAATGTGCCGTGTGTCCGTAAAATTATTTTTCTGATTGTTTCCATTTTATTTTATTTTTTATCGGATAAATTTGCTGTTGGAATACTAAACTGTTTATAAGCATCAATGTGTGCGTGAAACACAAGTGTTAGTATTTGCAGGTTCACCAAACTTTTGGGTCGGGGTCCTTTGGTTTTTTACCATGGCATTTCTCCTTCTGCATTAAAGAGTTTTCCAGTTGGCCCGTCATGATCAATGGTGGCACATTTTACAATTACTCCAGCTGTTTGGTCGGGCGTTTTGTCGCCACGATAGTTATTAAAATCTGTTGCGGTGTGTCCCGGGTTTACTGCGTTTACTTTTATATTCGTGTCCTTGAGCCCGAATGCTAACATAACTGTATAGCCGTTCAATGCTGTTTTGGAAACGCCGTAACCTGCGGATTTAAAAGGATAGTATTTCCAGGTCGGATCGTTGTGAAGTGTCAGAGATGATAGGTCGCTGGTAACATTTACGATTCGTCCTGCCGGTGATTTTTGGAGTAATGGAATAAGTTCTTGTGTTACTTGTATTGTTCCGAAAAAGTTGGTGTCAAAAATTCGTCTAATTTCTTCTATCGAAGTTGTGGCCGCCGGTTGGGGCACAGTGCCTAAAATCCCGGCGTTGTTAATCAGGATGTCGAGACAGTTTGATTTTGTTTCAATTATTTTTCTGGCCGCTGTAATTGTCTCCACTTTGGTAATGTCAATTTCTATTGCTTCAGTGTTTGTTAGTCCGAGTCCGTGAAGTTTGTCTACCGCTTGCTGCCCTAAATTTTTGTCACGGCAACCGATAAATACAAAATGTCCGAGCTGTGCTAATTGTTTAGCAGTTTCAAATCCAATTCCTTTATTTGCTCCTGTTACTAATACGATTTTCATTTTTGATTCACTGTTAATTATTGTTTTAGTCCAGCTCGGCCCAATGGCCGCTAGCTACAGGATTATGAATAACAACTGGTTATAAACCCTTGTACAATACCAAAGATAAAAGAATTTTACAAACTGCCCAACGGAATTTCAGGCAAGACAAAGAGGAAAACAGTATACTTTTTTGAACAAAGGCATTTGTCTTTGGCCGCTGTAAAACAAAACCTGATACAAATTGTACCGCCCTAACTGCATTTCAAATACAAAAAAAGGTCCCTCACAACAAGTACCTGCTTTGCTTGGAGAATTTAAGTATTTTAGTACTTTGAGAAAGGTAATCTTAGCATATTTACTTGTGTTGCTGGGCTTCGGCGGAACTGCCTATGGCCAGGATTGCCAGGCGCTGGTAAAACCATTTTCAAATATCGACTCTTCCATCCGGTATATGGAAAAATGCATTGAGTCCGCCGGATTAACCGATACCAGCGCATATGTAAACGCATGGTGCCGCCTCTGTGCCCTTTACGACAAAAAGTCGCTTTACGTAAGATCGGAAAAAAAGCTGAATGAGCTTGTTCAGCTGCTCAGGTATAAAAATCACAAACTGTTATTGGGCACGGTTTACGGGCAGCTCGGTAATACTCATAAACTCAAAAACGATGTGGCCCCGGCTCTGCACTATTACCTGAAAGCGATAGATATTTTTGAAAAAGAAAATAGCGCTCCTGCTCTTATTAATGTGTTTATTGATATGGCGGAATATAACAGGAGCATTGCCAATTTTGAAGAGGCAAGAACGTATATTGGAAAGGCACTTGCTTTATACGACGCAACAAAATATAAGGATACGGCAAGGCTCATAAAAATATATAACAGGTTTGCGGCAATAGAAAACGAAAACTCCAATTCGGATTCAAGCATGTATTATTCGCTTAAGTCTTTAGAACTGGCGCGCAAATTAAATGATAAAAACGCGCAGGCTATTTCGCTCAACGAAATTGGTTTTTTTCTGAAGAACAAACACAAGGTGGATACTGCCATGAAGTGTTATCGCAAGGCGGTGGCCTTATGGACCGAGATAGGCGCAGATGCCGACGCGGTGCATGGCATATACAACATTGCCCTGCTGATGTCGCATAACTTCTTTCCAAAGAAAGGAATCATTCCTTATTATGAAAAAATAATCCGCCTGGTTAAAGAAAAAAAAGTGGACTACCCCCTAGACCAGGTTTATTTTGAATTAAGCAACTGCTACTTTTTTATGGGTGACAGCTTGAACTGTTTCAGGCTGCGGCAGGATTACTATCTGGCACTGATTGAAAAGAAGGAGAAACTATTCGATGCCGAAGTTTCCAATATTAAAGAAAAATATGAAAATGGGAAATATAAGTCACGAATTTCAACAGTCTCCAATGAACTTGTAGAATCGGAAAAAAATCTTGATGAGAAAAAAAGCGAGAACCTAATCATTTATTTGTCATTAGCCGTTCTCCTTATCCTGATTGTGATAATTGCGCTGCTTGCTAAAAAGATAAATAACACAAACAGGATACTGAATGCAAAGAACAAGGAAAAAGACAGTCTGATACAGGAGATACACCACCGGGTAAAAAACAACTTACAGTTTGTGAGTTCGCTCATTAACATGCAGATTAACTCGAGCAAAACCACTACCGAAATAGATTCTTTGAATGATGCTTCGCGCCGGATAAGATCCATGGCCCTGGTTCATGAAATGCTTTACAACCAGGATGAGATGGAGGGAATAGAAATTAATAAATACCTCACAGAGCTGATGGCCTCTATTGACGATATAGTGAATTCAAAAAAAATACCAATTCATTTTAATATTGAGTGCGAGGTAATGCAATTTGAAACACCCAAGGCCATTGCGCTTGGTATGATCACTTCCGAACTGGTTTCCAACTCCATCAAGTATGCCTTTACTGAAACCAAAGAACCACGGATAGACATTTACCTGAACACAGATAAAAACACCGGCGAAATTTCCTTTATTGTAAGAGACAATGGAAAAGGTTTGATTGGGTCTCCGGCAGAACAACCAGAAAAACTTGGAATGCGGCTGATCAGTATTTTTTCGAGGCAGGTACAAGGCACCTACACTTTTAAAAATGATAACGGACTTGTTTACACCCTTGAATTTAAAAACAAAAAGTAAAGATGGAAAACCTGAGAATACTGATAGTGGATGATGAGGTATTGATAGCGGAGGATTTGAAGGATATACTACGTGGCTTTGGGCAAAAGGAGATTTACCTGGCGCATTCGAAAAGTGAGGCGATTAAAAGTCTGGATACTTACAAGCCAGACGTTGCTTTGCTCGACATACGGATGGAAAAGGAATTCGACGGACTTGAACTCAGCGAATACATTAATGCCAACCATAAAATACCTTTTATATACATTACGGCACATTCTGATATGGCCATGATAAAAGAGATTGTGAAAACAAAACCCGCAGCTTATATAACCAAGCCATTTAAAAAAACAGATCTGTATGCGAGCCTTAACCTTGTGGCGGTAGCGGTAGCAGAATCCAAAAAAAATAATCTTGTAATAAAGGATGGTTATAATAACGTCATTATTCCTTTTAATGAAATAGCGTATATAGAAGGCGAAGGAAATTACATTAATATTTTTATGGGCGCTAAAAAATTAGTGAGCCGGCAGAGTCTTGACAGTGTGATGGAACAGATGGATGCCACTGTGTTCTTCAGGATTCACCGTTCCTTTATTATCAACATGTCGAAAGTATCAAAGTATTCAAAAAAGGAAGTGGATATTAACGGCCTTAAATTCCCTGTTTCAAGAAACGTTGCCGATGCGTTTGAAGAGTTGATGAGAGCTTCTCATTCATAAAACCAAACTACATTCCGGGTATTGACAAACGCTAACCATTACCCCTTTTCATTTCAAATACAAAGTTTAGCATTTCAAAACATTTTCTTTTAATACGCTAAGAATGCCTTTACTTTCACTGAAAAATATAAAACTCCCTATATGAAAGAAAAAAATCTACAACATCAAAAAGGTAAGGGCTGGCTTGGTTTAGGTCTTGGCCTGCTCATGTGCTGCTCTTCAGTAAGTACAAAAGCGCAATGCATTGCAAGTTCCAACTCGCCAACGGGTACTATCAGTATTTCTCCTTATGTGCAAACTCTGATCTCAAACAATATGCTCCCGGGCAGCTATGCTATTATCAACATAACCAATGCGGGAGAATATGGCATTGGCACTTCATTTGGTTCATTTGTTACCATTACTGATAATGCAAACGTTGTGGTTGGCTCAGGAAACAATACACTGTATTTAAATTTCCCAACAGCCGGTTTATACAGGATACATTTGCACAGCACTAATGCGTGTTCAACATCAGGAGGCACCAGGATTGTTGCAGTAAGCCCGCGAAACAATTGCTTCAGCTTTGACGGCACAAATGATTATATTAATTTAGGCACGACCATTAATTCAGTGTTGGCGCCTCTTAATAAAATTACCGCAGAAGCCTGGGTATATCCTACCAGCACTGTATCCAATGGTGTTATCATTGGAAATTACTCCACTCCACTTAATCAAATGCAGTTTTGCCTTAGACGTTCCGGCACAGTGTATCAATTTTTTGTTGGTAATGGCTCCGTAGGTAATTACATTAATGCTAATTCAGCAGCAACCGTTACCACAAACATCTGGCAGCATGTAGCCGGCACCTGGGATGGAGCTGTAGTAAGAATTTATGTTAACGGTGTTCTTTCCGGAACGGCGAGTGTTACTTATCCCGCTTTTAACGGTACAACCAATAATATCTGGATCGGTTCAAATGGGGCTGCCGGCGGAGAAGTTTTTGCAGGAAGCATTGACGAGGCGCGCATCTGGACCCGCGCTGTTTGTCAGAGTGAAATTCAAAACAATATGAACGGAGCAATTCCTACAACAGCAACCGGTCTCTTGGCTAACTACCATTTCAACCAGGGTGTTGCCGGAGCAACCAATGCAACGGTAACCTCATTGATGGACGACAGTGGAAACAGTTACAATGGAACTGTTATTAATGCCGCACTTACAGGCACCATTTCTAACTGGATGGGTTCAACCGCTTTCGGGGATGGAGCAGCAGCGCCTGCATTTATTAGCCCAACAGTTGCCGTTACCGGTGGTACTGTAATTTGTTCAGGGAATTCTGTAGTGCTTACTGCCAACGGCAACGTAACTTCTTACAACTGGGTTTCAGGTCCGGGCACATTTATTAATGTAGTATCGCCAAGTGTAACCTCTACCTATTCGGTAACCGGTACAAACAGCGTTGGCTGTATTTCAAACATGGCTATGCATACTGTAAGTGTTAACGCTACACCAACAGTGAGCGCCAACAGCGGCACGATCTGTGCAGGAAACGCATTCACGATTACACCAAGTGGAGCAAGCACGTTCACGATACAGGGCGGAAGCGCGGTGGTTAGTCCTACTGCTGCAGCTTCTTATACAGTAAAGGGAACAAGTGCGGCGGGTTGCGTAAGCGCAAACACTGCTACAAGTAATATTACGGTTAATACTACACCTACAGTAACTGCGAACAGCGGCACTATCTGTTCAGGAAATGCATTTACAATTACACCAGGCGGAGCAAGCACATTCACAATACAAGGAGGAAGTGCGGTAGTTAGTCCTACTGCAGCGGCTTCTTATACAGTTATGGGAACAAGTGCAGCAGGCTGCGTAAGCGCAAACACTGCAACAAGTAACCTAACGGTTAACGGATTGCCTACGGTTAGCGCAGCAACAAGCAGCAGCTTGATTTGTTCATCGCCTCAGCAAACTGCAACATTAACAGCATCGGGTGCAACTACCTACACGTGGAGTAATTCTACGAACGGCGCAGTTATAGCCGTGTCGCCAAGTGTTACAGCAAGCTATACCGTAACTGGTACTGATGCCAATGGATGCGTGAACTCAGCAATGGTTACACAAAGTGTGAGTAATTGTACAGGTATTCACAACTTTGGTGCTTCTGACCAGGGTGTAAAACTTTATCCAAACCCGAACAACGGTGTGTTTACTTTGGAAATTGCAAATGTAAACAGTGCAACAGTGATGATAACAGATGTATCAGGACGGATTGTTCTTTCTGAAACTGTTTCAAATGAAAGCACGCAAATGAACATCCAATCTTTACAGAACGGAATCTACTTCATAAACGTTAACAACAACAATTCAAAGCAGGTGATTAAGTTTATCAAAGACTAAGAGCAATTTCTCATCTAATGGAGGCCCCGGTTTACGCCGGGGCTTTTTTATTTAGTATATGTTTGTGATTTATAATTACACTTAACCTGTAAGGAAAGATAAACTCCGCGTGAGGGATTGAGGCAATTGTTTGAGCTCTTTTTTATTTGCGTGGGCGCCTACCCGTAAAGCGATGAGGAGCGCATGGCAAATAAAAAAAGCGAGTGCCGAAAGCCCGGCCCCTTGAACGGCGGGGAGGTTTGCGTGTAAGCCGTGAAAGGGGGTCACGCCCAAAAAGAAACGCGTGTTAACTATTGTCTCAAATAGTCTTACAAACCTGACCAGCAAAAAAGCATTAAAAGGGATATTATAAATCTGTCGAAACAATTCACGTTTCTTAAATTTCTCGTTTGGTTTTTTTGTCACTTTTGGCGCGCAAAAGTAACCAAAACGCTTGTGATCTTTCGAAAGGAGATTTTTTCTTTCGCGAGGTAGAGACAGCGAAAGAAAAACCGACGTCAGTGCAGGCCTTCTTTCTGACTGCTCAAATATATTAACCTGGGCCTGCCCTGCGCCTATCTCTACAAAAGATCACAAAAACAATTCGATGAAAAGCTAAATGCCTAAACTCAAAAATGTCTTTTTGAGGAACCCTAGACGATTACCTGTTTCGCCAGATCAAGCATTTTACTTTCCTGGAAATAACCCGCCATGATTTGTATGCCCATTGGAAGTCCGTTGCTGTGAATACCGCAGGGAACAGAAACTGCGGGAACACCGGCAATGTTAGCCTGCACGGTAAAAATATCTTCGAGATACATTTTGATAGGGTCGGCACTGTTTTTGCCAAATTCGAAAGCGGTACCGGGTGTTGAAGGTGTTATGATAAGATCGAAGGTGCTCAGGATCTCGTTTGTTTTATTGTGAATGAGGCGACGCACTTTTTGTCCTTTACTATAATAGGCATCGTAATATCCCGCGCTGAGTACAAAGGTGCCAAGCATGATGCGGCGTTTTACTTCGGCGCCAAAACCTTCGCTGCGCGATTTTTTATACGTGCTTTCAAGATCGGTTGCGTTTGGAGTTCTGTATCCATAATGAACGCCATCGAAACGCGAAAGATTGGAAGAGGCTTCGGCAGTGGTTAATACATAATAGGTAGGAACCAGGTATTCAAGAAACGGGAAACTAACGGCTTCCACTGTGTGTCCCGCTTTTTTAAAATTTTCAAGCTGCGTTATAATAGCTGTCTTCACCTCGGGATCAAGTCCTTCAGCTTCCACACATTCTTTTAAATAAGCGATCTTATATTTTTTTCCGGATGAAATTTGTTTGCTGTACTCGTCTACTTTTTGTGAAGAAGAAGTATTGTCGTGTTTGTCGAGTCCGGAAATAATTTCCAGAACAAGCGCCGCATCTTCTACATTTTTAGTGATGGGACCGATCTGATCAAACGATGAAGCGTAGGCGATAAGTCCGTAACGCGATACACGGCCATAGGTTGGTTTAACACCAACGGTACCTGTAAAGGAAGCTGGCTGGCGAATGGAGCCGCCGGTGTCAGAGCCTAAGGTAACGTGACAAAGATTGGCGGCTACAGCAACTGCGGCACCTCCCGAGGAACCACCGGGAACACATTTTTCATTCAATGGATTGAGCACTTTTCCGAAAGCTGAATTTTCGTTACTGCTGCCCATTGCAAATTCATCGCAGTTTAATCGGCCAATAATGATGGCATCTTCGGCAAGTAATTTTTCAACCACCGTTGCGCTGTATAATGATTCGAAGCCTTCGAGTATTTTTGAAGAAGCAGAAACCTTGTGGCCCTTGTAACAGATATTATCTTTCAGTCCGATAATTACACCTGCAAGTTTTCCTGCTGTTCCTGCTGCTATTTTTTCATCTGTTTTTTTTGCAAGCTCGAGTGCAGAAGAATCAAACACTTCTAAAAAAGCATTGAGGTGCTGTTTTTTCTTTATCTCTGCAATTGCCAGAGTAACCAGGGCCTCACAGTTTATGGTTTTAGACTTAAGATCTGCCTGAAGTTGCTGTATGGATGAAAATGAATACACGTTAATTATATTAAATAATAAAAGCGTTACTCTTTTTCAGAATAACGCTTCAAAAGTATGCATATCCCGATAAAATCGGAATTATTTTTTCTCTACTTCAGTGCTTTCTACGTTTTCGCCTTTGCTGGCGCTTTTAAATTCCTTTACCCCACGGCCTAAACCTCTCATTAACTCAGGAATTTTTTTACCTCCGAAGAGTAAAAGAACAATAACCAGGATAATGATAATTTCAGGAGTACCCAACCCGCCTAAAAGACCTAATACAAATAATGAAGTCATGTTGTTTAATTTGAGGCACAAAGCTACGTAAACATAACAACTTAACCAAATAAATGGTACGAATGGTATGGTTTTGGGCATTGTGTTCATTAACTTTATGGCCTTAGTAATACCCATGAAAAAAATATTTATCCTCCTTTGTTTTCTGATTTTTGTATCAGGTATGAATGCTCAAAAGTGGACGCAGATGATGCAGGACCCCAATGCCAATTTTTATGACATTGTGAAGGAGTTTGACAGTTACTGGAAAGACAGGCCTTACGAGCGCGGCAAGGGATATAAAGCCTTTAAAAGATGGCAGTGGTTTGTTGAGCCGCGGGTGTATCCTACAGGAAACATGAAGCTGGCTTCGCGCGGGTATGCGCTGGAAAAATATAACGAATTTTTAAGCGCTACAAGTTCTTCAAAACAATTAAACAACACTGCAGTTACCGCTACTAATGCGGCATGGGTTCCGTTGGGTCCTTTTGGATCGCCGGCGGGTGGCGATGCGGGACGAATACAGGTAATACGCATGCACCCGGCCTCTACCAATACCTTTTACGTAGGAACAGCAGCCGGTGGCATGTGGATGACCTATAATGGAGGATTAACTTACACCACTACTACAGACCAGATTGCTTCTCTTGGTGTGTCTGACATAGCAATTGATCCAATTGCACCTTCGCGTATTTACATTGCTACGGGCGATAAAGATGGCGGCGATACGCATTCCACAGGTATTCTTAAATCCCTTGATGGCGGCCTTACCTGGAATACTACGGGTCTTACGTTCACTACTTCGCAGCAAAAGAGAATTTACCGTTTGCTGATTAATCCTTTAAATCCAAGTTCTTTGATTGCGGCTACAAATGCGGGAATGTATAAATCGCTGGATGCAGGTGTAACATGGACTATGGTGTTTGGTGGAACTTACGTAGATGCGGAATACAAGCCGGGCGACACAACTGTGGTATATGCAGTAAGCAACGGAAGCTTTTTTAAATCGGTAAACGGCGGTATGAATTTCAACCTGATAAGTCTTTCAGGAAGCAGCATTTCGGCAAGTCGCTTATCGTTAGCGGTGAGCCCAGCCAACAGCGCTTATGTGTATGTACTCGTAGGGTCTACCAACAACGGCTTCGGCGGATTATACAGATCAACCAATGGCGGAACTTCTTTTAATTTAATGAGCACCTCGCCCAATATATTTGACTGGAGCGCGAACGGAAGCGGCGCCGGTGGCCAGGCCTGGTATGATATTGCCATTGACGCTTCACCGGCAAATGCGAACGAAATAACTGTGGGCGGCGTTAATTCATGGAAATCAATTAACGGGGGCGCTAACTGGACATTGAACACGCACTGGTATGGCGGAGGTGGAAAGCCGTACGTACATGCAGATTTGCATTATGTTTTGTATACTTCAGGAACAACCTGTTTTTTAGGAACGGATGGCGGAGTAGCGCGTACCACCAACAGTGGCGCGTCGTGGACCACCATTAACGGAAGCATGAACATTTCTCAGATGTATAAAATGGGAAATTCTGCAACCTCCGCAGGCCGCATTGTTACAGGGCATCAGGATAACGGAACCAATCTTTCGAACGGAGCAGCATGGAGTGAAATTTACGGAGGCGATGGCGCAGATTGTTTCATTGACTGGAGCGATGACAACACAATTGTTGCGTCCTACATTCAGGGCGATTTCCAGCTTTCCACCAACGGGGGCTCCAGCTGGGCCTCTATATCCAACGGTCTTACGGGAAATGCGGCGTGGGTTGCTCCAATAGTGCAGAGCCCCACCAGTCCGAATGTTTATTATTGCGGGTACCAGAACGTGTACATGTCGCCCGACCAGGGCACCACCTGGACGCAAATGGGCACAATAGGCGGAGTGCTTGATGAAATTAAAATAGCGCCTTCCAACACAAACGTTATTTATGCTTCCAGTACCGGCGGAATTTTTAAAACCAGCAATGGCGGAAACTCCTGGTCAAACATTACAGGAACCATTCCGGTGAGTCAGGCTCAGCTAACCAATATAGCGGTTGACAGCTTAAATCCTTCGAATGTGTATGTAACACTTAGCGGTTATTCGGCCGGGAATAAAGTGTATGCTTCCTCTAACGGAGGCGCTACGTGGATCAACTATTCAACGGGCTTGCCAAACATTCCAATGAATTGTATTGTTCATTCCAACAAAGCTCCGCAAGCTCTTTATGTAGGAACCGACGTGGGTATTTATTATCGTGAAGCCAGCATGAACAGCTGGATTCAATACTCTACAGGATTACCGAATGTGATCATTGATGACATGGAAATTTTTTATCCAACCAATAAGCTTCGCGTGGCTACTTATGGAAGAGGTGTATGGGAAACGAATCTTTACAGCGATCCAACATCGGCGCCGGTAGCGGCTTACACTACGCAATTTTCACCGGCGTGTATCAACACCTCTTTATTGTTCAACGATGTTTCGGGTAATAATCCAACTGCCTGGAACTGGAGTTTTCCGGGCGGAAGTCCCGCCACTGCTACCGTTCAGAATCCTTCGGTAACATTTTCCGCAACCGGAATTTACACCGTTAGTTTAACTTCCTCTAATGGCAATGGTACCAGTTTACCTTACACTGCTACGGTTTCGGTGGTTAATACGCCTACCATTTTGCCGGTTTCAGCATCTGTATGTATCAATCAAAGCGGCAACATAAGTGTGAATACCAATGCCAACCTTGTTTCCTGGTCAACCGGGCAGCAGGGACTTTCAGCAAGTGTAAGCGCTTCGGTTAATACCGTTTATTCTTTCACAGCTTCTTTGGGTGCCTGCAGCGCAACAGGAACTTCGACTTTGTATGTTGATGTGCCGCCGGCTAATCCCACGGTTATTATGATGCCGGGTTATCTTGCTACTACTGTAACGGCAACATCTTACCAGTGGTATTTAAACGGGGGCCCTATTACCGGTGAAACTTCTTCTACGATTACACCCATGCAGGACGGGTACTACAGCGTTTGGGTGGCCAATGGAAATTGCGCAAACTCATCGGCCGCGTTATACATAACAGTGTCGGGTTTAAAAGAACTTGTATCAGTATTTGCAGGAGTTTCAGTAGGCCCCAATCCGGTTAAAGACCAGTTACTGGTAACTTTACCAGGAGTTGGAGGGACAGAATTTAGTTTCGAAATAACAAACAATTTAGGACAAATTGTGAGTGCTTCGGAGGCTGGAAATACTAGTAAAATCAATGTTCAGAGCCTTGCTCCGGGCATCTACAACCTCACTCTTAAAAAAGGTGAAACGCGTGCAGTTTACAAGTTTATAAAACAGTAAATCAGCTTAAAATTCCGTATCTTTATAAGGTAATTTTTTTTGACGATTTGGCAAAAATCGTTAACCTTACAGTCTAAATTAAAGGAATTTTTAAATGAACGCTACTTCATCACCTCTGGATTATTTACCAATTATTCTTATGTTTTTGGTGGCAATGGGTTTTGTGGTTACAACCATGGTTGCCACACATTTATTAGGACCAAAACGTAAAACAAAAATCAAGCTCGATTCATTTGAATGCGGAATAGAACCACAGGGAAATGCGCGTGTGCCTTTTGCAGTAAAATATTTTTTAGTGGCCATTCTGTTTGTGTTGTTCGACGTGGAAGTTATTTTCATGTATCCCTGGGCCGTTAACTACCGCGAGCTGGGCATGAAAGGCGTAATTGAAGTGTTTAGTTTTATAGGATTGTTACTGGTTGGATTTTACTATATGATGTCGAAGAAAGCAATTAAGTGGGAAGAGTAGAAACTGGATTTACAATTTATTAATTGACGATTTACAATTGTCAATTGTAAATTGAAAAATCGTAAATTAAAAAACAATGGGAAAAGAAATAATAAAACGCACAAAACTTGAAATGGCTAAAAGTCCGCAAGGATTAGAAGGCCCCGGGTTTTTTGCTGCGAAGTTGGAAGATGTGATTGGGTTGGCACGTGCAAATTCATTGTGGCCTTTACCATTTGCTACATCGTGTTGCGGAATTGAGTTTATGGCTACTATGGCCTCTGATTATGACCTTGGACGATTTGGTGCCGAGCGCTTGAGTTTCTCTCCGCGCCAGGCAGATTTATTAATGGTGATGGGAACCATTGCGAAAAAAATGGGACCAACACTTCGCCAGATTTATGAGCAGATGGCAGAACCAAAATGGGTATTGTCGGTTGGTGCCTGTGCAAGCAGCGGCGGTATTTTTGATACTTACAGTGTATTGCAGGGTATTGACAGGATCATACCGGTTGACGTTTACGTGCCGGGTTGTCCGCCTCGTCCGGAACAAATCATTGAAGGCATATTAAAAATTCAGGAACTGGCAAAGAACGAATCGTTCCGTCGCCGTAACTCCGATGAATATAAACGCTTGTTGAACAGTTACGGAATGGAATAGCATCATTGACAATTGAAGATTTACAATTGTCAATTTTTAAAATTGTAAATAAAATATGAGTCAGGACCTTTTAAATAAAATACAGGAACAGCTGAATGCGAAGTTTCCGGGTGCTTTGGAAACAGCCGAATTGCCTTTTGATTTTGTTACGTTTACTATTAATAAAGATCATACACACGATGTGCTTTCTTTTTTGAAAACCGATCCGGAATTAAATTTTCACTTTCTTACCGATTTAACAGGCATGCAAACTGCAGATGAAAAACATCTTGGTGTTATTTATCATTTGCATAACATGTATAAAAATTACCGCGTAAGAATAAAATCATTTTTTCCAATGGATAAGCCTGAAATTCCAACAGCGACTGATCTTTGGCCGGCCGCGAACTGGATGGAGCGTGAAACCTATGATTTTTACGGGATCCGGTTTAAAGGACATCCAAATCTTAAACGCATTTTAAATGTGGATGAAATGGATATTTTTCCGATGCGAAAAGAATATCCGCTGGAAGACCAGTCACGTGATGACAAGAGTGATAAAATGTTTGGCAGATAACACCCTGAATAATGGCTAAGAAAGAAAATAATAAAACGCAACCTATTAATACGGACATTGAGGAAAAAGAGTATTCCACTCTTAATCTTGGTCCCACACATCCGGCCACGCACGGTATTTTCCAGAACATCCTGAAAATGGACGGGGAAATTATTCATGAAGCAACGCCAACTGTAGGGTATATTCATCGTGCATTCGAAAAACTTGCGGAACGTCGTCCTTACAACCAGATAACGCCCATAACAGACCGCATGAACTATTGTTCATCACCAATCAATAATTTAGGATGGCACATGACAGTTGAAAAACTGTGCAATATTACACTGCCAAAGCGTGCACAATACATGCGCGTGATCCTGATGGAACTGGCAAGGATATCTGATCACCTTATTTGTAATTCGGTGATAGGTGTTGATACAGGCGCGATGACAGGCTTTCTTTACATTTTTCAGTGGCGTGAAAAGATCTATGATATTTATGAAGATATCTGTGGCGCTCGCTTAACAACAAACATCGGCCGTATCGGAGGATTTGATAAAGAATGGCCGGAGACAACCTGGAAAAAAATTCAAAGCTTCGTTGATAATTATCCAAAGGCCTTGCAGGAGTTTGCGAATTTACTGGAGCGTAATAAAATATTTATGGACCGCACGGTTAACTGCGGACCAATTTCTGCCGAGATGGCAATGAGCTACAGTTTCACGGGGCCTAACCTTCGTGCCGCGGGAGTTGATTACGATGTGCGCGTGATGAACCCGTACTCATCATACGAAGATTTTAAATTTGATGTGCCCGTTGGAATCAGCGGAGATACGTATGATCGTTTTATGGTTCGTCAGCATGAAATGTGGCAATCGCTTGAAATTATCAGACAAGCCATGAAGAACATTCCAAAGGACGAACCAACGCATGCCAATGTTCCTGATCTTTTGCTTCCTCCAAAAGAAGAAGTGTACAACAACATGGAAGCGCTGATCTATCATTTTAAAATTGTGATGGGTGAGATGGATGTGCCGAAAGGTGAAATATACCACGCTGTTGAAGGTGGTAACGGCGAACTTGGATTTTACCTGATCAGCGATGGCGGGAGAACACCATTCCGTTTGCATTTCAGAAGGCCTTGTTTTATTTACTACCAGGCTTACCCTGAAATGATAAAAGGAAGCATGTTGAGTGATGCAATTATAACCATGAGTAGTATGAATGTAATTGCGGGAGAGCTTGACGCGTAAAACAATAATGATCTATAAAAATACATACCCCCTTTCTTTAAACGCCTCCGCCGGTTGTGCTTTTTTAAAAGGGAATAAGTTATTTACCTGTAAAAATTTAAAAAAATAGCATGGGAGCACAAGTACACGGAACGCAGCCATTTGATATCAGCAAAAGAGTTGAAATAAAATTCAACGAGGCTGCAATGGCAACTGTTCAGAAAATTATTTCACACTATCCTGAAGGAAAACATAAATCAGCGCTGTTACCGGTATTACATATTGCACAAGCTGAGTTTGGCGGGTGGCTGAGTGCTGAGGTAATGGATTACGTGGCCTCTGTTCTAAATATTAAACCAATTGAAGTTTTTGAAGTAGCTTCTTTTTATTCGATGTATAACCTTAAACCGGTTGGTAAATGTGTGATTGAAGTGTGCCAAACATCTTCCTGCTGGTTAATGGGCGCGGAAGATATTATCAAACACATTGAGAAAAAATTAAACATAAAAGTTGGCGAAACAACCCGTGACGGCATGTTTACTCTAAAAACTGCAGAATGCCTGGGCTCTTGCGGAACTGCGCCGATGGTGCAGGTAGGAGCAAGTTATCACGAAAACCTGACTTACGAAAAGGTTGATGCGCTTTTGGAAAAATATAAATCAGAAGGAAAACAAAGAAATTATACCGACCTGGATTATAACAATACATTGTAAAGGAATGAAAAACCGGTTTATCTTTTTAATTGTTATGACAGTGTTTTGCGGCTGCAGGAAAGATACTTCAGTGGCCGCAGAATCAACGCCAGTCCCTGCTCCAAAATGGAACCAGAAATATGTTGGCAATTATAAAGGTAAATGGTCATCACAAACTTACAATGGTGGTGTTACCGGCCCGGTAATGCTCAAAGATTGTACCCTTGTTATCGGTCAGGATCAGGATGATTTGAAAAACACGATTACTTTAAGCAATGCTCCGGTGATACAATTCGATGCAAATAGTAGCTGTAGCGTTTATCATGGCGTTATTAAGATATCAAATGACAGCTTATTTTACAATTGCATGAACGGCGGCTTAGGCGGGGGTGTTAACGAATCATTTAAAGGAAAGAAACTATAAACAACTTTTTAGCCCAATGGGAAGAAAATTATTAATTCATAACGATAAAGTACCTAACATCCATACACTGGAAGTGTACCGTTCTCTTGGCGGATATGCATCGGTAGAAAAGGCTTTAAAATCCATGACACCTGACCAGGTTACTGATGAGGTAAAAAAATCAGGACTGCGCGGACGTGGTGGAGCAGGATTCCCAACAGGATTGAAGTGGAGTTTTTTGGCAAAGCCTGAAGGCGTTCCGCGTTATTTGGTTTGTAACGCAGATGAGTCGGAGCCGGGTACATTCAAAGACCGTTATCTGATGGAAGTTATTCCCCATGCTTTAATTGAGGGAATGATTACTTCTTCTTATGCATTGGGCGCTAAAATATCATACATCTATATTCGCGGCGAATATTTTTATGTAGCGCGAATTGTTGAGAAAGCAATTGAAGAAGCATACGCTGCAGGCTTGTTAGGAAAAAATATTTTAGGCACTGAATTCTCTCACGATTGTTATGTACAGGTTGGTGGCGGCGCTTACATTTGTGGCGAAGAAACCGCGTTACTCGAATCTTTAGAAGGCAAGCGCGGTAATCCACGCATTAAGCCGCCATTCCCGGCGGTTGCAGGCTTATGGGGCTGCCCTACTGTAGTAAATAATGTGGAGACCATTGCAGCCGTTTGCCCTATTGTAAACATGGGCGGCGAAGAGTATGCAAAAATTGGAATCGGCAAATCAACTGGTACAAAACTGATTTCCGCATCCGGTCACATTAACAAACCTGGCGTTTATGAAATTGAGTTGGGCGTGCCAGTTGAAGAATTTATATACAGCGATGAATACTGCGGCGGTATCCGTAACGGTAAAAAAATGAAAGCCGTCGTGGCAGGGGGTTCTTCTGTTCCTATTCTTCCAACCGAATTAATTTTAAAAACAGCAAAAGGCGAACCGCGTTTAATGACTTATGAAAGTCTTGGCGATGGCGGCTTTCAAACGGGAACCATGTTGGGTTCCGGAGGTTTTATTGTTATGGATGAGGACACCAGCATCGTTAAAAATCTTTTTACGTTCACGCGTTTCTATCATCACGAGTCATGCGGACAATGTTCTCCGT